>JAQXVY010000039.1 GCA_029225165.1 Oscillospiraceae bacterium
TTTCACATATGAAAATGCCCTGTATAAGAAGGTTGTAAATAAAGAGTCGAGTAAATTAACACACTATGAATACAACTGGACAAAGTCCAAGGTATCCTATGGTGACATTTGGTTCTTAAGAGCATATGTAACCTACAAGGACGCAAATGGCAATACCTATGAAGTATATGGTGATGTTGTAACTAACGAATCCCTATTTTCATAATCATCTTGACAAATAAAGATTATTATTCTATAATTAAGTCGTAAATTTAGCAAAATATAGTTTTTTTGTGTTAAGAGGAGGATTTATTATGAATTACACAACACCTGATATTGAAGTTATCGCAGTAAAGAATGACCTTGTTGCAAGTGCATCAGGAACAGAAAAAGACGGTAGCGAAGACTAATTAAAACTCAAAAAAGGCTATCCCATATGGGGTAGCCTTTTTTAGTGTTATACTATTACACATAATAGAAAATTATACCTTGGTTATGTTGACATTTTATTTTTGATATAATATTATAGCCTTATTCCAAAAAAGGATTGTTGTTTATGGGACTAACCGAAATTATTTTGCTTGCTGTGGGACTTTCTATGGATGCCTTTGCGGTGTCAGTTTGCAAGGGTCTTGCAATTCCTAAAATAAATTTGAAAAAAGCCGCAATATGCGGAATTTGGTTTGGCGGTTTTCAGGCGCTAATGCCTATAATAGGGTATTTGCTTGGTGCAGGTTTTACCGGATATATAACGGGAATTACCCCCTGGATTGCATTTGTTCTCCTTTCACTTATCGGCGGTAATATGATTAAGGAGGCTGTGTCCAAGGAGGAAGAAAAGGCAAACGACAGCCTTGGCTTTAAGGTTATGCTTACAATGGCTGTTGCCACAAGCATTGACGCATTGGCTGTTGGGGTTACCTTTGCCTGTGTTCCCGTTTCTATTATGAGCTTTGCAGGAAACTTTTTAAACACACTTTTGGGGGCTGTGATTATAGGCGTTACAACATTTGCACTGTCCTGCATAGGTGTAAAGATTGGAAATATATTTGGACTGAAATACAAAAGCAAGGCAGAACTTGCCGGTGGAATAATCCTAATTTGCCTTGGAATAAAAATTTTGCTGGAGCATTTTAATATTTTGTAGTTGTCTGTCCTACGATTTTCTTATGATAATTCAGGTTGTTGCAGTGCAACAGCCTTTTTCTTTTGCCGTATTTCATATAAAATCACTTGTTTATTTTACTTTATCTTTCTAAAAAATACGGCATAAAATACAGGAAGCAAAACAGCATTATTGGGGTGTTTTTCCTTATAAAATGCACAAAATATACTGCACTTTTTATCCATAAGAAATCTTTGTAAAAATCTGTTGTTTTTTACGAGCATTTTTTCTAACTTTACTATGCATTTGATAGGAGTTATTGTGTAAAACAGGGAAAATAAAATATAGTGTTTACAAATCCGAAAAGATTTGTTAATATTTTAACATAGACTTATGTAAAAGGAGATAAAACTATGTCAAATTATAGCATCGTAGATTCTGTTGAAGCTTTAGAAGCAAAGCTTGCACAGGTGCGTGAAGCCCAGAAGAAGTTTGCAACATATACTCAGGAACAGGTTGACGCTATCTTTAAGGCAGCAGCAGTAGCTGCAAATAAGCAGAGAATTCCTCTTGCTAAAATGGCAGTGGAAGAAACAGGAATGGGTGTAGTTGAAGATAAGGTTATCAAGAACAACTATGCCGCAGAACACATTTATAACGCTTACAAAAATGTTAAGACCTGTGATGTTATCGAAAGGGACGAATCCTTTGGTACAATTAAGCTTGCTGAACCAATCGGCGTTGTTGCAGCAGTTATCCCAACAACAAACCCAACATCAACAGCTATTTTTAAAACATTAATTTCACTTAAGACAAGAAACGGTATCATCATCTCTCCTCACCCAAGAGCAAAGGCATCCACAATTGCCGCTGCAAAGGTAGTTCTTGAAGCAGCAGTAGCAGCAGGTGCTCCTGAGGGAATTATCGGTTGGATTGATGTTCCTTCACTTGAAATGACAAACCTTGTTATGAAGGAAGCCGACATTATTCTTGCTACCGGTGGTCCCGGAATGGTTAAGGCTGCATACTCCAGCGGTAAGCCTGCACTTGGCGTTGGTGCCGGTAACACTCCTGCTATCATTGACGACACAGCAGATATTCTCCTTGCTGTTTCATCTATTATCCACTCAAAGACATTTGATAACGGTATGATTTGTGCTTCCGAACAGTCTGTTATCGCTCTAAAGAGTGTTTACGATAAGGTTAAAAAGGAATTCCAGTACAGAGGATGCTACTTCCTTAACGAAGAAGAAACCGAAAAGGTTAGAAAGACTATCCTTATCAACGGCGCACTTAACGCAAAGATTGTTGGTCAGTCTGCACACACAATCGCTTCACTTGCAGGTGTTGATGTTCCTGTTGACACAAAGATTATCATCGGTGAAGTTGACAGCGTTGACATTGCAGAAGAATTTGCTCACGAAAAGCTTTCTCCTGTTCTTGCTTTCTATAAGGCAGAGGACTTTGAGGACGCTCTCAACAAGGCTGAGCATCTTGTTGCTGACGGTGGTTACGGTCATACTTCTTCCCTTTACTGCAACGCAGTAACAGAGAAGGATAAGATTGATGAATTTGCTAAGAGAATGAAAACTTGCAGAATTCTTGTTAACACACCATCATCACACGGCGGTATCGGTGACCTCTACAACTTTAAGTTAGCACCATCACTCACACTTGGTTGTGGCTCATGGGGCGGAAACTCCGTATCAGAAAATGTTGGTGTAAAACACTTAATCAATATCAAGACAGTTGCAGAGAGAAGGGAAAATATGCTTTGGTTCAGAGCACCTGAAAAGGTTTATCTTAAGAAGGGCTGTCTGCCTGTAGCCCTCCAGGAGCTTAAGGATGTAATGAATAAGAAGAGAGTATTCATTGTAACAGACCAGTTCCTATATAAGAATGGCTACACAAAATCCGTAACAGATAAGTTGGACGAGATGGGCATTACCCACACAACATTCTTCAATGTTGCTCCGGACCCAACACTTGCTTGTGCAAAAGAGGGCGCAGAGCAGATGAAGGCATTTGAGCCTGACTGCATTATCGCTATCGGCGGTGGTTCTGCAATGGATGCAGCTAAGATTATGTGGGTTCTCTATGAGCATCCTGAGGCAGACTTTATGGATATGGCTATGAGATTCATTGATATCCGCAAGAGAGTTTACACATTCCCTAAGATGGGCGAAAAGGCTTACTTCATCTGTGTTCCAACATCAGCAGGTACAGGTTCCGAGGTAACTCCGTTTGCTGTTATCACAGACGAAAAGAGCGGTATTAAGTATCCTCTTGCTGACTATGAGCTTCTTCCAAATATGGCTATCATTGATACAGATATGCATATGACAGCTCCTAAGGGTCTTACATCAGCATCAGGTATTGACGCACTTACACACGCATTAGAGGCATATGCTTCTATTATGGCAACTGACTACACAGACGGTCTTGCGCTTAAGGCTGCAAAGACAATCTTTGAGTATCTACCAAGATGCTACGACAACGGTCCTAACGACCCTGTTGCAAGAGAAAAGATGGCTAATGCTGCTACAATGGCAGGTATGTCATTCGCAAATGCTTTCCTTGGTGTATGTCACTCAATGGCTCATAAGCTTGGTGCTTATCACCACCTTCCACACGGTATTGCAAACGCTCTCCTCATTGACGAGGTTATCAGATTCAACGCTTCTGAATGTCCAAGAAAGATGGGTACATTCAGCCAGTATGACCATCCAAAGACAATGGCAAGATATGCTGAGTTTGCAACTTACCTTGGTGCTAAGGGCAAGACAGACGAGGATAAGGTTGAAAACCTCATCAAGATGATTGACGAGCTTAAGGAAAGAGTTGGCATCAAGAAGAACATCAAGGATTATGATGTTCCTGAGGATAAGTTCCTTGAAACACTTGACCAGATGTGTGAGGATGCATTTGACGACCAGTGCACAGGTGCTAACCCAAGATACCCACTTATCTCTGAGATTAAGGAAATGTATCTTAAGGCTTACTACGGCGAATAATTTATACTGTATAAATATGTTATCCCCCAACTTAGATTGGGGGATACTTTTTTGGCAAAATACTTTTGTAAAAGATTGTTAAAAGTTCGTCAAGTTGCACAAAAGATTGTTAAAGTGTTGACATATCTCATAACAGTTGTGATAAAAAAATTGTATTATTTGCATAAAATATCACTATGTTTTTGTATATTATAAAGAATACTATGGTGTTTTTGAATAAATATACAAGGCTTATTTCGGCAATTTTAACCCTATACTTAAACAAGGGGAATGTTGTATAATATAACCAAAGCAGAAAAGCTTTTTTATTTGTTCTATATGAAAGGATTGATATTTTATGAAATTTGAAAAGGTTTTGGCTGAAAGAAAAGATAAAGTTATATACAAAGATGGAGATAGATGTATTAAGGTTTTCGACGAAAATTACAGGAAGTCTGATGTTCTCAACGAGGCGCTAAACCAGTCCCGTGTTGAAGAAACAGGTCTTAAAATGCCTAAGGTTTTGGAGGTTACAAAAATCGAGGGCAAATGGGCAATAGTTTCCGACTATATTGAGGGAAAAACCCTTGCACAGCTTATGGCTGAAAATCCTGACAAGCTTGACGAATATCTTGAACTGTTTGTCAATGTACAGCTTGACATTTTGGGCAGAAAGTCACCACTCCTTAACAAGCTGTGGGATAAGATGAAGCGTAAAATTGACGAAACCACTTTGGACGCAACCACAAGATACGAGCTGCAAACTCGCCTAAGCGGTATGCACAAGCACCACAAGGTTTGTCACGGTGACTTCAACCCAAGTAATATTATCGTTACTGAGGACGGTACACCATATGTAATCGACTGGTCCCACGCAACACAGGGCAATGCCTCCGCAGATGCCGCCAGAACTTACCTTATCTTTGTTCTTGAGGGAAAAGAAGATGTAGCTAAAAAGTATCTCCAGCTGTTCAGCCAAAAAGCTGATGTTCCTGTACAGCTTGTACAGGAGTGGATGCCAATTGTAGCAGCATCTCAGTCCGTTAAGGGTAAGCCTGAAGAAAGGGAACTCTTAACCTCTTGGGCAAGTGTAATTTCATATGAATAATTAAGTGATATACTAAAGGGCTATCCAAACGGATAGTCCTTTTTTGATGGACTTATGGAGGGAATGAGATAAAGCTTTACCGGTAGAAAACGCACTAAAGATATAATATTGGTATATGCTCAAAAACGAATATAAATCAAATATAACGCATATAAATGCACTTAAACTGTTGAGTATTCATATTTTATGTGATATAATCTAATACAATACAATAAATATGAATATGAGCAAGGGAAATACGGTGAAAGTCCGTTGCAACTTCCATTACTGTGATTTTTACAGGAAGCCTTATTCCGTAAATTAAGCCAGATTACTTGCAATATTCAAGGTTTTGTAGCTTTTGGGTAAGAAGAGTGACCGTTTTGCATAGTACATAGCACAGCTATGTCTTTTTGTGTTATGCATTTTTGGTATCTCTTTGCCCTTTAGCAAGGAGATTTTTTATTTTGAGGTGAAAGAAAATGAAAAAATTGATTTCATTAGTACTTGCGCTTATGATTATTTTTTCTGCAAGTGCTACATTCAGCGCAGAGGACACAAAGGCATTTGACGGTTATGTATATATGACTGTTGAAAAGCTCACTTTGGGTCAGGGCTTTGTGATTGAGCCTGTTAAGGTTGGGTACTACAAGGAGGATTCCCTTGGTGATATTACAGAGAGATGCCTTGGCGACAAAAGCACTTTTAAGGGTGATATATCACAGTACTACCTTGAGGGTGTTGTTGATGGTGGCAATCCACAGAATTGGAGCGAAAAGGATATTCCGTCTGACATATACAACAAGCTCACACAGTCAGGTGAAGAAATCACAGACAGGGCAGAGGAAAATATTTTACAGTCCTATGATTTTTCCCCATACGGCGGTTGGATGTTCACAGTGGATAACACAGGAACAAACGACGGTGCAGGAAATATAAAGTTAGGTGAGGACAGCTCCACAGGATATTGTTATGAGGACGGCAGTGTGATCCGCTTGCAATATTCCCTTTACGGCTACGGCGAGGATATTGGCATAAGCTACGGCTTTATGCCCTTTGAAACCACAAACACCTTTGTCGACAGAAGCGGTCTTATCGCCTATGTTGCAGAGATAAAGGATAGCGGTGAAATTGAAAAATACGGCAAAGCCTATACTGACGCTATTTCTCTCCTTGGCAAGTGGGATATTACAAAGGAGGACATTGAGGGTGCTGTTTCTGCCCTTGATAAAGCAGGTGAAAATCCATCACCTATTGATGGCATTTATGGTGATATAAATATGGACGGTGTTGTTGATGTTCGTGATGCAGTAGTTTTACAAAAGTATTGTGTAAAGTCCGAACAGCTGAGCGAAAAACAGAAATTTTTTGCATTGTTTGACGGTTTAAAGGATATTTCAATTAAGTCCGTAACTCTTATTCAAAAGTATGCAGGAGAGGTTCTCAAAGATACCTCAATCGGCACAAAAGCAGTGAGATATTATATTTAAGGAAACACTGAATATATCATTTGCACAGATTGTGCTGTCAGATTTTTTGTCGGTATGTTCAAAAAACCGCAGTAATACTGGCGTATTGTGAGGATTTTTTGGGCATACCGGCAGAAAATATGCAAACAAGATGTGTGAATTGATTTATTCAGTGTTTCCTGAGGTACTATTATGGAAACAAAGCTGACAAGAGAAGACTGCCTTGAGCTTATAATGAATAAGTATAAAGAAACAGGAAAAATCCCAGAAAAATCAGATTTTTCAGACTATCAGGTAATGATGATAAAGTCCCACTTGGGACCTTGGCCGAGGGCAATGGAAACGGCAGGGGTAAAAGCCCCCAGAAGTGATGAAAAACTCCATAAAAAGCGAGAAAAACGACTTCGTGCAAAGCAGAGAAAGGCAGAGTTTAAGAAGAATGGATAAACTATATAGTAAAAAAACTGTTAAAACTGTTTTCTGCTTTTGCATTTTATTTGCTATGATATTTTCTTTACCGCTTACAGCGTTTTCTGCAACGCAAAAGGAAAGCATCTGTTATCATCAGACAGCAAAGCTACTTGCTAATCAAAGTCCAAATGGTGTTTCTTCCATCGGAGGCGAATGGCTTGTGCTTGGTCTTGCAAGGGGCAACTGTGCAGTTTCAAAAGATTTTTACTCTGATTACAGTGAAAAGGTAAGGGATATTATAAAGGAAAAGTCCGGTGTGCTATCCGCCACAAAATATACCGAGTATTCCCGTGTTATCCTTGCTTTAACCTCAATAGGACAGGATGTAACAAATGTTGGGGGATACAATCTTCTCTCATACCTTGCAGATTTTACAAAGGTTAAAAGACAGGGGATAAACGGTGCTGTTTGGGCACTTATCGCCCTTGACAGCAACAATTATTCAGTCCCCACAGGTGACAGTTTAGATGCCACCACAAGGGAAAAGCTGATTGATTACATACTAGGTAAGAAGTTATCCACAGGTGGCTGGACTTTAGCGGGAAACACCCCCGACCCTGATGTTACAGCAATGGCAATTACAGCCTTGTCAAAACAATATAATTCTAATAAAGAAGTAAAATCTGCCGTTGACAAGGGCATTACTGTTTTATCTGACATTCAAAAGTCAAGCGGTAATTTTTCCAGCGGCGGCGTGGTTAACAGCGAAAGTGTTTCCCAAGTGATAGTCTGCCTGTCATCATTGGGTATAAATCCCAATACAGACAAACGGTTTATTTGTGACGGAAAATCCCTTATTGATGTGCTTTTAGGCTTTTCTTTAAGTGGCGGAGGCTTTGCCCACCAAAAGGGCGGAGAATATAACCAAATGGCAACGGAGCAGGGCTTTTACGCCCTTGTTGCCTACAACAGGCTATTATCAAATAAAACATCTCTATTTGATATGACGGATGTTTTTAAAAGTGATAACAATGCAGATAATGAAAATTCCGGCGGAAACAATACCCCTCAAATCAATATCACACAAAACGGTGAAAAAAACAACCCGAACAATAACAGCAACAGCAAAAACAGCAAGAGTGATTATTCATCAAAAAATAAAGACATCACAGAAAATTCAGCCAACAGCAAAGGGGAAAAAGCTAATGCAGTAAATAAAAATGAACAAGTAAAAAACAGTGATACATCAGGTGTATCAAGTACTTCCTCATCAATGGAAACTGATGATAAAAATTCAAACGAAACCACCGAAAATAACAAAAAAATCAGAAAAAATATGACAGAAAATTCTGCAAATTCCCTGCAAAAAGAGGAGCAATCAAACAGCTCGGACAAAAACACAAAACAACAAAATGGTGAAGAAAAACAGGTAGAAAACAGCGGTATTACAGTTTATGTTATTATAGGCGTTGCATTATTGGTTATTTCAGCCGTTGTAATATTCGCAGTTATAAAAGGAAGAAAAAAGTTTAAGGGTGAAAAGCAGTGAAAAAGGATATTCTTGCAATTTTTGCAGGGGTGATTGTTGTCATTATCCTTATTATGGGTACGGATTTTCAGTCGGTTGAGGAGTATTACAGCACTCACCCTGACTACATTCCCAAGGACAGCAAAAGGGTTACTGTAACAATAGAATGTAAAACCATCCTTGACAATATGAAAGACCTTGAAAAAGGTGTTGAAAAGTATGTTCCAAAGGACGGTGTTATACTTGAAAAAACTGACCTTGTTCTAAAGGAAAATGACACCGTTTTTGATGCTTTACAAAGGGTGACAAAATACAAAAAAATCCATATGGAATATCAGGGTGCCGACCTTAATCAATACGGCTCGGTGTACATTGAGGGTATCAATCACCTGTATGAATTTTCTTGTGGAGAATTATCAGGCTGGGTGTATTCGGTGAACAACACCTTCCCAAACCGTGGCTGTTCCTCATACACCCTAAAGGACGGAGATAACATTGTGTGGCAGTACACCTGTGATTTAGGCAGAGATGTGGGTGCAGAATTCGTGGAGGGGCAAAATGGAAAATAACAAACTTAAAAGCTTTTCAACCCTTCACCCATTTGTGCTGATTGTGTATTTCGTCACAATTTTAGTGGTTTCAATGTTCGGCACAAACCCTGTACTGCTCTTTCTTTCCCTTGTTGGGGGAATGATGTTCTTCGGAATGATGAACAGCAAAAAAGCCTTTTTCAACGATTTAGCCTTTTACATACCAATGTTTTTCCTTATTGCAATTATAAATCCTCTGTTCTCCCACAACGGTGTGACACCACTGTTCTTTATGAACGGAAATCCTGTTACATTGGAGGCTATCCTCTACGGTGGCAACATCGCCCTTATGCTGATGGCGGTTGTATATTGGTGCAAGTGTTACAGCGAAATTATGACAACAGATAAATTTTTGTATCTGTTTGGAAAGGTTATTCCAAAACTCTCTCTTGTACTTTCAATGGCTTTACGATTCATTCCCCTTTTCAGGGAAAAGCACAGGGAATTTCGTATGGTGCAAGGTGCATCGGGACTGTATGACCAAAAGGGCTTTGTGAACAAAATTATTTGTGAGCTAAAGGTTTTTTCTGCCCTTGTAACATGGTCGCTGGAAAATTCCGTTGACACAGCCTCCTCAATGAAGGCGAGGGGCTACGGACTAAAGGGAAGAACTCACTTTTCTATGTATAAATTTCGTAAAAGGGACGGCATTTTTCTCGCCGTAAACTTGTTGCTGTTTTCTGTTGTCGCTTTTGGTATGGGTATAGGCTTTGTGGACTTTTCATTTTATCCATTGGTAACGGAGATTAAGACAGGTGCAGTACAAATTGTTGTGTATATATCCTTGGGAGTAATGTCCTTACTGCCATTTATTACTGAACTTTGGGAGGTGATAGTGTGGAAATACTCAATGTCAAAAATTTAACCTTTTCTTACCCCGAAAGTGACACAAAGGCGATTGATAACATCAGTTTTTCAATAAACAGCGGAGAATTTGTGGTGGTGTGCGGTGAATCGGGAAGCGGAAAAACTACCCTGCTTAAAATGCTGAAAAGGGAAATCACTCCCCACGGTACAAGGTCGGGTGAAGTGCTTTATAACGGCGAAAATATCTACAATATGGACGAAAGACAGTCAGCTGAAAAAATAGGCTTTGTATTCCAAAAGCCTGAACAGCAAATCGTCACCGACAAGGTGTGGAACGAGCTTGGATTCGGACTTGAAAGCCTTGGTTATAATTCGGATTTTATCCGTCTGCGTGTTGGGGAAATGGCTAATTATTTCGGTATAAGCAATATGTTCCGCAGTAAAACACAGGAGCTTTCCGGCGGACAAAAACAGCTGATGAACTTGGCATCTGTTATGGCTATGTCGCCACAGGTACTAATCCTTGACGAGCAAACCTCACAGCTTGACCCAATATCTGCAAACGACTTTATCACCACTCTAAAAAAACTGAACAATGAACTGGGAATTACCGTAATAATCATTGAACACAGACTGCAAGAGGTTTTTCCTATTGCCGACAAGGTTATGGTGCTTGAAAATGGAAAAATGATAGCCTTTGACTCCCCAAAAAATGTGTGTCAGCAGTTGAAAAATCACCAAATTTCAGTAGGCTTTCCATCTGCTGTACGAATATGGCAGGGCGCAAAAATCGGCGGTGAATGTCCTCTTACAGTAAAAGAGGGCAGGGATTTTATAAATGCAAATTTCCCTAAAAGAAAAATAGAAATTGAAGAAATTACGCTTGACCCAAATATTCAGCTTGAACTGAAAGAGGTATTTTTTAGGTACGAAAAAGGCGCAAAGGATGTTCTTAGGGGAACGACACTAAAGATACATAAGGGTGAGCATTACTGCCTACTTGGCGGGAACGGAACAGGCAAAACCACAACGCTGAAAATCCTTGCAGGTATCATAAAGCCATACCGTGGCAAGGTGTTTGTTAAGGGTGAAAAGACAAACAGACTTACTACTCCGCAGTTTAACCGACTTGGAGTTGCTTTGCTCCCTCAAAACCCGGAAACGATGTTCCTAAAGTCAAGTGTTATCGAGGACTACAAGAGCCTTTGTAAGGCGAAGGATATTCCCGAAAATGAGTGGGAAAACAGAATAAACACCCTTGCAAAACAGCTTGGAATTTCCCACCTTTTAAATAAACACCCATACGATTTAAGCGGAGGTGAGGTGCAAAAGTGTGCCTTGTGTAAAATTTTGCTTTCTAACCCCGATATACTTCTCCTTGACGAGCCTACAAAGGGTATTGACGCCTACGGCAAGGAAAGCCTTATGAAAATTCTTGGGGATATAAAGTCCCTTGGTGTAACAATATTAACCGTCACTCACGATGTTGAATTTGCCTCCCGTGTTGCCGACAGATGCGGACTTTTCTTTGACGGAGAGGTGCTTTCCTCATCATCTCCAAGGGAATTTTTCTCCGCCAACAATTTTTACACAACATCTGCAAGCAGAATTTGCCGTGACAGATTTGAAAACGCAGTAACCGTTGAGGATGTTTTGTCGCTTATAGGAGATAAGGAAAATGAGTAGAAGGATTATCAAGCTTACGATATTTTGCCTTGTAATACCTATTGTGGTTGTTTTAGGCGTAGTGATTTTTAATGACAGGGCATATTCATGGGTGTATATGTGCGTTGCTGTCCTTTCCTGTATTTCTCTTTTCATCTCCTTTGAAAAAAGAAAGTCAAATACAACACTGCTTGTTGTGTTGGCGGTGATGATTGCCCTTTCGGTAGCAGGAAGATTTATATTTTCCTTTTTGCCACACTTCAAGCCTGTTACCGCTATGGTGGTTATAACAGGGATATATTTAGGCTACGAGTGCGGTTTTGTGTGCGGTGCATTTACAGCGGTGATTTCCAACTTTATTTTCGGTCAGGGACCTTGGACTCCCTTTCAAATGTTCTCTTGGGGTGTTATCGGACTTATAGCAGGACTGATAAGCAAATACATCGTTGACAACAAGTTATTACTATTAATATACGGTGGATTTTCGGGAATACTGTATTCACTCCTAATGGATGTTTGGACAACCTTTTGGTATGACGGAGCTTTTAATGCTTTAAGATTTTTTGCAAATGTGGCAACAGCATTGCCTGTGACTGTAAGCTATGTTGTTTCAAACATAATTTTCCTGTTGGTGCTGATAAAACCCTTTGGCGAAAAGCTGAAAAGGATAAAAACTAAATATGGAATATAAATGCTCCTACGGGGGCATTTTTACTGTGTAAAACTATTGACAATATACCCCATAGGGGTATATAATGCAGAAAAAGGAGTGTTGACTGTGGAGGAAAAGTGCTGTTGCAAAACTAAGGTTAGAACAGAGGAAGAATACAAAAAACTGATTAACCGACTTAACAGAATAGAGGGTCAAATCCGTGGCATCAGAGGTATGGTTGAAAAGAATGCCTACTGTACAGACATCCTAATTCAAGTGTCTGCGGTAAATTCCGCCCTAAATTCCTTTAACAAGGAGCTGCTTGCAAATCACATCAAAACCTGTGTGGCAAGGGATATTCGACTTGGTAAAGAGGATACTATTGATGAACTGGTGCTTACATTACAAAAATTGATGAAGTAAGGCGGTGTGATATGGAAAAGTATAGTGTAACTGGTATGAGCTGTGCCTCCTGCAGTGCGAGGGTTGAAAAGGCTGTGAAAAAGCTTGATGGAGTAAATTCCTGCTCTGTAAACCTACTTACAAACTCAATGATTGTTGAGGGTGATGTTGCATCTCAAACAGTAATAAAGGCGGTAGAGGATGCAGGATACGGCGCAAGTCTGATTGATAATTCTGATAAAGAAAATAAAACATCCCATAAAGAAACAGATGAGAATAGTGAAATAAAAAGCCTAAAAATAAGGCTGTTTTCATCAATAGGCTTCTTGCTTGTCCTTATGTATATCTCAATGGGACATATGATGTGGGGTTTTCCTGTTCCAAAGTTTTTAGGCGAAAATCACCTTGCATTGGCACTTTTACAGATGCTTTTGACAGGTATTATTATGGTGATAAACCAGCGTTTTTTTGTCAGCGGATTTAAGGGACTTATTCACAAGTCCCCCAATATGGACACCCTTGTAGCATTGGGGGCAGGTTCAGCGTTTGTATATAGTACCTATGTGCTTTTTGCTATGACTGCCTGTGCTGTTAACGGCGACCATAGTGGAGTTATGGAGTATTCACATCAGCTTTACTTTGAGTCCTCGGCAATGATACTAACTCTGATAACACTTGGTAAAATGCTTGAATCATATTCCAAAGGAAAAACCACCAATGCCCTAAAGGGACTTATGAGTCTTGCACCAAAAACAGCAACTGTTATTAGGAACGGAGAAAATGTTACAGTTCCTGTGGAACAGGTTTCAAGAGATGATATTTTTGTTGTAAAACCCGGCGAAAGCATACCTGTTGACGGAATTGTAATTGAGGGTAACAGTGCGGTGAATGAGTCTGCCCTGACAGGTGAAAGTATACCTGTTGATAAGGCGGTTGGCGACAGCGTTTCAGGCGGTACAATAAATCAGTCGGGATATATGAAGTGTAAAGCAACAAAGGTGGGTGAGGACACAACACTTTCCCAAATTATCAAAATGGTAAGTGACGCCTCCGCCACAAAAGCACCTGTCGCAAAGATTGCTGATAAGGTTTCGGGAGTGTTTGTGCCAATAGTAATAGCCATTGCTGTTGTAACAATTATTGTGTGGCTTGCATTCGGCAGTACCTTTGGATTTGCCCTTGCAAGGGGTATTTCTGTTCTCGTTATCAGCTGTCCCTGTGCATTAGGTCTTGCAACCCCTGTTGCAATTATGGTAGGCTCGGGAGTAGGAGCAAAAAATGGAATTTTGTTCAAAACGGCAGAATCCCTTGAAAACGCAGGTAAAACAGATTATGTTCTACTTGATAAAACAGGAACAATCACACAGGGAGAACCAAGTGTCACAGATATAATTCCCAATAAGAATTATAACAAAGAACAACTCTTAAAACTTGCCTGTTCCCTTGAAGAAAAAAGCGAACATCCACTTGCCAAAGCAATTACCAAAGATGCAAGAGAAAGCGAAATTATTCCCCTTGAAGTTAGTAACTTTAAGGCACTGGTCGGCAGTGGAGTAGAGGGAATTATTAAGGGCGAAAAAGCAGTCGGAGGTAGCCTTGACTATATATCCTCAATATGTCAGGTTGAGGATGAAATAAAGGCTAAAGCAAATTCCCTTTCCAACGCAGGAAAAACCCCACTCATTTTTGCAAAGAACGAAAATGTGGTTGGCATTATTGCAGTTGCAGATGTGATAAAGCAGGACAGCCCCAAGGCTATACAGGAGCTTAAAAGTATGGGCATAGAGGTTGTTATGCTCACAGGTGACAACGAAAAAACCGCCAACGCAATAGGCAAAAAAGCAGGAGTACACCGTGTAATTGCAGGTGTTCTCCCTGAGGGTAAGGAAAAGGCAGTCCTTGAATATAAAGAAAAGGGCAGAGTTGCCATGGTGGGTGACGGAATAAATGACGCACCGGCACTGACACAGGCTGATGTGGGCATAGCAATAGGAGCAGGCACAGATGTTGCAATAGATTCAGCAGATGTGGTACTGATGAAAAGTGCCCTTACAGATGTTCCTGCATCAATAAGGCTGAGCCGTTGTACCCTTAGGAATATTCATCAAAACCTGTTCTGGGCATTCATATATAACATAATAGGAATACCCCTTGCCTCAGGTGTATGGATTCCATTGTTCGGGTGGACATTAAGTCCAATGTTTGGTGCATTTGCAATGAGCCTTTCCAGCTTTTGCGTTGTGACAAATGCACTAAGACTTAACCTTGTAAATATCCATAAGGATAAAAAATACAGAAAATCAAAAAGTATAGAAGAAAAGGAGAAAAAGTCTATGACAAAAACACTTAATATTAAAGGTATGATGTGTCCTCATTGTGAGGGAACTGTAAAAAAAGCATTGGAGGAGATTGACGGAGTAATATCCGCAGATGTGAGCCACAAGACAGGCACAGCCATAGTAACTCTCAAGTATGATGTCTCCGAAAGTATTTTGAAAAAGGCTGTTACCGACAAAGGTTATGAGGTTTAGAAAACTAAGGAAACACTGAATAAATCACTTTACACATCTTGTACGCATATTTTCCGCCGGTATGCCCAAAAAATCCTCGCAATACGCCAGTATTCCTGCGGTTTTTTGAACATACCGACAAAAAATCTGACTGTACAATCTGTGCAAATGATTTAATCAGTGTTTCCCTAATGTTAAATGATTGTTAAAAAAATGTCGTTTGACAAAAGTACATTTTCTGTGTATTATTAATTTGCTGAAAATATGAGAGAGGGGAGGGGACAAATTGGTCGTTTGGTATGGAATAACATTCTTGGCATCACTTGCACTTGTTGCACTGTGCGGTGTTACTAATAAACGGGAAAATCCCCTCTTGATGTGGCTGTTTACTTCCATTGCTGTTACTAATGCAGGGTACTTTGCATTGTCCCTTGCTCCCAACATAACGTTGGCGTTGTGCTCAAACGCTTTGGCATACTTGGGCAGTGTTTTTTTGTCAATGTTTATGCTGCTGATTATTGCGGATTTATGTAATATTGTAATATCCAAAAAATTATTGATTGCCTTTGTTGTAATAGGGGTAATAATATTCCTGATTGCATCAAGCGGAGGATACTCCGATGTGTATTACAAAACTGTTTCTCTGAATATTGTGAACGGTGCAACTACACTTAAAAAGACCTACGGTTTCCTTCATCCCGTATATAAAATATATATCATCACATATCTCTTGGGTATGGTGGGAATTATAGCATATTCATTTTTTAGGAAGTCGGAAAAGAATTTAAAGGTATCGGTTTTCTTAGCGGCTGTGGTATCTGTAAATATAGGCGTTTGGCTGATAGAATCAATAATGCACAGCCAATTTGAATTTCTTTCTGTTGTCTATGTAATTACCGAGGTGCTGTTGCTGCTGTTTTACAGCGTTGTAAAGGAGTACAGCAAAGCAGTTATGCAGCTTTCAACAAGGGAACAGACGGCAAATGAGCAAGCAGTTACAAGCCTTACCGGTGAGGAATTGGAAGAAGTAATCTCAAACTGGCAAGGTGTAGAGGTGCTTTCAAAAAGGGAAATAGATGTTTTCAGGCTACTTCTTGAGGGCAAAAGGCGAAAGGATATTGCAGAGGAGCTGTTTGTAACCGAAAGTACAATCAAAAAACATTCCTCCAGCATCTACCGCAAGATAGGCGTTGAAAACCGCAAGGAGCTTTTGAGTAAAATAAAAGCAGAAGTAAATGTTTGATTTTTGTTTTTTCGCATTTAGAATAATAATATAAATTATTAGGCAGTAGTAAACTCTAAAACAGAGCTTGCTACTGCCTGTTTTTACGAAATTTATAAAAATTAGCCCTATTTCCCCCTAAGGCCCATATATAATTAGCCCTAATTTTCCCTTTGGTCAATAGAATTATTGAAAAAAAATGGATATAATTTACCCGTTGTTGTTTTTGCAATTATTTTGTCTGATTGTGTATGATTACGAAAATTAATTCAACCTATTATATTATTGAAAATTCCATAATATATTATTTTAGTGGTTTCACACCTTTGGGTGTTAAATTAATAAATTCTTAAGGAGGTTTTTCTATGGAAAACAACGCAAAAGGCTCAGGATTTTTAAAGGTAACAGGAATACTTATGATTATTTTTGGGTCAATCGCAATTATTTTAGGCATTGTTGCAATAGCAGGTATAGCCGCATTGGTTTACATCAGTGACGGTGAGCTTTCATCCGGACTATTGTACACAGCAGGTATTTTCACACTCGTAAGTGCCGTTGCAGAATTTGTAACAGGTATTATCGGTGTTAAGAACTGCAAAAGACCTGAAAAAGCCGGTGTTTGCATTGGTTGGGGTGTTGTTGTAATTGTTATGGACATTATCGGCAGTATCCTTACAGTAGTTGGCGGAAGCAGTTTCCCTGTTTTCTCATTCCTTTTGGGACTTGTAATGCCTGTACTGTTTATTATCGGTGCTGTAAAGAACAAAAGCGCTGTATAAAATTATTCGTTTATTTTTGGTTTTTACCGGTTAATAAACAAGCCCTAATATCCTTTCAGACTGTAACAGAAATTTTTGAACAAGTCTGAAAGGATATTTTTGTTAAATTTACTATTTAATTTATATAGATTTTATGAGGAATTCTTCAAAAAGACTATTTGTTAAAAATTGGATTAGATGTATCTGTATATAAATATTTGTCGAAAATAGGGCTGTTTTTTTATAAAAGTAGCCCTATTTTCCCCAAGGTCCCATATACAAGTAGCCTTTTTTTACCTGTTGGGCAATAGATATTTACAACTTGGGATTGTATAATATATTAGCAGATTTATATAAAAGTTGAAAAGGAGAATATTTATGAAGAAACTATTATCTGTATTACTAACCGCAATAATGCTGACTTCGGTATTTTTAGCAGTTCCTATGAGTGCGTCTGCAAAAGACTATGAACAGGATTCATTCAAGGATATTGTTCTTGAAATCACCGGCTCAAAAGGAAACGGTCTTGTGGTTGGACAATCAGCAAAGTCACCTGATGGAATTTTCAGTGTTGTAGGCACTGACAGCACAGGCTCTGAGTGGGAGATTTGGGGAAACAACGGAATTTCCTCATACTGGAAAAATTCAGTAGGAGACAACATGGGCAATGAGGCTGTTACAGAAAGAACATCATACAAGCTTCATCTTTGCATTACACCGGTTCTGGGTGCTGGTGACACAGGAGCTGAAGATATGATTAACATTAACGAAGTCAAGTCCATCACCTTTAACGGCAGACAGCTTTCAACAAGTGAATACCGCAGAGGTGAGCTTGGCACATCAATTTATGTTGATGTAATATTCTACTATGTTGACATACAGGGTTCTGTTGGTGAGGACCAGACAGGCTATTACCTCATTGGTGAAAATATTGATGTTACAGCACCTGCAAAAGAAGGAAACCACTTTAAGAGCTGGGGCGGTACTTACTACACAGGAGCAGGTTCTCAGTCAGTTAATTTCGCTGACGCTACAGCACAGACAACTACCTTTGAGGCTCCTTATTCAAGTATGGGTACAACAGTAACGCCATATTATGAGGAGCATAATCCGGTTGATTGTTATGTGAAAGCAACTACAACTAAAGACGGTAAGATAGAAAATCTTTGTCCTGTCTGCAACGAGGTTCTTTCAGCAGTAGCAATTCCAAGAGTGTCCACAGTAAAGCTTTCTGCAACAAGCTATACATATGACGGCAAGGTTAAGACTCCTGCTGTAACTGTAAAGGATATTCAAGGCAGTACCCTTAAGAAGGATACCGACTACACAGTAAGCTATCAGTCCGGCAGAAAGAATGTTGGCAAATACGCAGTAAAGGTTACACTAATGGGTAATTACAGCGGTACAAAGACAATGTACTTTGCTATTAATCCAAAGTCAACAACCATTTCAAAGCTGACTCCGGGCTCAAAGAAAATGACTGTAAAGTGGAAAAAGCAGGCAACCCAGACCACAGGCTATGAAATTCAGTATTCTCAGAGCAGTAAATTTACCAAAAGCAAAATTGCTACTGTAAAGAAGAATACCGCAACCTCAACAACAATCAAAAAATTAAGTGCAAAGAAAAAGTATTACGCTCGTATCCGCACATACAAAACAGTTAAGGTAAACGGCAAGGCTACAAAGCTTTATTCAAGCTGGTCAAAAGCAAAATCTGTTACTGTAAAAAAGTAAATACTAATTAGTTTATGGGAGGGAGTATAGTAAAGCAAATTCTATACTCCCTTTTTCCCACAGCCTTGCAAAATCATTACAAGACTGTGGGAAAAAGTATTCCTGAAATTATTAATATGTTTGATTTTTGTTCATTGATATGTTACAATGAATATAATTAATTGTAAACTTTTTAAATGTTTTTTCTAAGGATTAAAAGGTATGAGAAGGACAAAACGCACAGGTAACTTCTTCCTGTGTTTGCTGATTAATATTTTATTGAATTTAGAAGGCTCAATACCTGCTTGGATACTACTTTTCCTCCACTTTTTCATCGGTATATCAATCCTTTGGTTTTGGCTTGCCTTGGCAATTTGGATAATATACATTTTGGTGTGGATGAAAATTATAGGCTGGGCAGGAAAATGCAGTAAGCCTGACCCGCCAAAAGAAAACAAAAATCCTTATTCATCAGGAAAAATGAAATAGACTGATTTTTTATAACAACATCAACATAGTAATGAATAATTTTCCATAGAAATATAACAGGAACGAAAGGAGTTTTAAATATGGGACTTATTAAAGCAGGAATTGGAGCATTAGGCGGAACATTAGCTGACCAGTGGAAAGAATTTTTCTACTGCGAGGCACTTCCAAATGATGTACTGATGAGAAAGGGTCAAAAGCAAACAAGCAGAAGATCCTCAAATACTAAGGGTAACGATAACATTATTTCAAACGGCAGCGGAATTGCTGTTGCAGACGGACAATGTATGATTATCGTAGAACAGGGCAAAGTTGTGGAGGTGTGTGCCGAGCCGGGCGAATTTACATATAACTCCTCCACCGAGCCAAGCATTTTTGCCGGTAGTCTTGGCAAAAGTATTCTGGACACCTTCAAAACCGTTGGCAAGCGTTTTGCATACGGCGGTGACACAGGAAAAGACCAAAGAGTGTACTACTTCAACACAAAAGAGATTTTAAACAATAAATTCGGCACAGCAAATCCTATTATGTTTGAGGTTGTCAACAAGCGAATTAATATTACCAGAACTGTACAGGTTCGTTGCAACGGTACATATACCTATATTATCTCTGACCCTTTGCTTTTCTATACAAGACTTTGCGGAAATGTTGAGAATGAATTTACAAGAGATATGATTGACGACCAGCTGAAAAGTGAGTTTGTAGACGCACTTCAGCCGGCTTTTGGCGCACTTGCCGAGCAGGAACTCAGACCGGCGCAGATACCGTCAAAGGTAAAAGAGCTGAAAAATGCTATGAATGATGAGCTGAGGCAGGAGTGGATAGAAACAAGAGGTATTTCCATTGCCAAAATTGCCCTCAACCCAATCACTCTGACAGATGCAGATATGAAGAAGATTAACGATATGGAGGACGCTGCAAATGTGGGTCAGAATCCGTTTATGATGGCGGGCAGAATGACAAATGCAACAGCAGACTCTATGCAGGATGCCGCCAGAAACTCAGCCGGTGCAATGACAGGATTTATGGGTATGGGTATGGTCGGAATGGGTCAATCCGGTGGCTTTGGCGCCGCACAGAATTTGTACAATTTGGGCGTACAGCAGCAACAGGCAAATCAGGCTTTTCAGCAACAAAACGCCCCTGCTCAAACACCTTCTGCCGACGGTTGGAAATGCTCCTGCGGTGCAACAGCCCAAGGTAAATTCTGCCCTGAATGCGGAAGTAAAAAGCCTGAGCCTCAACAGGCAAATTCTTGGAAGTGTAAATGCGGAGCAACAGCTACCGGAAAATTCTGTCCTGAATGTGGTTCTCCAAAGCCTGCTGACGCTGAGGGCTGGACCTGTTCCTGTGGAGCAGTAAACAAGGGTAAATTCTGTGCCGAGTGCGGTGCAAAAAAGCCTGAGGGCGCACCTCTTTACCGCTGTGACAAGTGCGGTTGGGAGCCTGAGGACCCTCACAATCCACCAAAATTCTGCCCTGAATGCGGCGATATTTTTGATGATAACGATAAGCAATAATCATAAGTTATGATGATTATATATTATGACTATATATTAATAAAAAACTATTAATAGTTAAACAGGAGTGAATTTTAATGGGATTATTTGATAAAAAGTTTTGTGACATATGCGGAGAAAAGGTAAATATGCTCACCCAGCAAAAGCTTTCCGACGGTTACCTATGCTCCGACTGTAAGCATAAGTTAGGCTCATTTACAAGCGGTTGGAAACAGAGAACAGTTGAGGATGTAAAAAGACATCTTCAGCTGAGAGAAGAGAATAAGACAAAGTATCAGCAGTTTAACTGCTCTGCAACAGCCGGAAGCAACAACAGAGCAATACAGGTTGACTTTAACAACCGTTGGTTTATTTTTGCAATAGACAACAGGGATTACAAAAGCGGAAACCCACAGGTGTTTGATTTTTCACAGCTACAGGATTTCTGGATTGAACTGGAGTACAGAACACTCTCCGACTCCGACCACGACGGAATCCCCGACAGCAGGGATAATTATGACAACCGTCAATCAAACAGCTATTTCGGCGGTATGAACAATATGATGAATATGCAGAACAATATGTTGAACATTCCTCTTTCTGTTCAGCCCTTTGTACGCAATTCCAATACAAGTAACTTTTCAAGCGGTGTTAAAGAGGTTAGCAATGTTAAGGCTTGTTTCAGCATAAGCGGTGACCCGTACATTACCTCAAATGTTTCCTTTAGCATTGATTACATCAGCTCAAATAATCAAATGGAACTGATGAACGCTTACGAAACAGCATCAAGGATAATGCAGCTTTGCCAGCAGATTAAGCAGGGCGGAGTACAACAGCCAATGGGTGGTTACAATCAACAACAGCCTATGAACGGTTACGGTCAACAGCAACAAATGAATGGCTTTAATCAGCAACAGCCTATGAACGGTTACGGTCAACAGCAACCAATGAATGGTTACAATCAGCAACAGCCAATGAACGGCTACAACCAACAGCCTGTACAAAATGCTGTTTGGATATGCCCCAACTGTGGTGCACAAAATTCCACAAATTTCTGTAATAATTGCGGAACACCAAGGCAGTAAGGTATAGCTGTTTTTTACACAAACCAAATAAGGAGTGAAAATTTTGCCTGTATTACAAGAATACAAATGCCCCTGCTGTGGAGGTGGTATTAACTTTGACAGCAGTACCCAAAAGATGAAGTGTCCGTATTGCGATACTGAATTTGAAATGGAAACCTTGAAAGCCTATGATGACGCCCTAAAGAATGAACAGGCTGACGATATGAACTGGGAAACCTCTGCCGGAAGTGACTGGCAGGAGGGAGAGGCAGACGGACTGAGAACATATGTATGTAAGTCCTGTGGCGGTGAAATCGTAGGTGACGAAACCACCGGCGCCACATCCTGTCCATTCTGCGGAAATCCTGTTGTAATGATGGGACAGTTCTCCGGTGCGTTAAAGCCTGACTATGTTATACCCTTTAAGCTTGACAAAAATGCCGCAAAAGCGGCTCTTAAAAAGCATTATCAGGGTAAGAGGTTATTGCCAAAGGTGTTTAAGGACGAAAACCATATTGACGAAATCAAGGGTGTTTATGTACCGTTTTGGCTGTTTGATGCAGACGCCGACGCAAACATTCGCTACAAAGCAACCAGAGTTCGTACTTGGAGCGACAGAGACTATGATTACACCGAAACAAGCTATTTTTCAGTTCTCAGAGGTGGTTCAATAGGCTTTGAGCGTGTTCCTGTGGACGGCTCTTCAAAGATGGCGGACGACCTTATGGAGTCCATTGAGCCTTTTAATTTCTCCGATGCTGTTGATTTCCAAACAGCATATTTATCCGGATATTTAGCCGACAAGTATGATGTTAATGCCGAGCAAAGCGTCAACCGTGCAAATGATAGAATTAAGAAAAGTACAGCAGATGCCTTTGCATCAACTGTTCAGGGGTATTCTACTGTTGTTCCTGAGTCAACAAGCATTTGCCTACATAACGGAAAAGCAAAGTATGCCCTTTATCCTGTGTGGCTCTTAAATACCACTTGGAAGGGCGAAAAATACACCTTTGCTATGAACGGACAGACCGGTAAATTGGTGGGAGATTTGCCCACAGATAAATCTGCATTCAGAAAATGGTTGTTTGGACTTTGGGGTATTGCAAGTGCAGTAACCTTTGGACTGACCTATTTGTGGTGGCTGTTGTAAGGAGGGCTGTGAAAAATGAAAAGAAAATTACTATCGTTATTGTTTGCTGTTGTTATTTGTTTTTCCACAGCAATACCTGTTTGTGCAGAAGAAAGTTTGTCACGACTTGAGGATAATGCTGACCTTTTGACCGACAGTGAAGAAACATCACTGCTGTCACAGCTTGACAATATAAGCGAAAAGCAGGAGATGGATATTGTTGTAGTGACAACAGACAGCCTTGAGGGTTATACAGCACAGGACTACGCAGACGATTTTTTCGACTATGGCGGTTACGGTGTGGGTGACAACAATGACGGATTGTTACTTCTTGTAAGCATTGAGGATAACGACTGGCATATTTCCACATCAGGATACGCTATTACTGCATTTACAGATGCAGGTAGAGAGTATATGTCAGAGCAATTCGTGCCTTACCTCAGCGATGGGGAATACTACAAGGCATTCTCTACCTATGCTGATTTGTGCGACCAATTTATCACACAGGCTAAAACAGATGAGCCTTATGATGTAGGCAATTTGCCCAAAGAGCCGTTTAAGATATGGTTTAATGTGTTAATAGCCCTTGGTATAGGTTTTGTGTTTGCAATAATTGTTGTTTTATATATGAAAAGCAAGTTGAAGTCTGTCAGATTCCAGCCTGCGGCATCCAGTTATGTTAGAAACGGAAGTATGAATATCACACAATCAGGTGACTTCTTCCTTTATTCCCACCTTGACAGAAGGGAAAGACCAAAGGATAACGATTCCGGCGGTTCAAGTACACATACTTCATCTTCCGGCTCAACACACGGCGGAGGCGGAGGAAAGTTTTAGCCTTTAAAGACTTTAACAATTCAGGGATAATCTACCAAAACCAATATTCTATATTTCTGGATTGGAAATATAGGATATTGATAATTTTGCTAAGGAGGTACTTATTGTGGGTATTTTTGAT
The DNA here is from genome assembly GCA_029225165.1 of Oscillospiraceae bacterium. Classification (GTDB taxonomy): domain Bacteria; phylum Bacillota; class Clostridia; order Oscillospirales; family Acutalibacteraceae; genus Ruminococcoides. The sequence goes on from JAQXVY010000039.1 coordinate 24,028, forward strand.
AAGCTAAAGAATACAGCATTTTCAACAGTAGGCTCTGCTGTTCAGTCCCTTGGAAATAAAAAGGAAACCTTTACATTTTCTGCACTTCCCGAGAGCCTTGCAGAGATGCAACAGCTACCTGAGGCAAGTCTTGACTCGCCGTTTAAGACGGCGGCACTTACCGTATGTGCACTTTGTGCTTATGGTGCCGATAAGGGGATAGGAACAGAAATGCTTAACTGGTTGCGTGGTCCTCGTCCCTTGAGTGGAATGGATATATCCTTTTTGAACGACAGATTCCGTGACGGAAAGACATATGTTCCTTTTTCCTACTTTGCGGGAGCAACACCGGACAACGACTACACACCGTCACAGCCCTTTACCGTTACAGTAGAGAGCAACTCTGTTTCCGCCAGCGAAGAGGGATATATGAAGCTGTTTATTTCAAGCGGTGGCGCTGACAGCCCACGACCAATTCAGCTACGCAGAAAAGGTGACGGCAGATGGTTTTTGTGGGAGCAGTATCTAATGTCAGATATTAGAACACCAAAATCCGCCGACCCTTGGGCATAAGCTGAAAAAGTAAAGGATAAAAAGATACAAAGAAATAAATGATAAAATAAAGCAAAATCCGGACTTCAAAATAATGGAAGTTCGGATTTTGCTGTTTATTAAACAAGCCCGAATACTATTACCTAAGGAAACACTGAATAAATCGCCTTACACATCTTGTTTGCATATTTTCCAACCGTTAGCCCAAAAAATCCTGGTCATGCGTCAGCGTTACTGCGGTTTTTTGAACTAACCGACAAAAAATCTGACAGCCCTTTCTGTGCAAATGATTTATTGAGTGTTTTCCTAATGCCAAAGCAAAATGCAAAGCAAAATTGGATAAATTATTGACATATGGAGTAGTAACTGATATAATTAGTGCAGTGTCTGAATAGTATGCAGTGATGTGTTTCTATTTACTACGACAGGTAATATATATATCCGGGTGTGGCGCAGTTTTGGTAGCGCGCTTGAATGGGGTTCAAGAGGCCGCAGGTTCGACTCCTGTCACTCGGACCATAAAAAATAGGTAATGCCTAAGCATTACCTATTTTTTTATTATCCGGCAACCGATGACAGGGGTCGAAGGTGACGAGTACGACCGCCGGCATTGGGTGGCTTTGCTACATCTCAATCTTACATCATATTCAGTTGTAGTTCCTCATAAGAGGGATTATATTTTACTGTACGGAACGTATGTTTGTCAATGCTTTTTTAAATAACATCAAAATTTGTTGAAAAATTGTTGACATTTACGTATAATGAGTATATACTAGTATGATTTAGATTAGTAAAATCTATTTGGATGGCTTGGGATAAAAGGAGATATTATGATTATGCACGATTTCGAGTATGTTCCAAAAGAAGAATGGGAACCGATTAGAAATGAACTTTTTGAAATTATCCACAGATTACAAAATGAAGTCAGAGATGATTTTACTTTTCAATATCATTTTGTGGGCAGTAGCAAACGAAAGATGATAACCCGTGACCGAAACTCTAACACTGGTTTTGACTTCGATGTGAATATTGAAGTAAATGACCCCGACGAAGATTATTCTGCCGAAGAAATACGAAACATTCTTCACAAAGGTCTTGATAAGGTCACTAATCCTTATGGATATTCGATTTTCGGATATGATTACACCGAAGATTCCACCCGTGTTCTCACCATCAAAGTAAAGGATAGAGCCAACTCTTGTATCTTGCATAGTTGTGACTTTTGCATTATATTTGAATGCGGCGATGGACGGCAACAATATATTCGCTATAACAAAGAACAACACAGTTATTTGTGGGAATATCAGCCCAAAGGATATTATGATCTCCCTGTCAAAATCGAGTGGATTAAAAAGCATAAACTGTGGCCGCAAGTCAGATATAATTACATAAACAAAAAGAATACAAACGCCGATTATAATAAAAAATCTAGATCAATTTTTGCTGAAACAATTCATCAAGTCTGTCAGCAAAATGGGTATTATCGGTAGCAAAAGCGGAGGTTAAGTTTTTATGTATTGTAAAAATTGTGGTAGAATTGTAGATGATATTTCATCATATTGTAATAACTGCGGGGCACGAATTGATAATAAGTCCAATGCAAATGTTTCTGAAGATAGTTCAAGTTTTGGGTTTGCTATATTGGGATTTTTTATTCCGATTGTTGGTTTAATCCTTTTTCTTATATACGAAGGAAAGAAACCTAAACGAGCTAAGTCGGCAGGTAAAGGCGCTTTGATTGGTTTTATAACTAAAATTGTTTTATCTATTATTCTTGTAATTCTGTATGTCGTTTTTGCAGCTTCGCTTTTTAGTAACATATCAGATGATATTGAATCTAATATACCTGCAATTGGTGATGTATTTAGAGAAGAAACGACAGATGAAATTTTAGAAAAATATGTTGATGTTTCTTTTGGAAAATTCAAAGTAACTAATAATGGATACTTCTCCGAAACATCTCTTGATATTACAGTAAAAAACAAAGCTGAAAAACAATGCACTTATGACATTACAATTGAAGCAGTAGATGCAAACGGTTCAAGAATTGAAACAGATATGATTTACGCTGATAGATTGGGTGCTGGACAAGAGATATATTTGAAAGCTTTTGAATACGTAGATCAAGAAAAATTAAATCAATTAAAAAATGCAACATTCAGAGTTTTAGAAATAAACAAATATGATTATTAATTTTTCAAGTGAGGTGCTATATGGGTAAGCATTTTTTTGATTTCGAGGACGGCGATTTTGCTCATTCTATCTCTGACAATATGGCAATAGATTCTGACGGAGATTTATTGATGAGGATGGGAGATAATATGGCAATGGATATGGATTCAGGCGAATTGCATATTATATACGGTTGGTCTAACGATGAAGATGATCATTAAAATAACAGCGGTCTCCAAATATTATATACGGAACCTTATTGTAAAAGGAGTTTTTCGTCGTCATTATAATTTCTCTCTTTCTGATTATATAATTTGATTTTATCATCATAACTGTATAAATTCAAGTTTAGATCGATAATATAATTGTTCTGTTATGGAAATCTCTTTAACTGATTTATACGATGAATTGTTTAGGGGTATTTGTTGATTAATCTTGTTTTTGATGTTAATATGGAAATGGTATTTTATTGTATACTTTTTATAGTAGGTATAAAGTATATTGAAGTAATCAATAAGTCTATAAATCTATATTATTATTAAGTGGGGATTCAATGAGAGTACCGTCGATTGCAGAAACAGAGAAATTGATTAATGAAGCCGAAAAACTAAATCCCGGATTATGGATTGCACATAGCAAAACAGCCGGTATTTGTGCAAGGACTATTGCCGAAAAAACTGATAGTTTAAATCCTGATGTTGCTTATAGCCTTGGCGTATTGCACGATATAGGCAGGAGATATGGTATAACAGATATGAGGCATATTATTGACGGATACAAATTTATGCTTTCTATGGGATATGATGACTGTGCAAGAATATGCCTTACCCACTCTTTTCCTTGTAAAGAAATACAATCTTATAATGGGAATAATGATTGCGTTGATGATGATTACAAGTTTATACTGAATTTTTTGCAGACTACTGAATATGACGACTATGATAGGCTGATTCAGTTGTGTGATGCAATATCTTTTCCTGATGGTCCCACATATATTGAAAAAAGATTGGTGGATGTTGTTTTACGACGGGGGTTTAATGACTATACAATACAGAAATGGAAAGCTTTCTTAGGATTAAAGGATTATTTTGACAAAATTACGCAGACAGATATTTATAAAATATTGGGATTATAAAACTGCGTTATGGATATTGAAATTATCGACGATAGACCCAATAAATTATATTGTTGTAATGATAGTAAAAAAACAGTCCGCCGGACTGTTTTTTTTGAAATATCCCCCAATTAGGGATATGCTTATTCACCAAATTCAATGTAATTTACTTTACCGTTCTTTTTGGAAATTTCAATACTTATGTCATCGCCGAGGGTCATTTTGTCTTTGGAATAATTAACAATCCAAAGGTTTTTCTCGTTGTTAAAGTCAACATTGACAACCTTATAGTCTTTTAGATTTTTTTGCAGTGTGTTGGTCATAATCAAATTTCCATACTCTTTTGCAACTTTTTTGTTTTGGATCACATCACCAATATATAATCCGTCGGCATATGATTCGCTTTGGTTTATAGATGTGGTGGTAGTGGTGGTTTCCGTTGTATCCTCGTTATTTGTTTTGCTTTCACAAGATGTTAGCATAACTACTGCACTTACCAGACAAAATATTGTAGTTAGTTTTCGGAAATTAAGCATATTGCCACTCCTTTTTATAAATTATACCTCATTATATCCCATTGAATTTAGTTTGTAAAGACAGCCGATTTGGTTACTTCTATTATTGACCGTTGCTTTTGGTTGGTATATAATGAAATTATCAAAAAAATTTATATTCATTATTAATTTATTAAGAGGACGCAAATGACAGTCAGAGAGAAAATAGAATTGTTAGATTTATATGATGAATTGTCTTCATTAAATTTCCGGCAAATGGAAGTGTTAAAGAGATTGTCATATGATAACAACTCATTTATAAGGGGTTTAACTGCATCTCTGTTGGTTAAGACGGTGAATAGGGATGTTATGAATATTCTCTTTAGGTTAGCCTTTGATAAGTGTGAGTATGTGAGAATAGAGGCATACGATTCACTTTCAGAATTTGAATACAAAGAGGTAGTTGATTTTTTAAAAAACGCCCTGCAAAATGAAAAAAGCAATTTGGCTAAAAGCTATGCAATAACCTCTTTTGCGGAAGTTGTTTTTAAACTGAATTTATGTGATTGTTATTCTGCCTTGTTTAGTGAATTGTTGGCAACAGAAAAATCAAAACTTTGCAGAATAAGCTACCTTTACGGACTGCATTTGTTTGGTGAAGATAATCTTGATAAAATACTTTTCTATCTTGATGATGAAGAATATTATGTCAAATTTGCAGTATTGTCGGTTACAGAAGAATTGCTTGATGATAAAAACAAGGATTTGATTTTCCGTCACCTTAATGAAAGATTATCTGTGGAAAAATGTCCGTCAGTTAAGGACAGGATAACTAAATTGGTTTCTTAAATAATAAATGAAAAGGATTTGGAATATAAGGTTGTATTTGTTAGGTGAGATGATGAAGAAAACATATCTATCAAGATTGATTTGCATAATTGTTTTTATTTCATTGATGTTAATTGGTTGCAATATGGACGGACTTCCAAAGGGTGAGTTTATAAAATCTTCCAATTCACCTGACAATAGTTATACCGTAAACGCATATGTATGTTCCGGCAATGCTACAACTGATTTTTCTGTTAGATGTGAGGTTGTGGATAACGAAAACGAGAATGTAAGAAATATTTATTGGCAGTACAAACAGGAAGATGTTGAAATCACTTGGAAGGATAACGAAACAGTGGTAATAGACAATCATAGGCTGAATGTTAAAGAGGACAGTTATGATTGGAGAGATGAGTGATAAAATTTTATGGTGCTTTAACAAGCATTTTTCTCCCTCCAACGGGACAGAAAAGTTAGCTGATATTATTAATGCTGAATATTTTGAAAATGCTGTTATTACGAGGATATGGTCGTAAAATTTTTCTGTTTTCGGCAATACAAAAAGGTCTGTCAGTTGTGACAGACCTAAAATTTTTGTGTACTTATATTCTATTTTAATATACGATAACCTTTGTTCCGATATTTGCTTTTTTGTAAATCTTTGTAACCTTGCTGTACGGTGTGTTTACACAGCCGTGGGAACCGTTGTATTTGTAAGTATCTCCGCCGTACTCCCAGTCGGCTCGCCATGTTGAGTCGTGAATACCGCAACCGCTTGATGTGAACGGCATCCAGTACTGTACAGGTGTACGATAGTCAGCACCTACCAATACTGCCGGTGATTGACGAGAAAATATGCTGTGCACACCCTTTGGTGTATCGTGATAGCCGTCGGCGTTTCCTGTTACAACATCAGTATCAACATACAACTTTCCGTCAATGTAGAACCACATATGCTGTTCTTTTATGCTGACCTCAATGTATGTGTCACCGACGCTCTTTCCGAAGGCGGTGTTTGTAACTGTTTTGGAAATGGTTTTGTACTTAGGAGAATTGATGGTTTTGTCCTTTACTGTCTTGTACGGAACAACCTTAAAGTAATACTTTTTACCGTTTTCAAGCTTCTTTGTGGTGTAGAAGTTTCTCTTTGTTGAGCCTAACTTCTTGTAATTTCCGTCCTTGCTTGTGGCGTAGTAAACCTTGTAGCCTGTTGCACTTTCAATGTCGTTCCAGCTAAGACTTACCTTTGAAAGCTGTGATTTTGCGCTGACTGATACAGAGGACAGTCCGCCAACTGCAACTACTGAGCGGCTGAATTCGGAGTTGTAGACCTTTGCACCGAACTGCTTGTAAGCCTTTAATTTATAATAGTAAACCTTGGTTTTAGAAACGCTTTTGTCTGTAAATTTGTTTTTGCTTTTTCCCTTAACGGTTTTGTAAAGAACATATTTTCCGTTGCTCTTTGCACTGGCACGGTAGATTTTGTAGCCTGTTGCAACACCGCTTTTTTTCCATTTAAGGCTGATGTTCTTTGAGGAGCTTGTAAGCTTTAGTCCTGTAACCTTCTTTGGATTTGTTGCTGTTCTGATATATGCAGCTTCACCCTTGTACATCTTACCGCTTGACTTGATATAGGCAAACACCTGCAAATCATACTGACAGGCTGTGCCAAGTCCGGAAATGGTGGTTGAGTTGTTAACTGTGTTTTTGCCATTTCCATATTTTTTTGTCTTTGCAGGGTTACGGTAAAGGATTGTGTATCCTGTTGCACCCTTAACCTTGTTCCATTTAAGGGATATGTAGTTTGTAGATGTTTTTGTAACCTTTAAGCCGGTAACATCACCAATCTGTAAATCCACAGGAGTATCTGTAATACTCGGTTCAGTGGGACCGGTGGTTTCTTCCGGTGTTGCAGCCTCAGAAGTAATCATTATAGTCAATGATGCCGATAAAGTGATAATAAGCGTGAGTAAAATGCTGATAATTCTTTTTCTTGTTTTAGTCATAAGGATTCCTCCAGTTTTCTTTACTCCTATTCTATACCATTTAATAGAAAAAATAAAGGGGAATAATAAAAAAATAAATAATTTATATATAAAAATTAGTTCGTGAGTTACGTAATTATTTCATTATTTTTGTTATAAGGGTTAAAAAGGGTTGTATCAAGGCAACAATCACATATAGTTACTTGTTGTGTTCAAACAGCGGTGTAGAAAAATACCTTTCGGCGGTGTCAGGGAGAATGGTTACTACTGTTTTTCCTTTCCCTAACTTTTTTGCAAGGCGAATTGCCGCCGCTACATTTGTACCGCTTGAGATACCGCACATAAGTCCCTCTTTTCGTGCAAGGTCTTTGGCGGTGGTGATTGCCTCCTCGTCAGAGATTATGCAAATTTCATCATAAATATTCCTGTTGAGTATCTTTGGAACAACTCCGTCGCCAATGCCCATTTGCAGGTGAGTTCCCACAGTACCTCCTGCAAGGATTGCGGCGTTTTCAGGCTCAACTGCCCAAATTTTGATTTGTGGGTTTTGTGCCTTCAGCACTTCGCCTATTCCTGTGATTGTTCCGCCTGTGCCGATTCCTGAGCAAAAACCGTCAATGCTTCCTGCCACCTGTTCAAGAATTTCCAGACCTGTGTGGTGCCTGTGCGCCATAGGATTTGCAGGATTTTCAAACTGCTGGGGAACAAACACATTCTTGTTTTCCTTAGCAAGCTCCTGTGCCTTAAGAACGCACCTTTCAATACATTCTCCAATGTTGCCCTCGTCGTGTATAATAATCACCTCGGCACCATAGTGCTGTACAAGCTTTCTTCTTTCTTCACTTACCGAGTCGGGCATAATTATAATGGTTTTGTACCCCTTAACAGCGCCGATAAGTGCAAGACCGATTCCCTGATTACCGCTTGTGGGCTCAACAATTATTGTGTCCTTGTTTAAAAGTCCCTGCCTTTCAGCGTCCTCAATCATATTAAGTGCTGTCCTTGTTTTTATGGAACCTCCAACATTAAGCCCTTCAAACTTTACTAAAATTTCAGCCATACTGTGGTCGGTCATATGGTTAAGGCGAACTATCGGAGTGTGCCCCACAGCTTCAAGTATGTTGTTGTATATCATAAATAACTCCTGTTTATATATTAATATATATGTAACAATAACTATATAGCTAACTTATTACTTTGTAAGCTTTTCTTCATATTCCTTTTGCCTAAAGCCCACTATTATTTGTTCGTCAGTAACAATCAGCGGTCTTTTTACAAGCATACCGTCTGTTGCCAGTAGCTTTAGCTGTTCATCCTCTGTCATTGTGGGGAGCTTTTCTTTAAGATTCATTGAACGGTAAATAAGTCCGCTTGTGTTAAAAAATTTTTTAAGGGGCAAACCGCTTTTTATGTACCAAGCCTTCAGCTCCTCGTATGTTGGGTTTTCTTCCTTAATATTTCTGTCCTCAAAGGTAAGTCCGTTGTCTGAAAGCCACTTCTTTGCTTTTTGACAGGTTGTGCATTTTGGATATTCAATAAATAGCATAGTAATACCTCACATAAGTAATTATAGGAAAATTATATCACAAAACTATTTCTTTGTCATTAGCGATTATATTGTTTTTCAAAATTCCCTCGGTAATTTTCCATTAACACAACACCCCTATTTCATACAGTTTTCACTTAGGGTATTTATTATAATAGACACAAAGAGAGAATTACTCTTGATAATTGTACTTACAAATACTATAATAAAACTATCTATCAAGGAGGATATGATTATGTTTGAAAATAACAATAATCCAAACTACGATAATAACAACAGTGTAGGCGGAAATAATTATTCCGACCAAAACTACAATAACAACTATTCACAGGGCTACGATTCAAATTCTTATGAAAACTCATCACAAAATACAGGTACCGCAGAGAGAACTGTCAACTCCTACGAATGGGGCAACAGCGAAAACGGTGGTTACTACAACCACTATAAGGAGCCTAAACAGAAAAAGGAAAAAAAGCCTGTTTCAAGAACAGGAATAGCCATTGCTTTAGTGGCTTGTATTCTCTTATCAGGACTTTTGGGAGTAGGAGGCGGTGTGGGAACATACTTCCTGCTTTCAAGGAGCAATGGAGTTCAAGGCGGAAATGCACTTAATATATTCAAAAGCGACTCAACAGGAGGCAGTGAAACCTCTGCCGACGGAACAGTTATGTCAACTGAAGAAATTTCTACAAAGGTTGCAGACTCCGTAGTGGAAATTGTAACCGAAACCGTATCATATTCATATTTTTACGGACAGGGAATTTCAGAGGGTGCAGGTTCAGGCGTAATCATTGACGCAAATGGATACATTGTCACAAACAATCATGTTATTGAGGGTGCAAAGTCCATTAAGGTAACCTTAAGAAACGGTAACGAATACACAGCAAAGCTAATCGGAACAGACGCCGACAAGGATGTTGCACTTATCAAGATTGAACCAAAGTCAGACGATACCCTTACTGTTGCAACAATAGGTGACAGCGATAAACTGGCAGTGGGTGACAAGGCAGTTGCAATCGGCAACCCTTTGGGTCAGCTTGGCGGTACTGTAACAGATGGTATTATTTCAGCCCTTGACAGAAAGCTGACTGTTGGAGAAAATACTATGAATCTTCTCCAGACAGACGCAGCAATCAACCCCGGTAATTCCGGCGGAGGACTTTTTGACGGACAGGGCAATCTCATTGGAATTGTAGAGGCAAAGGCATCCAACAACGGTGTCTCCTCCACAAGCGTAGAGGGTCTTGGCTTTGCCATTCCCATAAATGATGTTCAGGGAATTCTCGGCGACCTAAAGGAATACGGTTATGTAAAGGGTAAACCGGCATCAATAGGTGTTACACTTCAAACCTATATGGATATGGTCTATGTGTATGCAGTTGAGGAAAACTCCGCAGCTGACAAGGCAGGTCTTGAGAAGGGCGACAAGATTATGAAAATTGACGGTGATGAAATCAAGTCAAGCTCTGATGTTAAGACTAAAATAACCGAGTCAAAAGCAGGGGATAAGCTGAAATTTGAGATTGAACGAAACGGCGAAAAGAAAATTGTTGAGGTGACAATTGAGGAAGAAAAGAATACAAAAACTCAAGAGGCAACCTCATACGAAAACAACCTCGACGACTTCGACGACTTCGACGACTTCTATGACGACGGCGATTCCATTTGGGATAATTTCGGTTATTAATAACTTAATATATAGAAACCAATGATTCAATAAGTGTTTCCAAAGAGGAGCAGTCATCAACCCGATGGCTGTTCTTTTTATTAGGGAAACACTGATTAAATCGTTTGTGCATATTGCGTAGTCAGATTTTTCGTTAGGTTGCACAAATAAACCGCAGTAATGCTGACGCATTACGAGGATTTGGGGGCTTGCTGACGGAAAATATGCAAGCAAGATGTGCAAACAGCTTTCAGCGTGATTTATTCAGTGTTTCCTTAGGTATTAGTATTATACCTTATTGTTTTATGCTCGTTATTAGCATATAATCTATGGAGAAAATAGTCAAAGTTAAACAAGCCCTAAATAAAAAATTATTTTATAATGCAAAATAATGGTATTTAGACTCGTATTATAAGTGAAGGGAGGGACGTATGGAAATTAAAAACGGTACTGTAAAAGATTATGAAAATGCAGTTGATACATACTCGGATATGGTTTACAGAATTGCTTGTCACAATCTAAAGTCAAAGGCTGACTGTGACGATGTTGTGCAGGAGGTGTTCATAAAACTGCTTCAATCCGAGATTAACTATGACAATGCAGAAAGGCTAAAGGCGTGGCTTATTAAAGTAACCATAAATAAATGTCGTGACAATAATAAAAGCTTTTGGAACAGAAAGAGAGTTGCCCTTGATGAGGTTACAGAGGCAGTCTGCAACGAAACAGAGCTTTCCATAAAGGACGAAATAAATCTTCTCCCCCAAAAGGACAGGAATATAGTCTATCTATATTATTTTGAGGAGTATTCCATTAAGGAGATTGCAGATATTCTCAATATGAAAACAGCAACAGTCGGCTCACGATTAAGCCGTGCAAGAGGAAAACTGAAAATTTTGTTAGAACAGGAGGAAAACTAAAATGAAAAAAGATGATTATAAATCTATGGTAAGCAAAATCAGGCTTAGCGATGAAGAAAAGAATAACCTGAAAGGTCTAGCACATAAGGAATATGTATCGGAGAAAATTGTGAAATTCAGCAATGTGAAAAAAGCAATAATTCCAACAGTTGCCGCTGTGCTGGTGTTTGCTTTGGTTGGATTGTTTTTTGCTGACGGCAAAGGGAAAAGTGATGCCCAAAAAGACAATGGACTGATTATAACTGCAAGTGCCGCCGAGGTTAGCACAAAAAAAGAGCCTGTTAAGCTGACAAAAGACAATCAGATTATTTCATACGACAACTATGTTTCCATAACAGAAAATGCGATTCAAAAGGGCAAAAACAAGACAAAAAATTATCATATGGGAATGAATGTAACTCTTGACTGTAAAGGCAAGGGTATAGAATATGTCACCTATAAATCAAAGGACTTTGGCTTTATGTTGAACGACACCGAAAATATAAATGTGAACAGACCGGTAATAGATGTCAACGGCAACAGTATCCCCGACATATTCGGATATGCAGGACTGACATCATTTTCGTACACACCCATATACTGCGATTTTTTCACAGTTCATTACAATAACAAGGAAAGCCGTCAGGTAAGTATAAATCTGTGGAAATTAATGGATATTGATAACAAAAAGGATATTGAAGTCCTTAACAAGTATCATTCTATGTTCTACGAAAGTGACGAAAATGCAGATAAGAACGATCACCTGAAAAAATTTATGCGTCTTAACGGAGATTATGCTGTGGATAATGGACTGATAGATAAAAACTCAAAGTACTATTCGGACAGCGACACAAAAAACCTTGAAAACACCTTTAACAGATTTGCAAATATCATCAAAAAAGCAGTGTCAGGCAGTGCTATTGAAGTAACAGTAAAATTCAAAGACGGCACATTCCAAAATTTTAAAATAAAGTTTTCCTACAACAATAAGGAAAAGGTGAAAAACGGCACATCAATAGGCTACGGCATTGACGACTACACAAATTGCTATTTCATAAAAACAAGCACCTATCAAAAATATTGCGTAGAAACAAAGCTGGTTCCCGCATAAGCCTAATATTTTTTATTATTGTAAGGTTAATTATGAGAAAAAAGGCTCAAGTTCGTTTGAACTTGAGCCTTTTTATCAGGAAGAACTATTGTTTAAAATTTTCGTCAGTAAATGCTAAACCAATGTATTTATCACTTGGCAGAGTTGATAATAAGAAATTTTCTGTTTCCTCTGAGCAGGGAAAGCTAAAGTAATGTTTCAAGGAAAAAAACTTCATTAAATGTTTGTATTGAATTTCATCTTTATCTAAATCAATGGAGCATATTATTCCTGTAACAGGAGTTTTACGAAAGGTTATCTTATAAGATGCAACAAATTTCATTTCATCCCAGTTGTAAAACCTTTTCTTAAAAATAGTCCTATAAAGCAAACCGTTTTCATTTAAAATAATTTTGCTGCTGAACATAATCATATCAACTATAAGCCATATTACAGTAGTTATACAGCACGATATGGACAGAATAAGAGTGGGGAAATCAAATTCTTCAAAAATAAATCCGCATGATAAAGCCACCGAACCGTATAACAATAGCACAGTTAATATAGAGGAAAGAATCTTTTCTGATATTTTAAAATTAGATATTTTCATTTTATCACCTATTGCAAGTTCATTAATTCTGTTCTGGCACTACCTCATAAACAAAAACATAATCTTTGTTGTTATATGTAAAGTATTCTGTGTCGTAATTTTTCTTAGCCAAAGGGCTTTTCTCGTACTTTTCTTCCTTCAAAATTTCAAATTTCAGCAATTCCTTATCTAAGGTCATCTCATCCTCAAGGGAAGAGGGAATGTTATTTGAAGAGTTATTGAGAGTTTTTTCGCTGTAAAGACAGGTATCACCGAGGGAAAAATATTTTCCGTCCTTTAGTGCCATTTTAATAAGGACAAGTGCATTTTCGTCTCCGACAGCAAACCATACAGCAAACTTATTGTTGATGTCAACAGTAGTAATTTCTTCTTCAATATTAACAGGAATATCACAATGTTTGTAAGCCTCATATGCTGTGTCGTAATACCTGTCCGACACCACATTATAACCAATTTGTAAATAGTTCGGCTGAAGTGCAACCCCGATTATTGCAATTATAAGAACTATAAAAGCAATTATAGGAACAATCTTCTTTTTCTCTTTCATAACGGTATCTCCAAAAAAATTGTGTTATATATCAATCCATAAAGCCTTTGTCAATGGAATCAACATATGGTGGTTATTATTTTGTACCAAAATCCAGCCTGACATTTACAAAGCCCGTATGGAAAAATACGGGCTTTGTATAAGGATAAATTAACTTTGCATTAGTCCTCGAGTTATATAGTGTTTCAAGACTTTTATAGAATCAGTTTTTTCCTCTGTTTACATACTTTGTATGTAAAAGCTTATGTGCTCTGGGCTTGCCGGGAGCGTCAAAAAATTCATCGTAAATTGTCTTGATAATCGGGCTTTCGTCACTGCATCTGTACTTACACTGCTTATCGTAATCGTAGAGAGCCTTTGAACGGATAGCCTTTAAATCAACATAGTTTCTTACGCTGTCACTTTGAACAGGTTGACCGCCACCGTTGATACAGCCACCGGGACAAGCCATAATCTCAACCATCTGATAGTCAGCCTCGCCCTTCTTAATCTTCTCAATAAGCTTCTTTGCGTTTGCAAGTCCTGAAGTAACAGCAACCTTTACCTCAATGCCTGCAACGCTGTATTTAGCCTCTCTGACTTCCTCAGGACCTCTTACCTCGGTAAACTCAATCTTCTTGAATGAGCCGTCAAGCATTCTTGCCGCAGTACGCAGAGCAGCCTCAAGCACACCGCCTGTTGCACCGAAGATTGCACCGCCACCTGTTGCCTTGTTGAAAGGTGCGTCGTAATCCTCGTCATCCATATCCTCAAACTTGATACCTGCACCCTTAATCATCTTTGCAAGCTCTCTTGTAGTGAGGGCTACATCAACATCGTCATAGTCGAATGTGCGTAGCTCAGGGCGAGTAGCCTCGAACTTTTTAGCAGTACAAGGGATAACACTTACAACAAACATCTTTTCGGGGTCCATATTATATTTCTGAGCATAGTAGCTCTTAAGAACTGCACCGAACATACCCTGAGGGGATTTGCATGTTGAAAGGTGAGGAATCATCTCGGGATAGTAATGCTCAACAAACTTTACCCAACCCGGACAGCAGGATGTGAACATAGGGAGAGTTTCCTTGCGTGTGATTCTCTCTACAAGCTCGTTTGCCTCCTCAAGAATTGTAAGGTCGGCGGTGAAGTCCATATTAAATACCTTGTCAACACCCAGCCTGCGTATTGCAGAAACCATTTTGCCCTCAACATTTGTGCCGATTGGCATACCAAAGCTTTCGCCCAATGTAGCCTTGATTGACGGAGCGGTGTAGAAAATAACCTGCTTGTCAGGGTCGGAAATAGCGTTCCATACCTCGTCAATTTGGCTCTTTTCGTTAAGCGCACCAACAGGACAGCTTACAATACACTGTCCGCAGCCAACGCAAGGGGAGTCGCCCAGTCCCTTTTCAAAAGCACAGCCAACATGCACCTTAAAGCCACGCTTGATAGGTCCGATAACCGAAACACTCTGTACATTCTTGCAGGCAGCAACGCAGCGCATACACTGAATACACTTGTTGTTGTCACGCACAATGTATGGTGACTCGTCGTCTATGTCATAAATAGGCTCTTCAGCCTTGAATCTGTCTTCGTCAACGCCGTAGTCAAAAGCAAGCTTCTGAAGCTCACAGTTGTTGCCTCTTACGCAGGAAAGGCACTTTTTATGGTGTGTAGAGAGGATAAGCTCAATAGTTGTTTTTCTTGAGGCTCTTACCTTTGGAGTATTTGTGAATACCTCCATTCCCTCCTCAACAGGATAAACGCACGAAGCGATAAGACCTTTTCTGCCCTTTACCTCAACAACACAGACACGACAAGCGCCTATGCAGTTGATGTCCTTAAGGTAGCAAAGTGACGGAATTTCAATTTTTGCAACCTTTGCCGCCTGTAAAATAGTGTAGTTGCTCGGCACCTCAACAGGGATACCGTTTATTTTAAGATGTACCATATCCATAATTATCCCTCCTTAATGTGTGTAGATTGCGTCGAACTTGCAGTTCTTCATACAAAGTCCGCACTTGATACACTTATCCTGATCAATAGTGTGAGGTTGCTTAACAGTACCGGAAATTGCACCCACAGGGCAGTTCCTTGCACAGAGTGTACAACCCTTACATTTTGCAGGGATAATTTCGTACTTCATAAGTGCCTTACATACTCCTGCAGGACAGGTCTTGTCCTTGATGTGGGCGATGTATTCATCCTTAAAGTAGTTCATTGTTGACAGAACCGGGTTAGGAGCAGTCTGGCCCAGTGCGCAGAGTGAAGAAGTCTGCATATGACGGGCAAGCTCGTCAATTTTTTCCAAATCCTTCATTTCGCCGTTGCCCGATGTGATTTTATCCAGGAATTGCAGAAGTCTGCGTGTACCAACACGGCATGGTGTACATTTACCACAGCTTTCGTCAACGGTAAATTCAAGGTAGAACTTGGCGATGTCAACCATACAGGTGTCCTCGTCAAGGATAATCATACCGCCTGAACCCATCATTGAGCCAAGTGCAAGCAGGCTGTCGTAATCAATAGGAGTATCAATATGCAGTGCAGGAATACAACCGCCTGAAGGTCCGCCTGTCTGAGCTGCCTTGAACTTTTTGCCGTTGGGGATTCCGCCGCCGATTTCTTCAACAATTTCACGCAGAGTTGTACCCATAGGAATTTCAACAAGACCTACATTTGTAATCTTGCCGCCCAGTGCAAATACCTTTGTGCCGGGGCTTGTAGGAGTACCCATTGATGCAAACCACTTGCTGCCGTTTAAGATAATCTGAGCAATGTTGGCGTATGTTTCAACATTATTAAGTACAGTAGGCTTGCCGAAAAGTCCCTTGATTGCAGGGAACGGAGGACGAGGACGAGGTTCGCCTCGGTTGCCCTCAATTGAAGTCATAAGAGCAGTTTCTTCACCGCAAACGAATGCGCCTGCACCAAGTCTGATTTCCATATCAAAATCAAAGCCAGAGCCAAAAATGTTCTTGCCCAGGAATCCGTACTTCTTAGCCTGGTCAATAGCCTTTTGCAGTCTTTCAACAGCAATAGGATATTCAGCTCGGATATATACAAAGCCGTGATGAGCGCCGATTGCATAACCTGCGATAATCATAGCCTCAATAATACACTGTGGGTCGCCCTCCAGAATTGAACGGTCCATAAATGCACCGGGGTCGCCTTCGTCGGCGTTACAGCATACATACTTTACATCGTTTTCACTTGCTTTTGCAAAGGACCATTTTT
The DNA here is from genome assembly GCA_029225165.1 of Oscillospiraceae bacterium. Classification (GTDB taxonomy): domain Bacteria; phylum Bacillota; class Clostridia; order Oscillospirales; family Acutalibacteraceae; genus Ruminococcoides. The sequence continues at coordinate 40,726 of JAQXVY010000039.1, forward strand.
TGCCGGTGGGGAAGCCACCGCCTCCTCTGCCTCGCAGTCCGGAAGCTGTAATTTCATTGATAACATCGTCGGGAGTCATCTTTGTAAGCACCTTTGCAAGTGCCTGATAACCGTCAACAGCTATGTATTCATCAATATTTTCAGGGTCAATTACACCGCAGTTACGAAGTGCAACTCTAAGCTGTTTTTTGTAGAAGGCTGTTTCGGAAAGTGAAATAATTGAGCCGTCCTTGTGTACAGTTTCCTGATACAAAAGCTCCTTAACAACCTTGCCCTCCTTTAGGTGTTCCTTAACGATTCTTTCTACACCCTCGGGAGTAGCCTGAGAATAGAAAGCACCTTCGGGATAGACAATCATAATCGGACCCAGCGAACAAAGACCGAAGCATCCTGTTCTTACAACAAGGATTTCCTTTTCAATTCCGTTTGCCTTTAATGCTTTTTCAAGAGCGTCGATTACCTTTTTACTGCCTGAAGAAGTACAGCCTGTACCTCCGCACACAAGCACCTGCTTGCGGTAGCCTGTCTTTTTAGCAAGTTTTTCACCCTCTGCTGCAACAAGCTTTCTCACCTGAACAACCTGTTCGTGTTCTTTTTTAATCTTGTTGAGTTCTTCAAGTTTCACGGCTTATTTGCCCCCTTTCTTAATGTACTTGTCAAGAATTTTGTCAACCTGGTCAACGGTCATTTTTCCGTAAACCTCATCGTCAACCATCATAACGGGAGCAAGTCCGCAGGCACCTACGCAACGGCAGGAATCAATGGAGAACAGCCCGTCAGGAGTACATTCACCACTTTTTATGCCCAGCTTTTCTTCAATGGCGGCAAGAATTTTGTCTGCACCCTTAACATAGCACGCTGTACCAAGGCACACGCTGATTCTGTGCTCACCCTTCGGGGTAAGACTGAACTGGGAATAGAAAGTTGCAACGCCGTAAACCTCGCTCAATGAGATTTCAAGACCGTCTGCAACCATCTGCTGCACCTCAATGGGGAGATAACCGTAAATGCCCTGTGCCTCCTGCAAAACGGGAAGCAACGCACCCGGCATATCCTTGTGCTTTGCGATTACTTCTTTCAGCTTCCTTTCTTGGGCGATTGTACCCTTGAAGGCGTTAAGAGAAGATTCTGTCATTAATATAACCTCCAATACTGATTTTTAATTTCTGGAAAATTACAGTACACAGCATATTATACAATATTCTTCCTAATATTACAAGTATTTTTATTATGAATTAGAACATTGATTTTTCAAAATTCAATGATATTCGTATTTATTGAAAGTGTATAAATAGTGTTATTCTGATTTGTGAAATATGCTGAATGATATAGCCATTTCCCACTGAAAAATTCGATTTTTCTTGCCTTTATTTATTTGATAAACCGTAATCCATCTCTTTCTTTGTCTCAATAAATTTATGCCCAATACAAATACAAACCCACCCGGCAATACAAGTCCTGTTCCATTTTGAAGGTAGAAAATAAAAACAAGGCATCCAAAAGGATACCTTGGGAAACACTGATTAAATCATTTGCACATATTGTGCCGTCAGATTTTTTGTCGGTTTGTTCAAAAAAACGCAGGAATACTGACGTATGGCGAGTATTTTTTGGGCAAACCGGCGGAAAATATGCAAACAAGATGTGTAAAGTGATTTATTCAGTGTTTCCCTTGTTTTTTGGTGCAGTTTTGGTGCAACAGGGGATTTTGAAGATGTTTTTGCTTGATAAAACACCATATTGCAATCAATTTCTTAATATGCTAAAATAAATTCAAACAAATATATTATTCTTGTGTGTGTGAATTTATTAATTAAGATGGTGAGCGAGTGGACATCCGAGAGCAAGTAACAGATGTCATTGTAAATAAAGGTGGCATTGCAAAATCTGCTGACTTTGTCGCAGTCGGAATAAAAGCGGTCGATGTTGTAAATCTGTGCAACGCCGGCTTTCTTAATCGTGTGCGTCACGGTTATTATGAACTTGCTGAAAGAAGTGTGGTTTCCGAGGAACAGCTGCTTGCAACCCTACTTATTAATGTTTTTTATGGATATACTTTGATATACTTTAATTCGAAATTTCTGTATAGCTGTTTTGGCTGTTATTGCAGTAATCAATAGAAAAAAGATTATGTCATTGTTGAAAAAATCACAAAGATGATATTACTGGGAGGTTAGAGATGAAAAAAGTTCTTGTTTTAGGCGGAACCGGAGCAATGGGAGTTCCTTTGGTAAAAAAGCTCTCAAGTCTTGGCTTTGATGTGGATGTTACAAGTAGAAAAAACAGAGAATCAACTTGTTCAAACGTTCATTATATAAAGGGTAACGCACATGATTATTCTTTTATTAAGGAACTTTTAAAAATCAGGTATGATATAATTGTTGATTTTATGTCATATAAAACAGATGAGTTTAAACTATATTACAATTTGTTGTGTGAATCAGCGAAACAATATATTTTTATAAGTTCATGTCGAGTTTATGCTGAATGTGATGACCTTATAAATGAAGACTCTCCTCGTTTATTGGATGTTACTCAAGATCAGGAATTTTTAAAGACAGATGAGTATTCTTTGACAAAAGCTCGACAGGAAAATATTCTTATAGAATCTGATTATGATAATTGGACTATAATAAGACCAACTATTACCTATAGCAATACCAGATTGCAACTGGGAGTACTTGAAAAAGAATATTGGTTATATCGTGCGTTACATGGCAGAAGTATTGTTTTTTCAAAGGACATTTTAAATAAAATAACTACAATGACTACAGCCGATGATGTTGTGGATGGAATCGTTGCTATTATTGGTGAAAAGAATGCATTTAGAGAAGTATTTCATATCACGTCAGAGGAATTTTATACTTGGAAAGAAATATTGGATATATATCTTAGAACAATCGAGGAAAATACAGGAAAAAAATGCAAGGTTGTATTAACTGAAAAAGCGGTAAGCTTAAAAAATCCTGTTCAAAAATATCAAATTATATATTGCCGCTATTATAATCGAAGATTTGATAATTCGAAAATCGGAAAATATATAAATGTAAATGCTTTTAGAAGCCCAAAAGAAGGGTTACAAGAATCATTGACCGGCTTTTTAGAAAATCCGCAGTTTGGACATATAGACTGGAAACTGGAGGCTTGGAATGATATAGCAGCAAAGGAGAGAACACCGTTAAAAGAAATACCCGGTAAAAGAAATAAATTAAGATATCTTGGATATCGTTATAATATTAAACCTATCATATATTTTTGGGGATAAACGATATATAAAGCGTTAATACAATAGGAAAGTGTGAATATATGAATTTAGGGAAATACTGATTAAATCACATCTGAAGATTGTTTGCACATCTTGCTTGCATATTTTCCGCCAAATTGCCCAAAAAATCCTCGTGATGCGTCAGCATTACTGCGGTTTATTTGTCCAATCTGACGAAAAATCTGACGGCGCAATATGCACAAACGATTTAATCAGTGTTTCCTTAGTTTTAAGAGGTTTGTATTATAATAAACTATGTGCTTCTAGTATTTTAGCAATACTATTTTGCTCAACATAAACGCTCATTTTGTTTTAACATTTTTTATAGTTATAAATGCTAAACTGAAAATGCACAAAATCGCCAACTCAAAATGTACAATTCTGGCACAGTGAAAAGTAATATCCATAATCAAAAAAGTCTTAACAAAAAGATACTCAAAATATTTATCGGCTAATTTATTGTATTTCTTTAATTTAGCCGAAATTTTGTTTACTGTTATTTAGCTACAGATACCATAAAAGCATAATAATTATACTCATTAGATGGGGAGTATGGAATATATCAGCCGTCATATGAAAAACCGAATTTTGGGAATGTGCAAGTCTTACTCTGCTATAATCACAAATAGTTTATAAAAACCAAAAAAATAAGAAATGTTTTTGTAAAAAATGTTGAAAATACAAAAATAAAGTGGTAATATTTTTCTATAATATTTCCAATAATGTTTATATCTTAAGTTTATATTCATTGGAAATTAATTATGAGGAGGATTTTTATGAGAGCAAAAAGATTTATCAGCGTCATTTTATCTATATTGATAGTCTGTTCCTCGTTTGCAGGACTGACTGTTTTTGCGGATGAAGCTAATGAAAACGAAAGAACAAAAGATGTGGCGCCTGTGGGTGCTGATGTTTCAGACAAGTACAGCGTTGCAACATCAGATGAGGCGGTGCAAGACCAGAGTGGCACAACAGGTGACTGTACATGGACATATGTAGCATCTACCCAAACCTTGACTATTTCGGGTAATGGTAAAACGGGAGATTATTATTGGTACGATGAATGCCCATGGTACGATTTTAGTAAAAGTATTAAAGAGATTGTAATTGAAAATGGCGTAACAAGCATTGGAGAGTATACATTTTACGGTTGCACAAACTTAACCAGTGTAACAATTCCAGACAGTGTAACAAGCATTGGTTATAGAGCATTTTATGATTGCACAAGCTTAACCAATATAACAATCCCCGACAGCGTAACATGCATTGAAGAAAGTGCATTTTCCTGTTGCGATAGCTTAATAAAAATAGAAGTTAATGAAAATAATCAAGCGTATTCTTCATTAAATGGTGATTTATACGATAAAACACAAATAAAACTTATACAATACGCAATAGGAAAAAAAGATAAATCTTTTACAATACCAAATAGTGTAACCAATATAGGAAAGTATGCTTGTTATGGTTGCACAGGTTTGACCAGTGTAGCAATAGGTAACAGTGTGACAGATATAGGTTATAGTGCATTTAGTTATTGCACAGGGCTTGAAACCGTAAATATCGGAGGAAGTATTAATTTAATTCCAGATTATGCATTTAGCGGTTGTACAGCCTTAACCAGTGTTACAATACCTAATAATGTGACAAGTATTAGAAGTTATGCGTTTTCTGGCTGCTCAAGTTTATCCGACATAATAATCCCCGACAGTGTAACAAGCATTGGTACAGGGGCATTTCGTGATTGCACATGCCTAACAAGCATAAAAATCCCCGACAGCGTAAAAAGCATTGGATATGGTTTGTTTTATTCTTGCATAAGCTTAAACTCGGTAATAATCCCTAATAAAGTGGAAGGTATTGGAGAGTGGGCATTTGGATATTGCACAAGCCTAACCGATGTAACAATCCCTGACAGTGTAATAAACATTGGAGATTATTCATTTTCCTATTGCACAAGCTTAACCGATGTAACAATCCCTGACAGTGTAACATACATTGGAGATAAGGCATTTTACAATTGCACAAGCTTAAGCGGTGTAACAATCCCAAGCAATGTAGCAAGTATTGGAGATCATGCTTTTGGATATTATTATGATTATGATAATCATAGTTATAAAAAAATTGAGGGCTTCACTATTTATGGATATAATGATACATTAGCAGAGGAATATGCAAAGGATAATGGATTTACTTTTGCTTCTTTAGGTGATGTTACAGAATTTTCAGGTACAACAGGTGACTGTAAATGGACATGTTATATACCTACTAATACACTTACGGTTTCAGGAAATGGTATGATGAAAGATTATGAATGGTATAATGAATGTCCATGGTATAACTTTAGAGACAAGATTAATAAAGTTGTTATCGAAAATGGGGTAACAAACATTGGAGCTTGGGCATTTTACGGTTTCACAAGCCTAACTGATGTAACAATCCCTGACAGTGTAACAAGCATTGGAGATTTTGCATTTAGTAGTTGTACAAGCTTAACCGGTGTAACGATTCCTAACAGTGTAACAAGCATTGGAGATTCTGCATTTAGTGGTTGTAAATGCTTAACAAAAATAGAAGTTGATGAAAACAATAAAACTTATTCTTCTTTAAACGGTAATTTGTATGATAAATCACAAACGGAACTCATACAATATGCTGTCGGTAAAGAAGATATATCATTTAAAATCCCCGATAGCGTAACAAGCATTGGAAATTGGGCATTTTCCCATTGCACAAGCTTAACCGGTGTAACAATAGGTGACAGTGTAACAAGCATTGGAAAGGGTGCATTTGACGGTTGTACAAGCTTAACTAGTATAACAATCTCCGACAGTGTAACAATCATTAAAGATTATGCATTTTGCGAATGCACAAGCTTAACCGATGTAACAATCCCTGACAGTGTAACAAGCATTGAGTATCGTGCATTTGACGGTTGTACAAGCTTAACCAGTGTAACAATTCCAAGCAATGTAACAAGTATTGGAAATCGTGCTTTTGGATATTATGAAGATGATATTTTTAGTTCAGAAAAAGTTGAGGGCTTCACTATTTATGGTTATAATGATACATTAGCAGAAATCTATGCAAAGGACAATGGATTTAGCTTTGTTTCTTTAGGTGATGTTACGGAATTTTCTGGCGTAACAGGTGACTGTATATGGACATACTATGTATCTACTAATACCCTTGCAGTTTCAGGAAAGGGTAAGATGACAGATTATGAATGGGAGGGTGAATGCCCTTGGTATAAATTTAATGACAAGATTAAAAAAGTTGTTATCGAAAACGGGGTATCAAACATTGGAAATTATGCATTTTCTGATTGTACAAGCTTAACTGGTGTAACAATAGGTGACAGCGTAACAAGAATTGGAAATCAAGCATTTTTATGTTGCACAAGCTTAACCGGAGTTTACATCACCGACATTGCAAATTGGTGTGAAATTAGTTTCTCAAGTTATTCTTCAAATCCTCTTGGGTATGCTGGAAAATTATATCTTAATAATGAATTAGTTACAGATGTAACGATTTCTGACGGTGTAAAATATATTGAGAATTATTCTTTTGAAGGTTGCACAAGCTTAACCAGTGTAACAATCCCCGAGAGTGTAACAAGCATTGAGTTCAGTGCATTTTCTGGTTGTACAGGCTTGACGAATGTAACATTTTCTAACAGCGTGATATGTATTGATGAAGATGCATTTTTGGATTGTACAAGCTTAACCAGTGTAACAATTCCTGATACTGTAACAGACATTGGAGATTATGCTTTTGGGTATTATTATGATGGAATTGATAAAGAAAAAGTTAAGGACTTTACCATTTATGGTTACAAGGGTACATCTGCAGAGGCATATGCAAACGACAATGAGTTTAATTTTGTTTCCTTAGGTATTGCAAAAAGCGAACAAACAATTACCGGTGTTGAATCAAAGTATGATGTTACATATGGCGACAAGCCATTTAATCTTAACGCAAAGGCAGAAACAGCACTTTCTTATGTAAGTGACAACACATCTGTTGCAGAAGTTTCATCTGACGGTATAGTAACAATCAAGGGCGCAGGAAAAGCAACAATAACAATCACAGCAGAGGAAACGGCTAGTTATAAATCTGCAACTACATCGGTAGAAATTACTGTAAACAAGGCAAGTCAAGAGGTTAGTGTTGATAAGTTGGATTACAAATTAACATACGGTGCTAAGTCGTTTAACCTTAATGCAAAAGCAGAAACAGAGCTTTCATACATAAGTGACAACACAAGTGTTGCAGACGTTTCAGCAGATGGCACAGTAACAATTAAGGGCGCAGGAACAGCAACAATTACAATTACAGCAGAGGAAACAGCTAATTACAACTCTGCAACTGCAACAGTAGAAATCACAGTAGGTAAGGCAAGTCAAGAGGTAACAGGCTTTGAGTCAAAGTATGATGTTACATTCGGTGACAAACCGTTCAACCTAAACGCAAAGGCAGAAACATCACTTTCCTATACAAGTGACAACACAAGTGTTGCTGAAGTGTCAGCAGATGGTACTGTAACAATCAAGGGTGCAGGAAAAGCAACAATCACAATCACAGCAGAAGAAACAGCTAATTACAACTCTGCAACTGCAACGGTAGAAATTACTGTAAACAAAGTAGGTCAAGAGGTTAGTGTTGATAAGCAGAATTACAAATTAACCTATGGTGCAAAATCATTCAGCCTTAACGCAAAGGCAGAAACAACACTTTCTTATGTAAGCAGTAATCCAAAGGTTGCTTATGTATCAGCTGACGGCACAGTTACAATCAAGGGCGCTGGAACTGCAACAATTACTATTACTGCAGAGGAAGCAGGAAATTACACTTCCGCTACTGCAACAGTAAAAATTACAGTTGCCAAAGCAACACAGAGGGTAACAGGCGTAAAATCACAGTATGTTACCTCAGCAGGAAAGTCCTTTAACCTTAACGCAAAGGCAAAGTCAAAGCTGACCTATACAAGCAGTAACAAGAATGTTGCTGTGGTATCCTCAACAGGTAAAGTTACTGTAAAGGCCGGCGGATATGCCTATATCACCGTTAAGGCAAGTGAAAACGGAAATTACAAGTCTGCATATGTAAAGACAAAGATTATTTCCGTTCCAAGGGACTTTACATCAAAGGATGTTTCCAAGGTGAAGAAAACAGGCAAAACAACAGCCAAAATCACTTGGAAATCCCTTGCCGGTGCAACCGGTTATACAGTACAGCTTGCAACAAATAAAACCTTTAAAGGCGCAAAGACTGTGAAGAACAGTAAAAACACAGCCAATTTCACAAACCTTAAAAAGGGCAAAACCTACTATGTAAGAATAAATGCCTACACAAAAGTTTCCGGCAAAAATTATTCTAACAAGTGGTACATAGTAAAATTTAAAATGTAATATGTTCTAAAAACATTTACCGACCTCCATATGGTTAGTTTAATTCTAATCTTGGAGGTCGGTATTTTTTTGCTAAGAACTTGTAAAAAAAAGTGTGCAAGCCCAAAAAACCTACACACTTTTCTTATCTCTATCAACTTTAAGGAAACAATGATTAAATTATTCACACATCTCGTTTGCATATTTTTCAACCGTTTGCCTAAAAATCCGACAGCACAATATTTGGAATGTTTTAGTCAGTGTTTCCATAGACAAACCGGAATTTTCTTATCTCTTTTTGTATAAAACTAACTCCGGGTTCTCACCGTTTTTCTCATAGGTGCAGACAAGCAAGAAATCCATATTTGCGGTAATGCCAAAACAACGGTTATCGCCAAACTCACATTCCAGTTGGTTGCCTAAATAAGTTGCGTTATCATCAAGGAATTTTACAATTTGACCGTTTGGAAGACGATATTCGAGGTTAATATAACCTCCTACAAGAGCGTTAAGCTTTTCTACCTTGGGCATTCCCTCAATATGTAAATCATTAAACTCACTTATAAGCTTTTGCTTGAATTCCTCAAACCTTTCAGCACCACCAAGGTATTTATACTGTTTCCAATAATCAAGTTTTGGCAGCATATCCTTCATATACTCACGAGCCTGTTCAGAAGAGATACGCTCACTTACCATATTCTTCACGCAGACCTCAATTAAATCGTCCATATTATGATACATATACTCGCCGTCAGCATAACACCACTTGCAATATTCCTCATTAAAATCACCGTTTGGCTCTTTGCTGGTTGTAGTATCTTCAAGTGGCATTCCACAGCATTGGCAAATAAGCTGTCTTGGCGAGCCAAGAAGTGTATTTATTGAAACATCAAATAGCTTGGATAATAGTTTTAAAGTTTCGGTATTCGGTGTAGTTTCACCGGTTTCCCAACGAGAAACAGCCTGTCGGGTTACAAACACCTTTTCTGCAAGCTCATCTTGTGACATACCTTTCTTCATTCTGAGTCCAAGAATAACATCTTTTGTATCCATATGTTTATCACCTCATACCAATAATACCGCAAGTAATATGGTTTAACAAGCAACTCTCTGTTGCTGCAAATTCCAATTTCACGGAATAATAGAGACTTGCAAATATCGTTACAATATCTGATATCCCTTTTTAAACTTATACTTTCCTATGATAAATTTCTTAACATCTACTTTATCGGCAAGTTCATTTGTCGTAATAAAGTCTTTTGTTACCTTTACGAAATATTGTTTAGTTCCTTTTTCCGCAAGATAATATGTCGCTGTGTCATTTACCTGATCGAGCACATCAACAATTCCCGGCTGAATAATAAAATCTAAACACCACTCAAGTTTGCTCATCTTTCTGGTTCTGAACAATGCATATATAGAATCCGCCTCGCTGTGCTTCGCAACACATACGGCGTCTTTTTTATTTCTGCATTTACCGGTAACAACAAAATCATCAAGATTAATAGATTCTGTAATTTTGTTAAAACTAACCATCTCGTCATCATCGAGCAGATAATCAATACTTACATCCAACAACTGTGCAATTGTTTTCAGGTTATTTATATCAGGCATACCCTTATCTGTTTCCCACTTTGCAATAGCAGACCTTGACACACATATTTTCTCTGCTAACTGCTCCTGTGATAAACCGGCTTCTTTTCTTGCTTCTTTTAATTTTTCCCCAAATGTCATAATAAAAACCTCCTAAATTATCTCGCCGTCAAGTGGCTTGTTTTGTTTGCGAGGTCATAGTACCACACCTATGTAATAACACACAAGAAACGAACTGTGACAACTCCGTTACGCTCCGTAACATCCAGTGTTTATGCGGTTTTTAGGGAAATAATGACTAAATTATTCACACATCTCGTTTGCATATTTTTCAACCGTTTGCCTAAAAATCCGACAGCACAATATTTGGAATGCTTTAGTCAGTGTTTCCATAGACAAACCGGAAGTTATCTTCCTGTAATCAATCCTAATCTATTACCAAATTTCCCATTGATTTTTCACCTGTTACCTTCTCCCCCAGTCTATTTGCCCATCCTTCTTTAAAAAATTAAAAGTATGAAATCTGCTCATCTTTTCTCTTTTTATGTAAGTTCGGCAAAAATCCCCATAAAGTTGAAGGCATCCCAATTACAATAAGATATAGTGGACCTAAAATAAGGGACTGTACTGAATGACCATATTCATGTACAAGAAGTCTTTTAAAAAGTTCATCTTTTGTATACTCAACTTTTAATTTATCATAAAAGTATGGTTCTTTCGTTACAAATACAAACATTCCCAAAGAGACACTTGATTTATTATTCCATTCTGTTATTACTGCACCATGATAAAAATAGTGTCTGTCACGAATATGAAGCAAAAAATTTATCAATCCCAACAAAGACTGTAAAATACCCCATGTACACTGCACGATAAGATATAAAAAATTTTTCATAGTATGTTCTCCACCAAATTCTAACTTTCCGGGTGCATTTTGGTTGCAAAATTCAATCATCTTTTTTTCGCAAATTGTAAAATGAAGATGCAATAGTAAAAAAATAATATCCAGAGCCGGTAGTAATGACGCTTGTTGAAAGAAAACTTAGGATGTCACTGTGGCTTAAAGTAGAAAACCATACCGCCAAAGCCATAGATAATGCTTTAGCAGAACTTATACCTCAATTCGGTGATAAATACAGAGAAGTATTCAAGAGTATCACAGGAGATAACGGCTCTGAATTTGCCAACTATTGCAATTTGATATTGCAATTTGCGACAATTTTTGTTTTAATGAATTTTCAAAAAAAGTATGACTGCAACTTTGACTGCAATTCAACTTAACTTAACTTGACTCAATTTAACTTTAACTAAAAACGGTTTATCCTTGTAAAACTATGAAAGTCAGTTTTTAAGCCATTTTAGAACAATTTGAGATAAATAAAAGGCGATTGAGAAACCGCCTTAATTGGTGCGGATAACAGGACTTGAACCTGCATGAAATTGCTTTCACATGGACCTGAACCATGCGCGTCTGCCAATTCCGCCATATCCGCATATTTAATTTTTCTCTCTGAATTTTTACACGATGGAGTGCCGAGGTGGGGCTTACTTTCGGTTTAAACTTACTATTCAGCCTAATCCACATATATTCTAACAGGTAAATCTGCTAAAACCAACTCAACATCCTCTCTATTATACCACTAAAATTCGTCTTGTGCAATAGTAAATAGCTCACAAATTCCGTTTAAACACAAATTATTTTGGATTTCGCCGCATTCACAGCTTTTTGTTCCCCTTAAGTAGTTGTCACATCCGGCACAAACTTCGTCAATAGCGTTGTTGAGGCTGGTTTTGTAGTCCTCTTTTGTCATTACGGACACATCAGCCTCCTCAACAAAGTTGATTCTTTGAATGTTTACATATGTTTCCTTTGTGTATTCGTCAATAAAGAAAGGCGGTACTATTCTTTCGTCGGACAGTCTTGTTAGTTTTACAAAGGTGTTGTAATTTTCTCTTAGGTAATCACCAAATTCTTCAAAATTGTTTACACCTTGGGGATAATAAAAATATTCACCGTCAATAAAAAGTACTTTCATCACTTTTTCACCCTTTTTTCCGATTGTAGTTTAGCTTTCTTTGCCTCTTGTTTTTTAATCTTTTCCTCGGCGTCCTTAGCCTTTTGAGCCTCGTAAACCTCTATTGTTTCGCTTGTTGGACCGTCGTGGATAAGCTTGCCTTTTCTTAAATAAATTGCTCTGTCGCAGATTTCCTGAACAGATGGGGTGGAGTGGCTTACATAGAGGACTGTTACGCCTTGGGCGATAATTTCCTTAATTTTGCTTTTGCATTTCTTTTTAAAGGCGTTGTCGCCAACAGCCAAAGCCTCGTCAACAACGAGAATGTCAGGCTCAATATTAACATTGATAGCAAAGCCCAGACGCATTTTCATACCGGAGCTGTATGTTCTTACAGGCTGGTCAATGTAGTCGCCAAGCTGTGCAAAGTCAACTATGTTTTCCTCAATTTCCTTTATATATTCGTCCTCAAGACCGAGGATATATCCCTTTAGGTATATGTTTTCTCTGCCTGTCATTTCAAGTGAAAAGCCTGCTGTAAGCTCGAGGAGGGCTGCAACCTTGCCGTCAACTTCAACTTCGCCTGAGGTGGGGAAGGTAACACCGGTAATCATTTTAAGCAGTGTACTTTTACCTGCGCCGTTATCGCCTAAAATACCAACGGATTCGCCTTTTTTTATTTCAAAGGAAACATCGTTAAGTGCCTGGTGGATTTTAGGGTTTTTAGGCTTAATAAAGAGTGCCTTAAATCTTGCCTTGTCGCTCTTGTATAAAATATATTCCTTGGAAACATTTTTGAAAGAGATAATTACATTATCATTCATTTTACTTACTCCTTACAGTACATCAGGAAGTGTCTTTCTAAGACTGTTATATTTTCTAACGCCAAAGGCGAAGATAAGTGCAAATTCAGCGACAAACACAATAATTTCCCAGTTGATGCCAAGTCCAAAAGGATCAGTTGTGTGACAAGCCCAGAAAGGCTCGTGGTAGATGAATGCCTTGCGGTATGCGTTTACAAAGAAGTTAATCGGATTAAACAGCATCACAAATTCCAAAATGCCCTGCATATTTGTTTTGGGCAGGTCATAGGAGCTGTAAATAACACCGGTCAGCCAGAATATACCTGACATTACAGAGGTAATCATTGACTCCAAGTCCTTGCTGAATGCACACATTGGTGCTGTGCTCCAGGTGAGGGACAGGAAGAAAATATACATTATCGGACACAGAATGAAGAATTGAAGTGCGTAAAGTGACAAGAACTGTGTGCCATAGCATACATCATAAATTCCCAAAATTACAAGCATTATTCCTGTAAGCAAAAAGTGTATGTACACTCTTGAAAGGGAAGTGTAGGTGAGTATGGTTGAAACAGGGAACTTAACCTTGGTTACAAATTGCCTGTTTTGTCTGATAGCCTTTGCACCGTGGGTTATGCTCTCGGAGATAAACCACCATGGAATAAAACCGGTGAGCATAAAGATAAAACGGTTAAAGTACTGTACAGTACCATCCGGCATTGCAATGTCAACCCTACCTAAATTCTTAATGCCTACCGTAAAGGCAAACCAGTATACGAACAGGGTGAATGCCGGTTTAATAACTGCCCAGAATGGGCCGATAGCCGCACCCTTATATTGTTTTATTAATTCAGTTTTTGAAAGCTTGAAAATCTGCTTCCAAAAATGTCTGTGTTCATTAAGTATAGTAAAAATATTAATCACCGTACTTCCTATTAATTACGATATGGTGTGATAGTACACATTACTAATGTATTATAAATCAAATATAGTGTAAAGTCAAATTATGTAACATATTTTTAATTAGGTCAGCAAAAAAATCCCCTGTGAAATCACAGGGGATTTTTTATTGAGGAATTATTTAAGAAATTAATTCCGTAATTTTGTTACATAATGGACTTTATCAGCCCCAAGAGCCTACACCGCTTCCGGTAGCTGTGTAT
>JAQXVY010000040.1 GCA_029225165.1 Oscillospiraceae bacterium
CCCCTCGGCACAGGTTTACCTTGTTAAGGGCAGGGAGTTTGTGAAGTTTGTAAACAGAGTTAGTGACAGCACAACTGCGGTAGTGTGCTTTGACGAGGATAAATCAAGGATAAACAGCGTAACCTATCCAATAGGCTCAAGGAATGACTACTTTTCCCACGCGCATAAAATTTTTGATGTGCTAAGGCAGATTGACAAGAACGAAAACATTAACAAGGTATTTGCCCCATTGCCAAAGGTTGAGGGTGTTTCACTTGCAGTTTACAACAGGTTGATTCGTGCGTCAGCCTTTAGGATAATCAACGGGGACGCATATGTTGTAGGTCTTACCGGTCCCACAGGAGCAGGAAAATCCACAGCGTCTAAAATTTTTGAAAAACAGGGCTATCACATAGTTGATACCGACAAAATCGCAAGAAAAGCAGTTGAAAAGGGCAGTCCCTTACTTCCGCAAATTGCAAAAGCCTTTGGAGAAGATGTAATTGACGGTGAGGGTTGCCTGAATAGAAAGCTACTTGCCAAAAAAGCCTTTGAAACAAGGGGAAAAACAGAAATTTTAAATTCAATTACTCACCCCTATATATATGAAAAGGCACTTCTTGAAATAGAGGAATATTCAAACAAGGGTTGCGATAAATTTATATTAGACGCACCGGTGCTGTTTGAAAGCGGTGGCGAAAAATACTGTAAAAAAACAGTTGCGGTTATTGCAAGCCTTGAAAACAGGATTGAGAGAATTATTAAAAGGGATAACCTCACCCATAATGAGGCTATGGCAAGAATTAACGCACAGCATAGTGATGATTACTATACAGACAGGGCAGACCTTGTCCTGTACAACAACGGCGGACAAATTGAGCTTGAAAACGAGATTATACGCCTAATCAAAGAGGAGTTGTAATGTCAGTTAACAGAGGACACAAATTCGATTCCGGCAAAATTAAAAAGTATAATAAAGTGAAAAACAGAGAAAAAGCCGTCCATTCCCAACAAAAAGGAAATCAGCAACAGAAAAACAGCAAAGGCTGTTTAGGCAGAGTAATTGCCTTTATCCTTGTTGTGGCTATTGTGGGAGGTGTAATTTTCGGTGCTGTTCAGCTGTTTTCCAAGGGCTTTATACACGACAGGGTGGACGATATAAGGAAAATCCAGTACCCGAAAAAATATTCGGAATATGTGGAAAAGTACAGCGAAAACTACGGTGTGGATGAAAATTTGGTGTATGCAGTTATCAGGACAGAAAGCCACTTTAATGCCGATGATATGTCGGGTGCAGGTGCTATGGGACTAATGCAGATAACCTCGGAATGTTTCGATTTTCTCCAAAACAATATTCCCGACGACTCTACAGAATATGATGATTCTGCCCTCTACAATCCCGAAATAAACATCAAGTTCGGAACATATTTTTTAAGCTATCTCCTTGATAAATATGATAATATAGAGAAAACCGCTTTGGCGGCATACAATGCAGGCTTTGGTACGGTGGATAATTGGCTCAGCGACCCGAGTTGCAGTAAGGACGGAGAAAACCTTGATGTGATTTTATATCCCGAAACGGACAATTATGTGAAAAAGGTTGAGGACGCCAAAAACGCTTATATTGATTTGTATGGTTAAAAATAGTTAAGACAACATTGAATATAAAGTTGAAACAGAAAGGAATGGATAATTATGTCAAATGAAAATTCAAAGGAGCTTCAGGAAAAAATCCTTATGTCCCCTAAAAAGAAAATTCACTTTGTAAGCAAGGAAGAATTGGAAAGGGCAGATGAATTTTGCGAGCCTTACAAGGATTTTCTCAATAAATCAAGAACAGAAAGAGAGGCTGTTGCCGAGGCTGTGGCTATGGCTAAGGAAAACGGTTTTGTGGAGTATAACCCGGATGTAAGATATAACCCCGGTGACAGGGTTTATATTGTAAACAGAGATAAGGCTGTTGGTCTTGCTGTTATTGGCAAATTCGGTGCAAGCCAAGGTGTTATGCTTTCTATCGCCCACATAGACTCACCAAGAATTGATTTAAAGCCAAACCCACTTTACGAGAAGAACAGTATGGCTCTGCTTAAAACCCACTATTACGGCGGTATCAAAAAGTATCAGTGGACAACAATCCCACTTGCACTTCACGGCAGAGTTTGCAAGGCTGACGGAACATATGTTGATATTGCTATTGGTGACGACGATAACGACCCATGCTTCTGCATTACAGATATTCTCCCACATCTTGGACAGGAACAGGCAAAGAAAACCTTGGGAGAGGCATTTACAGGTGAAGATTTAAATTGCCTAATCGGAAGCCGTCCATATTCTGACGAGGAGGGCGAACAGGTAAGGCTGAACACAATGAAGCTGATTTACGACAAATACGGCTTCACCGAAAACGACTTTTTGTCAGCCGAGCTGACACTTGTTCCTGCATTCAAGGCAAGGGATGTGGGCTTTGACAGAAGTATGATAGGCTCCTACGGTCACGACGACAGAGTTTGCGCATATCCGGCACTTATGGCGATTATCGACTCAGGTGTGCCTGAAAAAACCTGTATCACATACCTTGCGGATAAGGAAGAAACAGGCTCCGACGGTAACACAGGTATGCAGAGTGATTTCCTCAGATACTTTATCTATGACCTTGCAAAGTCGGAGGGTCTTGAGGGTTACAGAGTACTTTCAAAGAGTAAGTGCCTTTCTGCCGATGTGAACGCAGCAGTTGACCCAACATACGAAAGCTGTTTTGAGCCAAAGAACAGCTCCTACATTAACGAGGGTGTTGTTATTTCAAAATATACCGGTGCAAGAGGAAAGAGCAGTACAAGTGATGCCTCTGCCGAGTATATGGGAGAAGTAAGAAGAATGCTTGAAAGCAACAAAATCATATGGCAGGTTGGCGAGCTGGGAAGAGTTGACCTTGGCGGCGGCGGTACTATTGCAAAGTATGTTGCCAATATGAATGTAGATGTAGTTGACCTGGGTGTGCCTGTTCTGTCAATGCACGCACCCTTTGAAATTGTAAGTAAGCTGGATGTTTATATGGCTTATCAAGCTTTTTTACATTTCTTTATCGGATAAGGGTTGATTTTTTCAAAATAATGTGTTATTATTTTATGGCGGTCGAAAAAGACCGCCAAATATGCGCTGGTAGCTCAGCTGGATAGAGTGTTTGGCTACGAACCAAAAGGTCGGGGGTTCGAGTCCCTTCCAGCGCGCCAAAAGAGACAAGCATTTTTCTTGCTTGTCTCTTTTCTTATAGTTTATATTCTCTATTCTTTCGTAAATTTTCCACAAATCGGAATATTAATTGTTATGAAAAGTCACATTTTTATTACTTAATGATTGACATTGAAACAAGTAAATGTTACAATAATCATCACTATTTTGCGAATATCTCTAAATTATTTTGAAAGAGAGAATTATTATGGATGATAAGTTTTTACACGAAGCCGGCGTCGAGATGATGCGTTTAGTCAAGTCAACACTTCATTCTTACAGGCGATTCAGCAAATCGGCAATCGACGACGAGCACATCAGCGTTTGCGGTTTGCAGATTTTGGACTCACTTCGTTACTATCCCGACCGCAATACCGTCAGCGAAATTGCCGAGTCAATCGAGGTTAGCAAGGGTCTTGTTTCCCGAGAAGTTGAAACCCTGCGTAAAAACGGATATGTTACCACTGCTGTTGATTCAAAGGACAGGAGAGTTCTGCGTATTTCTATTAACAGGGAAGAGTCTGACGAAATATTGGTTAAGGAAAAGAAAATGCTGTTCAGCCTTATTTATCAAATGGCAGGCGACCTTACAGATGAAGAAATTGCAACCTACAAAAGCCTTAACAAGCGTGTTTATGATAATTTGATGAAGGCTGATATTGACAGGGAAATACCTCATATTGAGGAAATTGATGTTACTAAATTTGTGTTTTAAATATGTTAAAAAATTCCAAAAAATTAAGGGAGCTTCATTTGAGGCTCCCTGTTTTTATACTATTCTGCATTGTGTTTATCGTAAAATTCGTAGTAGGCTTTTCCACCCTCAAGCTGATAACCCTTATAGTATGCCATCTCCGAAATGGTAACCATCTGATAACCCTTTTTACTAAGGTATTTGCAAATGTCCTTTACAGCATCAGGGGTGGATTTTTGTATGTCGTGCATAAGCACAATGTCACCGTCAAGTGTTTCACCCTTTTTGAATACTTTTTTAATGGCATTAAAGGTTGACTTTGAATTTTTCGTCTGCCAGTCCAAGGTGTCAATTGACCAGTAAATCAAAGGCATTCTGCATCTTTCGTAGTATTTGCCGGAAATTCCACCGGGACAGCGAAAAACTGTTGGATAAACTCCAAGTATGTCATTAATCGCCTTGTCATTTTTCAGCACTTCCTCTTTTTGCTCGTTATATCCAATACTGTCGGCATATTTGTGGTCCCAAGAGTGACTTCCGATTTCGTTTCCGTAATCATATGTAGTTTTGAGTACCTCAGGGTAAGTGGTAACCTGACTTCCAACCACAAAGAATGTTGCCCTTGCATTATATTGCTTTAGTGTTTTCAGTATGGACAATGTACTGTTGCCGTTTGGACCGTCATCAAATGTAAGAGCTACCATTGGCTTTGACGGGTCAAGGTTTGAGCGAATACGGGCAAACTTGTTTTCAACAGTAACATTACATTTTGCAGAAACCTTGTTAGGCAAGGTGCAGGTAATAACAGCATGTCCGGCGGCAACGCCTGTAACAACACCTGTTTTGCTGACCTTTGCAATTTTCTTGTCAGTTGTTGTGTAGGTTAGTGATGATGTACCTTCACCCTCGTTAAACTGAGGTTCAAGCAGGAAAGTGCAGTCCTGAGAAACAATAATGTCATTATCAATAAATGAAAGGGAAGTTGGCTCTTTAAATACACTAACATTACATTTTTCGCTGAGTCCGTTGTATGATGTAACGGTTACAACACAATCTCCTGTATTGTTAGCAGTCAGCTTACCGTTATCGTCAACCTTTGCAACATCCTCGTTACTACTGCTAAAGGTGAAGAAGCTTTCCGGGTATTCATCCTTAGCATTAGGAGTAAATGTGTAGTCCTCCTTTAGTGATACTTCCAAATTTTTAGGAACACTAACCTTTGTCGGTGCAGGAATTACCCTGACATCACAGTAGTCGGTAAGGTTGTTTTCGGTTTTAACCTTAACAGTACATTCTCCGTCTGATACAGCCTCAGCCTTGTTATCCTTGATTTTTACAACAGAATTGTCGGAGGAAGATAGTGTGTAGGTGCTTTTTGTGTCAGCAGGGTGCAAAACAACATCCAAATCCGACGCTTGACCAACTCCAAGTGTTACCTTGTTTTTCTCAAATTCAACACTTTCGGCACTTGGTTTTATATTCAGCAAATCCTTTGCCTTGTCTATTACATCAATACCGCAAACAGTAAGTCCTGCCCAAAGTACGCAAATCACTGTAACAATCATCAGCATTACTGTCACAATAATTGTTTTCGCCTTTGTCTTTTTTCTTTTCTTTTTCATAATTTACAAACCATTTCCTCTGTAATATAAGTATAAACCAACATCTGCATTATACCATATATACATATAAAATTAAAATAGTTTTTTCGACAAAATTTCATTTTATTTTTGTTTTTATAATATTTTGTTCATACTTTGGTAACATTTTTTATTTATCATTACAAAGTCTGTCGCAGTTTTTTGTAAGAAAACACAAACAGTTATATTATGGTAGTGATATTTACTAAAAAATAGATTTACTTTTGGTTATATTGACTATTGAAATTTTTAGTTTTTTATGGAATTGCATAAATTTATATAACTTTGACTATTAAAAAAGTAGAATAAATTAATTTATATTGAAAAAAATTTTTAATTGAGCTATAATATTTTTGTTATAGACAGAATTATACCTTTAATTAACGGCGGTTTGCCTGAAGGCGGTGATTAATATGTACAATGAAGAGGAAAAAATCTCTATGGAGCTTAGAGAGGCTCAAAGGGAAGCAGAGATTTTGGAGCAGGTTAATGCTCGAGTTAGGAGAAAAACAAGCTGGGTTTTGCTTTTCATTTCTTTTATGTGCCTTGTACTTGTTACATTTGCTTGGTTTACAATAAGTACCCTTGCCAATGTTGAAAAGCTGGAGATGAAAATCGGCACAGCACCGGACCTTCGTATCAGCACAGAAAATCACGGAAGTAACTTTGACGCCTATGTCAAGACAGTTACATCAAGAATGATTGACAAAGAGCTGACAGACCGTTTCAATACCACAATGAATGACCAGGTGCTTGACCCTGTTACAACATCAAACGGACAGAAGTTTTACAGTCAAGGCGGAACAGAAAAGGAAAGAAACAAGAACACATTTCTTGAGTTTGACCTTTACCTTATAGCCACAAAGGACTTGCCTGTTCACCTCACAACCTCCGAGGATGGTAACATCGGCGGTACTAATGTAAGCACTACGGAAACAGGCGGCAAGGCAAATGTTGTCAAGGCTGTTCGTTTCAGCTTTACCAACGAAGCCGGCAAAACAGTAATTTGGGAGCCAAACAAAGGCACAGCAGTTGCAAACCAAACCACATTTGATTTGTCAAAGCCAATGGTTTACAGTGATGCAAACAAAATCTGCGACCTTAAACAGCTTGAACCTCAAAAGGTAACAGTAAGAGTTTGGTTTGAGGGTGAAGACCCTGAATGTATCAACAACATTCAGGAGGCTACAATGGAAGCTGCCCTTACATTTGGCGGTAACGGTCAAATAAGTTAATAATCAGTATATAACTCATTATAGTATAGTTAAAATTTTGGTTACTCTAAGGGAGGAGATAAACCTTGTCTAAAAAAAATAATAATCAGGATTTTACTCCTCAAGACCTTAGCAGGCTTACCGAAAAAGGTGCTAAAGAAACTGCAAAGGAGTCGTCCTACGGTGACTTTGGTCAAGCCAGAGATGCGGCTGTCCTTGACAAAACAAAAAGAAGAAAAAGACTTCTGTTTTGGCTCACAATGCTCCTTATTGCATTCCTATTTATATTGTGGATATTGATGTTTTGGTGGACAAGAGCCGGCGACCTTGTAATTGATGTTGACAGACTTGCCGAGCAAAAGGGTATTATCCTTAGCGAAACCTCGGATTTCAAAGACCCCGAAACAATCCTTTCCGGTGACTCTGTTGACGGTGTTACAAACATTACATATGCTTGGCTCACAGACAATATGTCTATGGACGGCGACATCAGTTATCTTGATAACTACACAAATAAGGAAGATAAAGCAATTGACGGCGGAAGTCACAACGGCGACAGCAACAATGACAAAAAGGCTGTTGCAGGAACAGACTCAGCCGGAGAAAATTATCTTGCATATACCTTCTATTGCAAAAATGTGGGAAACGAATCAGTTGACTACAACGCAACCCTGGTAAATAACGGTGCTGCCAAGAGTATGGACGAGGCTGTCAGAGTTTTGATTTTCAAAAACGGCGAACCAACAGTTTATGCCAAGAAACAGCACAACAGCAACGACCCCGAAGACGACAGCAAGTTTATTCCTAAATCTATAAAATCACAACCTTGGATAAACGGCAAAGAGATTATGACAACAAAGTCCGAGGATTTCAAACCCGGAGATGTTGACAAATACACAATCCTGATGTGGGTAGAGGGCAACGACCCCGAATGTGTAAACGAAATCCTGGGCGGCCATATGAAAATGTCAATGACCTTCTCAGTAGAAGACGAAGAGGTTTAATTGGATAGGAAACATAACATTAATTTACGAAACAATGCCAGAAAACTTCGTAAAGAAATGACGAAAGAAGAAAGGCATTTATGGTATGATTTCTTAAGAAATTATCCGGTTAAATTTAATCGTCAAAAAATATTAGGTAAATATATAGTTGATTTTTATAGTGCAAGTGCCAAACTCGTTATCGAGATTGACGGCTCACAACACTATTTAGAAGAAGAACAACTGTATGACAAACAACGGACAGAATATTTAGAAAAATATAATCTCAAAGTTGTCAGAATACCTAATGGCGAAATCAATAACAATTTTGAAGGAATTTGTAGATACATAGATTCCATTGTAAAGAGTAGGTTGTAACAGCCCCTGTGTAAAGAGGCAGACCACTTGCCTTACAGCAAGCCTCCCTTGTGTAAAGGGTGATGACAGCTTGCCTTACAGCAAGCCTCCCTTGTGTAAAGGGAGGGGGACCGCTTGCGGTGGAGGGTTTGTCCGCAGGCACCAAAGCCTAAATAAAAACTTCGATAGGATAGAAAAACTTTAGACCATCTAAGACAAAATCACAACAAGAGATTACTTTTACATCCCCTCAGTCACCTTAACGGTGACAGCTCCCCTTACACAGGGGAGCCTAAACAAACTCCCCCAAATGGGAGTACATAACCAGTCCAAAGTGTTCCTCTGAAAAGTTCTGTTTGCTGAGCGGAATGAAGTAGGGTAGAACATTGGAATACAGAAAAACAACCCCTTTGGTGTTTTGGGGTAAAAAATTATTAAGGAGGAATTTCTCTATGAAAACACGTTTATACACAAGAAAGAGAGCTCTCATCTCTTCAGTAGCAATGCTACTGGTAGCAATGATCGCCCTCGGAACAGCAACATTTGCATGGTTTACAAGCAGACCAGATGCAAATGCAACAGGTCTCGTAGTCAGAGCAACTGCTGCAAACGGTCTTGTTATTCTTACCCAGTCACATGAAGCCTACCTAACAAAAGATGGCGGTTCTGTTGCTTCTTCTGACTGGACACACGATGACTTTTTGAACTATGGACCTACAGCCGGAGAAAACAATAAACCTGGTTCAATTAAAGATCCTATCAAGTTAGATGCAACATCTTTTAACCTTGGTGCTACTGATGATGTATTTTCAAAAGGTTTTAGAGTTGATGCAGAAAACGATGATAATTACGCAGCTAAGAGTGATGCTACAGTAAACGGTAATATTACATCAGGTTTCTTTCAGGAAACAATTAAATGTAAAGTAACCGGTGCAATCGATGCTACAAAGACTTACAAAGTTAAGGTTACTTCCCTCACTGCTACAAAGAAGACACGTGCTGGTGATGATGCAACTGAATTCACAGATTTACAGAATAGTTTGCGTATTGCTCTTGAGTACAAGAAAGCTGGTGCTGCTAATTATGCTATGGTTGGCGTCTATACATTAAAGTCTGATGGCTCATCAAACAAATATGTTGCACAAGCTGGTACTTATGGTTCAGCAGGAACATTGAGCGCAGAAAACCATGATTTCGATGCAAACACAACTCTTGCTAATCAGGTAATTGATACAGTAGGTACAACAGGTACTGATGTGTTCCGTCTCACAGTTTATCTCGACGGTGAGGATGCAGGTTGTAAGACATCAAACTATGTTGCTGCCGACCTTATCTCTGATGTTACATTAAATCTTATTGTTGATGTACAATAATACCAGATTAGAAGTTTTATGAATTTCTAGTTAAAATACTAATTTGAAAATGGAGCCCCTGTAAATGAAAGTTTTAAAAAAAATAGTAAATGTTATAATTGATATAATTGTAGTTTTAATATTACTTATTTCTGCAACAATATTAACTGTTACATTAACAACGAATCAAGATACAGGGGCTCCAAACGTTTTTGGTTACACTCTTAATACTATTCAGTCCCAGTCAATGGAACCTGTAATGCATAAGGGTGATTTGATTATCGGTAAGATTGTAGATGAAACCACCCCCGAATTTAAAGTAGGGGACATTGTAATCTACACAACTACAAAACAATTGGATGACGGAACAAATCAGTATGTTCTCGTTTGCCATAGAATTGTTAAAACCAAGGTGGAAGGCGAAACAACCTATTACCTTACAAAAGGTGATAACAACGAAGTGTCCGACGCTGAAACTGTTGGTTGGCTTACATCCGATAAAATTGTAGGTGTTTACGAGAACAGTGAATACAAAGGTACTCTTCTAAAGGGGGTTGGTAGTATTTATGATTACCTACTCGACTTCTGGGGATTCTTCTTTGTAATTGTTCTTCCAATGATTTTGTTCTTCATCTATGAGCTTATCCGTGTAATTATGAACATCGTAGCTTATACAAAAGAGAAAGCCCTTGTCGCCGCATCGGAGGCTGCTCAGTCTGCCGAGCTGACAGAGGCACAAAAGCAAAAAGCTATTGAAGAATATTTGGCAAGTCAGAAAGCAAATGAAAATCCCGACAAGCCGGATACTAACGAAAAAGAAGAATAATTCACCCTGCAACACCTTGTTGCAAATTAGAAATATTCTAACGCCAAGCCAAAGGAAGTAATGATTATGGTTAGGCAAATGCTTATGAAAACTCAATAAATCTTTCTATCGGGTCAGCAACGACAGAAAGATTTATTGTAAATTCTTAGGCTGTAATTATGAACTATTATTACATTTACATTTGATGATTTCTCAAAATAGACGAGAGAAAACAAAGAAATTTAGGCAAAAACTTTTTTAAGAACAGAAGAGGGAGTAGATCCTTATGGATACAATATTTAAGTTTTTATATGAATTCCTTGGACAATTCTTCACATCCTTGTGGAGCATTTTCGTAGGAATTGGAAAGGGTATTGCGGGTATGTTCAATTTCCCTGCATACGGCAATATCATTAGCGACTACACATCAGAGCTTGGAGGTCTTGAGTGGGTAATTGCAATTTTTGCTATGCTTGTTCTTGCGGCTGTCCTCGTATTCATTGTAATATTTGTTATTCTGTCCCTAAAAAAGTTTTTCCGTTACAGAAGGAAAGTCAAGGACACAGGCGATTTGGTTGCCGAGGTTAACCACCTGACAAAAGAGGTTATGCGACTCAACCTCGAAAAGGACAAAATCCTTTCTATGAAGGTTTCTCAAATCGGTCTTAATCCTAACGAAATTTCCGAGCTTACCGGTGAAGAGATGGATGCACTCAACAATGGTGAAGAGGAAGAAACAACACAGCGTTTCTACAAGCTGTGCCATATCGACCAGGTTTGGGCAGACTATCAGCCACCTGTATATGATATGACAATAACACTTGAGCAGTTCTGCGACAGATTCCGCAACTTTGCTTGTTCAAGACTTGGTCTTTACTATGACATCAAGCTTATCCGTTACTTTGTAGCATCCTTCGGTAGTAACCGTCTTATCATCTTACAAGGTATCTCTGGTACAGGTAAAACTTCTCTTGCCCGTGCCTTTGGTAAGTTTGTTTGCAACGACTCTGTTATCACACCTGTTCAGCCTTCTTGGAGAGATAGAACAGAGCTGTTCGGTTACTTCAACGAATTTACAAAGAGATTTAACGAAACCGAGCTTCTCCGTGCTATGTACGAGGCTACATATAACGAAAATATCTACTTAGTTGTATTGGACGAAATGAACATCGCCCGTGTTGAGTATTACTTCGCTGAAATGCTCTCTATCCTTGAAATGCCTGATAAGGACGAATGGGTTATCTCTATGGTGCCAAATGTATGGCCTGACGACCCACAGCACTTTGAACAGGGTAACTTCAAGCTACCACCAAATATGTGGTACCTTGGCACAGCCAACAACGATGACTCTACATTCGCTATTGCCGATAAGGTTTACGACCGTGCTATGCCTATTGATATCGACAGTAAGGGAACTCCGTTTACAGCTCCTGATACCGAACCGGTTGTAATGAATTACCGTTACTTTGAACAACTCTTTGAAAATGCTAAGAAACAGACTCCTGTTTCCAAGGATTTGCTTGACAAGCTTAACCTCCTTGACGACTATGTTATCGAGCATTTCAGAATTGCTTTTGGTAACCGTATTATGCGTCAAATCCAGTCCTTCACCCCTTGCTATGTTGCTTGCGGTGGCAAAGAAATTGACGGACTTGACTATGTTCTCGCAAGAAAAATCTTCAGAAAATTTGAATCCCTTAACCTTTCATACATCAGGGATGAAATTGACGGTCTTGTTGCCTATATGGATCACCTTTACGGTGCAGAAAATATGGGCGAAAGTAAGGCATATCTGAGAAGATTGCAGAAAATGGTTTAATAATATTCACCTCCCCTTTTGGGGAGGTGGCGTTATTGCGTTTAACTTTTTATATTTGATTATTATTAATTTAAAAATGAGGTGTATTCCATGGGCAAAAAACTGAATAAACTTTACCGTGCATATTACGAAATGCACGAAACCCTAAAGGACGATTACACCTTTAACTACTACAAGGACGGTATGTCAAGAGCCGACAACGGCGAGGATGTACATAGCGGTGAAACCTTCTCCAGATACATTGATATGGACTGGGTTGAAGCCATTGAATATGCTTTGCCATATATTCAAAACGCTGTTGACGAAATGCGCCGTACCATTATGACAGAAGAAGAAATTGTTAATGTTCAGAAGATAAAAAAGGTTGGTCCCGACACAGTTAAGCATCTTGCGTCACACGCAAACTATATTGCAAAAATCGACGACCACGGCGATGTTGTTCCTGACAAGCTCCTCAATGTCAGAAGAGAAGATACCTTTAATATATATGAAAACAGGATGCTCCACACCCTGCTTAATAATATCTCCAGATTTATTTCCGCCCGTTTTGCAAAGCTAAAGGAAACTCCAGAGGACTCCATTTACGAAACACATATGCACCGTGACATTGACTATCACGGCCAAAAAATAGAATTTAACTTTGACTTCCGTGACGAAAATCACGAGGTTGACAAATTTGATATAGATGACGATATTGAAAATCTTTCCGACTTTGCCCGAGTTGCAAGAATTCGTCAAATTACACAGGGCATTCTCAATTCACAGCTTATGCAGGAGCTTAAAGGTTGTGAGGAAGTTCGTTCTCCTCTCACAATGACTAACCTCCTTAAGAAAAACCCAAACTTTAAAGAGGCTGTTCAGCTTTGGACTTTCCTTGAAAAATATCAAAAGCCCGGTTTCGTTGTTGAAAAGAACGAATTTAGCGGTGAAATGGGCAAGGAAATCAAGGATGAAATCTACGGATTGATGAGCTATAACCGTTTTGTAATGGATATTTCTCAAAATCCCGGACTTAAACAGGCACTCCACGAAAAGTATCTGGAAGAAATAGCCGAGGAAACTCGAAGGGCTGCTGACCCTGACGCTGAAATGCGAAAGGCTTTTGAACAAAAAGTCAGAGCAATTCGTGAAGAGGAAATGAACCTTAGAATTAAAGAGGTTCGTGAAAGAGAAGCCGAAATCCACAAGCTGAAAGCAACAGTTGCACAGCTTAATATGACACTCCAGCTCCGTGAACAGCAAATTGTTGAGCTTAAAAACAAGCTTAACGCCGCTTACGATGAGATTGAAGCCCTCAAGCAGAAAATTATGGCTCTTGAGGATAGAATTAAGGAGCTTCAAGAAGAAATCGAAAGACTCCTTGCTATTATTGAGGAGCAGAAGAGAGAAATTGAAGAGCTGAAAGCAGAGGTTGCAAGACTTACAGAAGAGCTTGAGCAGGCAAGAGCCGAAATCAAGCGACTCCTTGAACTTGAGCAACAGCTTCGTGCAGAAATTGCCTCCTTAAAGGAAGAGATTGCAAGACTTAACGGTATTATCGAAAAGTTAAAAGCCGATATTGCCGAAAGAGATGCAATTATCGCCAATCAAAAGCAGGAGATTGCAAACCTCAATTCAGAGATTGCAGGTCTTAACAATCAGATTGAAACTGAACGCAAACAGCACGCACAAGAAGTTGCAACCATTAATGCCAATCACAAAAATGAGATTGACACAATGGCTCTCAATCATAAAAATGAAATCAAGAGCATCAACGATAAGCACACTGCAGAGGTCAACATAATCAACACCAAGCACGACCAAGAGGTTCAGGGCTTACAGAGTGCTCATAAGTCAGAAATTGACAGAATCAATGCTGAAAACACAAATAAAATTGATTCCATGAATAAGGACTTCCAAAAGAAGATGAGTGCAAAGGATGATGAACATCAAAAGGCACTTACAAAGCAGCAAAAGTCCTTTGAAAATGATAAAGAGGCTCTCAATAAGGTCAACGAAAAACAGCAAAGACTGTTTGACGCAAAGATTGAAGTTCTCAAGGATGACCAAGAGAAAGAGCTTCGCAAGGTTAACGACAACCACGCAAAAGAGCTTGAAAAGCTCCACCGTGACACTGCCGATTCCCTTGCAAAGGAGAGAAAGCGTCACGACAGCGAGATTGAAAAGGTTACAAAGCTAAAGGATAAGGCTTATTCCGAAGAGGAAAAGAAGTTTAACCGCAAGCTGAAGGAACTTGAAAGAAAGCTTGAAAAAGAGTATAATCAAAAGGTGAAAGAAATCAAAGAGCGTGAGGCTCAAAAGGTTAAAGCCGAAAAGCAAAAAACCAAGGATTTCATAGCCAAAATGAAAAAGAAAATCAAAGAAAATCCAAAGGCTATTGACGAGATAGACAACAAGGATTAATGAAAGGAGGATTACAAATGGCAGAAGAAAAGAAGTTCTTAAATGAAGAGATGGAAAAGTCTAACCATAAACTTATGGTCAAGTACATTGCTCTTTCTGTGGTAATATTTGTAATCCTAATTTTATGCGTTCTTGCTTGGTTTTCTTCAAAGCAAGAGGCTAATGCAAGCGGATTAACAATTAAAGCAACTGCCGATAATGGACTTCAGGTTGCTATTACCGATCATAGTGTTGATATTGATGATAATGGAAATACAGTCCATTCAAATAGCTGGACGCCTTATGCATATCAACAGACTTATCATTCCGCTTTTACTTCTTCAGAGCCTTTGCCGTTAATCAGTGGTAACGGTCTTCAGTTCTTTGAACCAAACTTTATAAAAGTAGCAGAAAATTATTACGACAAGCTTGATATGGATGCCCTTGAAGATGAATATAAAATCAAGAACGATGGTAAAAGTCTTCCTTGGAAAGATGTAACAAATAATATAAACCGTGTTACTCATGAAAAAGAAAAATACATTGAGTATAAGCTCCGTTTTAGAAACAATAAAAAGTGTAACGTTTTCCTTACTAACGAGAGCAAGGTTACTCCTGATAGTAATGACTTTGATAATAAAACCCAAAATAGCAAAGAAAATATCAATACTACAACGAATTTTTCAAGAAATTTCATTTCTGCAACAGCAAGAATTGCTTTTTTAAACACTGTTACAAGCGGAAATACATCAGCTCTTAATCTGCATAATCTCTGGATTCCCAATGATGATATTGAACTTAACCATGTTGGTAATTCTACGGCAACCAGATATAGTTATGATGAAATATTAAGTAGCGATGTTGATTCTACTGTAATCAAGAGTGGCGGTTCAAGTGGCGAAGCAGCATATACAGGCGGTACTCGTTCCGGATATACTTTATGGATAAATCATTCAGATTATGTTGAAGATACGACAAACGGCGGTTATACGGTTACCTTGTCTACACAGAATGATGAATATAAGGATATGAAGAAAATTGTAGATGACAATAACAGTCTAGATGATAATAACAAGAAAAAACTTAAAGGTGTACCACTTTATCAGGTGCCATTACCTGATAAAGATGCAAACGGAAATACTGTCTATGCGTATTATGTTAATCTAAAAATTCTTCCGGGTAATTACACCAGCAATATACCAATGATTTTCACAAATAATACTGATTTACAATGGCAACTACTCGAAGGTAAAGATAGTGAGTATGTAGCAAATAGACAGGTTATTCTATATGGATCTTCTCGTGGTAGTACATCATATACAACAGATTTCGGCACTGTTCACTTCAAAACCAGCGCCAATGATGGTTCAGGTAATTATGGCTCTAACTATAATTTGACACCTGATAAGAGTGGATATTCAGAAACGTATTCCTACTTTGAAACTATGTATATTGAACCTAGTAGTAATAATCCAGGAGGCACAATCCAGATTTCGTTTACAGATGTAAAATCTGGTGGTAATAATAACGATAGAGAAAGCGCTTACTCAAAGATTGTAAATGGACCAAATAGTGGTACAGCCCCAACATATGATGTAGATGTTAATAAGGACGGCAAGTATTATGTAACAGAAGGGGATAAACTTGTGTTTTCGGCTTCAAATAGTTCAGGTAACAGTGCCATTAGTTCAAGCTCACCGAGCACAGGTGTAGCGGTTGACGACCCCCCCGCGGGAACCACCGAGGATTATTGGATCGTTGACTCTGTTAATACTGCCGGAGCATTCACCTTAAAGCAGGATATAACCAATGGTCAATATTTAAAGGTTGATTCGTCTGGTAACTTAACGACTGATAGTAAAAGTGGAACTCAGTTTTATGCTGTCAATAAATATAAAATCAACGGAGTAGAGCAAACCTTAAAAGGCATTATGTTATTTACCCTTGAGGGAAACTATTTTGTAAATTATAACGGAACAAATTTTGTTACCGCTTCAGAACCTGATTCTACCTATACATATCATATATATAAGCAAAAAGGGGAAGAATATGAAGTATCCGGTAGATGGGGAATTCGTACACCAAATACCGATCCGAAATCTGTTGCTGAAAAGTATTATTGCAGAACGGTTGATCCAACCAATGAAAAGAATACAGCAAAGAGTCCCTTAGATAATTATATTTTGTCCAGTAATTTGAAAAATATTCCAACGGAATATAAACCAACAGTTGATATGAAAGATTATCCTAATTTCATAGTATCTATTGGCGGTAAAAAGAATAGTGAAGGGTTTTTTGTAAGTGAGGAAATAACTGTTCGTATCTGGGGCGAAGGCTATGACAGAGAGGCTCAAACTCCACTCCAGGGTGGTTGGATGAATGTTGACCTGCATTTCTTTGCAGTAGAACAAGAATAAAAGGAGGAAATTATGAAAGATATTAAAGAACCAAATTTCATATCTAAAAGCACAAAGAAAACCCTCCTTTTAGTAGTTAATGTTATTTTAATTGTTGCGTTACTTGCTATTACAACATATGCATGGTTTTTCAGAAATCTTGCAGATAATGTTGATACAGAACAGATTCAGTTTTCCGCCGGTCTTTCATTGGAAGTGAGTCTTGACAATGAAACATATAAAAATGACATAACAATGGTAAGAGGAGTAGATTATTCTACCTCAGCCCTTACATTGGAACTTACCGGTGATGGTGTGCCAACTAACTTCAAGTATCCTGTACTTGAGAAACACATGGATAATGACACGATAAAAAGACCGGATGTTAATGCTGAGTGGCCCAAAAAAAGCTTAGCTGAAAATGTAGACTATATTCATAAAACTCTATATTTCCGTTCAACTATTCCGGTTGATATTTATCTGACAAATAGTTCTTATTTTAAGGGTATTTCAGAAATTAAACCAAATTCTGATACTGCTGCAAAACCTTTGGTTTGGACAACGACCCCATCAGATGCTGAAAAAGAAGAATACAGATTGGTGGCGGAACCGGATGCCAGCGGTAAGTATTATTCCAAGGACTGTGTTGTTGGTGCGGTTAGAGCTGCATTTATAGATACAACCGCAAAAACCACAAAGTTGTTATGGGTTCCAAGACCGGATATTTTCTGTAATTTTAATATTGAGAAAAACAAGGTTGCAATTGAAGGACCTACCGAAGAAAAAAATGATGCGTATTATAAGGGCTTAGCTCCATTATCACCAATTCCCGAACACGCATATAAAGATTATGTTCCTTCACCTGATACTCATTGGTATTATACAATAGGTTCAGATGGTAAATATGATAAGAATGTACTTAATAGTACTAATCAGGTTGAAGGTGGCAACTATATTGTAGGAACAAGTGAACTTTCATCGGTTGATGATGCGTCACCAAAGTACGGAAAAATCGGCACAACTACCAAGGCTAATCCCAATGATAAATACTACACAACACAGGTTGATTTAACAATTTGGATTGATGGTTGTGATGCCGAAGCAAGAAAAGAATTTGTCGGCGGCAAATTCAGTTCAAAGTTCCAGTTTGTTGGAATTAGTACAGGCGAATAATAATTAGAAATAAAGAGGAGGTGCAAAATTGGATAAGAGAAAAAGTATGCTTGAAAGGAAAAGCACAAGTGTAATACTTTCGGTTACTTCACTTGTCTTGATTGTGTGCCTCCTGGTTGTTGCAACCTATTCCTGGGTTGACAGTAGCAATGTTGACACAGTTCAGACAAATGAAATGTCACTGAATCTCGACACAGGGCTTGACGCTCAATGGCAGGGTTCCGACAGCAACACCATTGATATCAAGGGATTTGACCTAAGAGAAGTGTCGTCTGCAAACGGCAGGGATTTCTTTGTTCCTGATGATAGTTTTAATGAAAAAATTGCTGGTGACGGTGTTAAGACTAATGAACTCAGGTTTAGAAGAGCCAATGCATCCGATATCTATGATGGTAAATCCGATAAGGGTACTAACAAGAGAATATTGCAGATTAGCTTTTCTTTAAGAACAGAGGTAAGCGACCCTACAAGTGTTTACCTTTCAGGTCTTTCATCAATTAGCGGAACAGGTTCAGAATATGTAAGAGTATCAATAGACAGCCATGACGGCGGTACTCCTACAATATTCAGTAATTCAGTATTAAAAGGCTATGATGATAAAAGCACTTCTGCTGTTTCTTCCCTTGATAACAGTACCGGAGTAGCAAGTGTTTCAAAGCAAACAGTTAATGCGCTGAGCAACTATACCTATTCTTCAGGAAATGCAATTTTTGTTATCAATGGCGGAGAAACTAAAAAAGTTACAATTTCTGTATGGCTTGAGGGTGCAAGTGGAAATTTCGACAACGATATTGTCGATAAAAAAGATATAAGTATATCATTAACACTTACAACAAAAATGGATTACACAAATAATCTTACAGTTGTTGACAGAACAGTAAATAACTGGATTAAAAATGGTGATAGTTCAGGCAATACCGCTAATTTGTTTGTATTTAATGCAGACAGTTATTCTCCCGATAAAGCTCTTAAAGACCTTGACGACTATTATCAGCTAAGTTTAGATTCAGATGGAAAAACATGGAAAACAACTATTCCTCAGAGCTACACCAGTGTTTATATCAGAAGATATTCATCAACATCTTCTTCAACAAACTGGGACTACTGGGGACCGTTGGAAATCCCCGGTGCTGCTGAATTGAATAGTACAGGCACACCGGAACAAAGGAAAAAAGGTATTAGCAGAAAGTACAATATCCTTGGTGATTTTGCCGAGGGTACTAAGACCATCGGCGACAAGACATATAACTTCCCAACTGATTTGAATTATTATTCAGCAGGACTTTGGGGAGATTTCAGAGCAGAAGATTTTGCAGAAATAAAGATGTTTGACCAGTTCTCTTACGACTATTCTGACCAGGTAGGTATGTATGCATTTACCAGATCAAGTGTTGCAAATACTGCAAAATATGTTCCATATTTGAATATGAAGTTGTCATATACACAGTATGGTAAGCCTTTGAGTGTAAATCTCAGATACAGAATGTATAGTGACGGTTCCTTAGAAAGAATATACCATACAAGCGTTTTCAAGGCTACAAAGGCTACAACAGATATAACAGTGACTGATGCCGGTATCGTACCTTATCAGCTTGGTACAAATAGTCAGCCGGGTGCTTTGGTATCATTCGGCAGCGGTTGGCAGGATAAGGTTACTGCCTCCTCAAATTACTTTGCAAACACTAATAAAAGTGGCACAAGCTATTGGGGAACAGGAATATACTATTTAGGCAATGGCAAAATCTATGAAAGTGCAGATCAATACAGAGATGTAAGCTATTCAGCATATTTATATAAACCTGATACTGATAATAAAAAGTGGATTAGCCTTGCAAAGTGGAATATGAATATAACTAAAGAAGGAAAAACATATTATGCATTTGTTTTACCGTCAGGTTATAGTAACCTTGCATATTGCCGTATGGCTGGTTCAAGATCATCAAGTACAACATGGACAAATAATTGGGCAACAAGGCTGAATTATACAGAAGGTAAAACTATTTCTGAAATTTCAAAGGTATCTGTTGTTGATTCTTTTGCTAAAAGAAGAGTGTACTTTACATATCCTTCTGGTTGGAGTCAAACAATGCATGCGCATTGCTTTACTGGTAAGGGAAACAATGGTTGGCGTGGACCTAATGTTGATGGACCTGATGGGCAAGATAACGGAAAAAACATTTTCCATTATGATGTGCCCGGTCAGTATGAAAATGTTATATTTAGTACTGATAATGGAAATGAATCGTCTTCTATTAATTTGGTAGATAATGATCAATTCAATCATTTCTATTATGACAATGGAACAATAAAGGGTAAAATTTTTGGTAGTGAAAATATGGTTGACAACCCTGATGGAACAAGCAGTTATAAGCCACATATAAATATAATTTCAAGTGAAGATTCCGTTCTTCCGTAAATTAAAATTATTCTAAAAGGAGGTGCTATAATGGACAGAAGAGAGAAAAAGCCACTTTCACCAAAGGGCAGAAAATTTAATATTATCCTCACCGTTGTAGCACTTATCCTTGTAGTAGCCGTTGGCGGTGTAACAACCTATAGCTGGATTGAACAAAGTACAGATATGAATCTCAACCTTAACGAAGGAAATATCAAAAGAAACCCTGAGAATAATGATAATTATTATCATACTGTAAAAGTGGGAAAGGATATTGGCAGTGAGTATATTTCATTAAATAAATACGCAGACTTAGCAGATGGAATAAAACTGTCACAGGTTTCCTCAGCAGATGGTAAAACTTTCTATTACAAAAAAGGCGAAAGTTATATTCAGTTGGATAAAAACTACAGAGGTGTAAGCTACCTTGCCTTTGACCTTAATATTGAATCAACTTGTGTAGAAGAAGACACAAAGTTTTACTTTGACCTAGGAGATGATGGAATAATAAAATCTGTATATGGCGGTAATGACCAAGCTGTTGCAAATTCATTGAGAATGGCAATAACATGGACAATAGAGGGTACAACTGATACAAAGATATTCTCACAACAAGCTAAAACTTATAAACCTCCATATAGCGTAGAATCAGTGACTACAGAGAGTTTTGCAGATTATATAATTTCAAATAATAAATCAATCTTTACATTACCTTGTAACAAAACAGCCAAAGTTGAGATAGCAATTTGGCTTGAAGGCGAGGATGATTCGGATAACAACCTTATTAAGTCAAATACAGAACTCGATGTGAAATTTCAGATAAATACAAACTGGTATAATACTGCTAATAAGCTTATCTACATTTATGACGGAACAACAGAGCAGTTTATGTCAAATTGCAGTACAGGTACTTACAAGGCATATAATAGTAAGGGACAAGTAGTAGCTTCCGACAAGCTGATAAATCTCAATACAGGTATAAAGAACACAGCTATTATAAGTGACATATCAAATGTTACCCGTGTTGAGTTTGAATTCACAAAGCAGGGAACACTTGAAACCCATACATATACTTGGAACGCAACCGGCAGAAACAACACCAACAAAACAGAAGTTTACTATACTATTACAGATTACACAAAGGATGCAGAATAAGAGGTTATTATGAAAAAGTCAATTGCTGAAAATTGCATAAGATATATCAGTACAGCTACTGCTTTAATTTTGGCATTAGCTATGCTGTGCTGTGCCAATTTCTCGGCAGGTGCAAAGAGTCTTGGCAGTAATTTAACCATTACCGATACAACATCACTCCTTGCAGACATAGACACCACCACAAACACCACCCCTGCAAAGACAAAAGATTTAATTGCAAGCGGTGCCGGTGTGGAGGTTATAGAGCTATCTACATCTAATAAATTTACATCTGGTGCTACAATTTATTTCGACACAAGCGGTCAATCAGGTTGGGCATCTGATGATGCAATTATTGGTGCAATTTTCTATTACCAAGACAATGACAATTGGTGTTACGAAACAAGTGGTGATGCTTATTCTGATAGTAATATTAGTAAAAAAACAGCTTTTTCAAGTAGTGATGTTTATCAAACATGTACTTTAGTTGAAACAAATATATACAAGGTTACAGTTCCGGCGTCTACACTCGGTTCTGTGCGTTTTTTAAGAATTAACAAATCAAACGGTACTCAATTATGGAACTATTCATCCCGTATGTCAGTTGATGCTATGGGAACAAATAATTGTGTTTCCATAAGCGGTTGGGACAATACTGGTTCATGGTCAACATATTCAGGTAGCGATCCGGTTGACCCTGACCCCGACCCTGTAGTTACAGACGAAAACTTGTTGTCTGTACTTAAAGGCGAAAAGGTAATGGTTTACGGCGGTGAGAAATCTGAATGGAAACAAACTAAGTACTATTTTATGTCTAATAATAACACTGGCAGTGCTAAAGCAACAGTTTCCCTTTCAATAACACGTAATATTGATGTAGAACATATATTTGGTGTCGCAACCTTATCAACAGATATTCAATATTATCAAGGTCACTGGGCATCTGGTCTGCTTGGAGCTATAGAGGCCGGCGGTACATATATTGTTCGTGATAAAAAAGATGCTTCAGCCTTTGAACAACTTGCTGTTAAGGATAATAACTATCTATATTCCTATGACGCAGGCTCAACCAAGACTGCAACCACCACTATTGATGCCACAGTTAATGTTGGAGGAAAACTTTCTGTAAGCACTTCAACACAGCCCGGTAAGTCAAGCTTGGGCTTAACTAATCGTTTCAAATACTATCTTTATGATGGAACTAATTACACAGAAGTTTCTCTTACTGACGGTAAGGTGGACACATCAACTCTTCCTGTCGGCACAGGATATAAGCTTTTAACTGTCCTCTATGACAAAAATATCTATGTTCTTGCAGATACTGATACTTTTAGTGTTGTAAACCCTACACCTGACCTTGCTACCGGTGTAACTCTTACATCAGTACCGGAAGCTGTTGAGAAGAACACTTCCTTGACATTGACAGCAGAACTTCAGAATAAACATAGCTCTGCCGGTGATGTTACATACACATTCACAGAAACAACCGGACTTGGTGGCACATTTGGCAGTGACACATCAGTTGTAACAACAAGTGCTTCTTCTGCCTCTGTTACATTTTCACCAACCGCAGAAGGTACCTACTCCTTTAAGGTTGTTGCATCCAGTAATGGATATAAATCGGTGGAAACAACTGTTGATGTTGTAGTATCTGATGAAGTCAATTATTACATTACAGGTAGATTTAATGAACATAAATGGGGTTATAAATATTTAGATATGCCTTTTACTAAGGTCAGTAATGGTCTTTATATGTACGAATCAGGTAAGACAGTAGCAGAACTGTCAGGAACGATTAATGAAACATATGGTGACAAAGATCAATTCTTCTACATCCATACCGGTAACGGCAATGAAGGTGTCTGGTATGGCGGTAGTAGTAACTCCGGTCATACTTTCCACAATAATACAAAAGATAACAAATTTACCCTTAAATACAGAGCAAATGATACAAATACAGAAGAATCCCGACTCCTAAAGTTTTTAGATACTACTGCCACAACCAAAAAGGATGTAGTAATCTGGCTTGATACAACAGATTCTTCTAACTACAAACTGTGGTATGAATATACAACACCAACAAAGTATAGTATCACATACACAGATGACGGAAAGGGTACTGTTTCCGGTCCTGCAGAGGCATTGGCTAACGCTACTGTTTCAGTTTCAGACCTTACGATTACTCCTAATGAGGGCTATGAGCTTGACACCTTAACCTTTAACGGTACAGCATTTACAGATAGCTTTAATATGCCGGAAGAAGCTGTTACAGTAAAGGCAACATTTAAACCAAAAACATATTACATCACATATACAATTGATAGTAAAGAAGAAACTTTATCTCCAGCTACTTACACAATCGAATCACCGGAGATAACTCTTCCTTCTCCGGCATCCAAGCCCGGATATACATTCAGCGGTTGGCACATTGGAAGTACAACAGGTTCAAAAACTGATAAAATTCCAAGCGGTTCAACCGGAGATAGGTCTTTCTATGGTACTTATGATCCAATTGAATATACAGTCACCTTTAATCCAAATGGAGGAACTGTAGACCCAACATCTAAAAAGGTTAAATACAAAGAAAAATATGGAGATCTTCCATCCCCTACAAAACCAAATTACTCATTTATCGGCTGGTATCTGGGTGAAGAGCCTAATGATGTGCAAATTACCAAAGATAGCGAATATAATACAGTCGGCAATGTAGAATTAAAGGCAAAGTATGCGGCAAATCCTACCATTACTGTTAAAATAATGTATGAAGAGGCAGAGGCTCCTGGGTTAGCTCAAGTTAAAGGTGACGGTAAGATAGCATACAACGGAAGTTCAACCGTAGAAGTTATACCGGCAGATGGTTATTATATCTATAACATAGAGCCACAGGATAGCTTCCCATACAATGTTACAAAAGGTAAATGGACTCACGATTTCACCAACTTAACGGCAGATGTTACAATTACTATTACATTAAAGGATAACCCAACAGTAAATGTTGAGGTTTACTACGGTGATGTAAGTCCAACAGACAAAGCAACTGTTAAAATCAACAATGTTGTTCAAAGTTCTGCAAAAATAGAATATGGTGATAGTGCAGCATTCGTTGTTACACCTGCTTCGGGATGTTACATCAGCAGTGTTGTGTTGACAGATTATGCATATTCTCCAAAATCAGGTGAATGGACATATACTATTCAGCATGTGGAAGGAGATAAAAATATAAAAGTATATTTATCTGACAACCCTAAGGTTATAGTTACTTGTATTGATTCCAAAACAGGATATCCTATAACAGACGGCTCTGTATCTGCTACAGTGAATGAGAATCCAAGTACAGAAGAAGGTATTTCTGTTGAATACGGTTCAAATGTAGCTCTTTCTGCAAGTGTAGATACACCAAATTCATATCAGTTTAACGGTTTTTATAACTCAAATAAAACAACATTATTAAGTTCATCAGCAAATTATACATTAAATTCTGTAACTGCAAATACAGAGATATTTGCAAAATTTGATAAACTCCACAAAATAACAATTCAGTGGACAAATCTTGATGAACTTAAGTTTGGTGATAATACACTTGATACAGCCTCAAATGAATATGAAAAGTATTTGACAGAAGGTTCTCAATTTACCCTTACTACCATTATTGAGGAAAGCAGCGAATATAAGCTGAATGCAAGTTGCTTTAGTGCGAACGGTCTTACGGGCTCCTATAGCACAGCTGACAGCAGTAATAAAACAACAAAGCATTACAATTGTACAGTAGGCAGTGGAGATGGAATAGTAGTAATTACACCCCTTCCTGCAACCTATTCCGGCTCCGGCTACTGGGGTGATAAGGTTTTGAAAATTGATGTTACTAATACAATGGCTGGTAATGAATATTTTACAGTTGAGTTTATTAAGGATAGCGTAACCGGTTTTAAGGCAAGAATGGTTCGTCCAGACTCAACTAAAAAAGTTTTTGAGTGTCCTATCCCATCAGGTTACACCTCTTTCAAGTTAAAAAGGTGGGGATATGAAGGTGAAACTCTGAAACTTTGGAACTACTCAAATGAAACATCATGCGAGAGCAAAACAGATTTTACAACAAAAGATTACAGTAATAACATTATTAATTTTAATCCATAAAAATGAAAGCAGGTGATGCAATATGAATAAAAAGTCAATAATTTACAGATGTCTTGTTGCATCACTGTGCATTGTTTCGCTGGTTGTAATGACATACTCTTGGTTTGACAGATCAGGTAGTGCCGATGCAAACAGTATGGGCTTTACCAGAACAGTATCTCTCAACGAGGATAT
This sequence comes from Oscillospiraceae bacterium, assembly GCA_029225165.1. Taxonomy (GTDB): domain Bacteria; phylum Bacillota; class Clostridia; order Oscillospirales; family Acutalibacteraceae; genus Ruminococcoides. The sequence goes on from JAQXVY010000040.1 coordinate 25,860, forward strand.
GACATATATAGATGCTGAGACATCTTATTCTGTAGATAAGGGTCTGAATTATAGTAAACTAAGTACGCAAGAAGCATCAACAGCTTTCCAGAACATAACCACCAACCTTGCCCCCGGAGATAAAATTTATTTCAAAACTATTGTATCTCATAAGGTGATAGGTGAACATAAAGCAAAACCTGCAAAGGTTTCTGTTAAGCTTGAGAACAGTCGCCTTGATGCAGGAATAAGAATAGGTACGGTTTCACCTTTAAACTCACAGACTATCGTTTCGGGTTCTGCCACATCCTTTACTCTTGTTGAGAATGTATCTGTTCCGACTGATAGTAACACTACTATTGAGTGGTATATTGCCATTCCAAATAGTCCGGATAATAGTACTGATGCTACTGCAATGACAATAGAGCTTGGCAACCTGTGTATTTATCAGGTATAAGATAATATGAAGATTGTAAGAAAAATACTAAGTATCCTTAGCTTTGTGTTTTTGGGCATAATGGTACTTACGGTAATTTTCTTCTTTGTGCAGAGAGTTACCGGTGGAAACACCACAATTTTTGGATATTCGGTATACCGTGTCAGTTCCCCAAGTATGGAACCGGAGCTGTCTGTGGGTGATGTTATATTAACGAGAAAAGAAGATGCAAAATCTCTTCAAATCGGTGACATCATCACATATAACGGTATGGAAGGCAGCTATGCCGGAAAGGTTATCACTCATAGAGTAGAAGACATTGAAGAAGTTAATGGACAATTCCTGTTTACTACTAAGGGTGACGCAAACCCTGAGATTGACCCTATAGTTTATGAGGGACAGATTTTAGGAAAAATGGCATTTAAAGTACCGATTATCGGTGTGCTATATAGCTTTTTTATCACACCATACGGTCTTGTTGCGGTATTGTTAATAATTTTACTTGCGTTTAGTAATGAATTTATAATACTGTTTAGATTAGTCAAAAGAAAGGTTCAGTATAATGTTACAAGAGAATTTGAAGAATCCGTCAAGAAAGACGGAAACTCTGAAGACAAAACTGAATAAAAGAAGCTTTGTATCATCTGTAACTGTCAGCTTGATAGCATTGCTCTTGTGTACAGCTTTCACATTTTCATGGCTCACATCAAAGATAGACTACCTAAACACAGTTATCCGTATGGGTGAGTTTGGAGCTACCGTAAATGTGTATTACGAGGATGGCTCCCTCCTTACAACAGGCACAACCCAAGGTGATGATGTTGCTGTTGACAATGCAATTGCCAGCGACACAAACTGGTCTGCCGGAACAGTAGGATACAGATTTATTGAGGTGGATAACACAGGTACAATTAACCTTAGCTCCTACCTAAGCCTTGGCTTTAACTGTGCCAACTTTACCGGTACAACCAATGAAGTAACCGACAGCTTTTTCGTAAGAGTTACCGACATAACAAATGCTGTTAAAAGCTTTACTAAGTCAGGTAACAAGCTAAGCGGATATATGGAAAACTTCAAGCCTGATAATGCATCAGGCATACAAAAGACAGGCACAAGCTTTACAAAGTCAACCGATATTCAAAAGCTTGGAGTAACAGTTGGCGGCGGTAAGTCCTACTACCTGTTTGAATACTGTTGCTATGACCTTTCTCCTTTGCTTTTCACAAGCGACAGCACAATTTCTATTGACGCAAAGATTAGAGTTCAGCAGACAAATGCTCCTGCTGTAAAAAGTGACAAGGGCTTGATTACTGCAAACAGTGAGGAAACTCCAAAGGATAACAACACCGTACCTAAAAATACTACTGTTTTTCCTACAACTAATAGTAAAGTTCCTCAAACTACCGTACCAACAAGCAGTACTCCTGTCCCCACCACTACTAAGCCTGAAACCAAGCCTGAGGATAAGCCTGAAACAACAGAAACAAAGCCAACCGGTGACTGGGAGGTACGCACTCTTAACGGTGGCAAGACCTGTGAAGTACTGGCTTATCACGGCTCAAAAAAGACCGTTGAAATCCCAACAAAGATTGATAAGGCAGTTGTTGTCAGCGTTGACGGTAATGCTTTCTCAGGCACAGCAGTTGAAAAGGTAGTAATTCCTGCAACTGTATCTAATTTGGATGCAAATGCTTTGGATATAAAGACAATTAAGAGTGTTGAAATCAAGAAAGAAAATAAGGTGGATGATGTTACATATACATCTCCTTACAGTGTAAAAGACCTTGTTATTTACTCTGCTGATAAAACAATGCTCATTAAGTATTTACCACAGAAAACAGACAAGGAATTTACTGTTGACAATAACACAGTTGCGATTTGCGACAAAGCCTTTAGCGGTGCTACTCTAAAGACATTGGATTTGTCCACAGTAAAGTCAGTAAGTTCAACTGCATTTGAAGGTGCTGAAGTTGATAATTATGTATTCCACACAATTGAGCCACCTGTTGTATCCTCAATGAACACCTTTGGCAAGGTTAAGACAGAGTATAAGCTCAGCGGTGTAGAGTTTAAGTCTGATGCAGTCCTTCATGTGCCTGAAGTGGGTTATGAAAACTACAAAAACTCAATGGCATTTGAGTCCTACGCAAAGGCAAAGGCTATCAAGAAGGATAGTGCTGTTGGCAGTTGCGTGGAAACTGTTAAAATGGACGGAATTGTGTACTCAATTATCAAAAATGATACAGAGTATGACGGAGTAAAGTTTGCTCGTGAGGGTAAAGCTTACCTTGCAGTTGTTACAGGATACTATGATATTCCTGATGACGGAGTAGTAAAGGTACAATCCTCCGTTGTTTATACAAAGGAAGATAAGGACACAGATAATAAAGTAAACTACTCTTGCCCTGTTGTTGGAATTGCAAATAATTCATTTGCAAACGCAGTTGAAATGAAAATTCTTGTTTTGCCAAACAATGATGTGCATTACTCCAGTGACGCTTTCCCGGGCTGTGACAACTTAGGACTTATTGATTACGACTCTGTACTTCCTTTTGATGTAAGCAAGTTTGATGCAATTATTAATAATGCAGAAACTACTTCAGAGGACGACAGCAACGAGGAAAACGAATAAATAAGTAAAATGCAAAAAGCAAGTGGTACTTTGTCACTTGCTTTTTTAGACTCTCCCAGGAGAGTCTTTTATTTTGCTTTACAAATATATTCTGAAAGTGTAGAATATAAGTATATGAATTTGGAGGTATGTTATGAAGAAAGTTTTGATTATTTACCTATCAGTTTTAATGATAATAATTGCCGGATGTTCTCCGGATAATAATGGGAAAACACCTGATATTTCAGACAACATATCAAGTATGGAAATTTTAATTGACAATAATCTTATAAAAATAACCGACAAGCTGACATATAAAGATTTGGAAAAAATGGGATTTCAACTTGACGAAAACTATTCCGGAGTCCTTGAAAAAACAATCAGGCCCAGCAAAAGTGCTGATTCTATGAATATAGAAAGCTTTAATATTAAAACGTCAAAGAATAAGCTGATAACTGTTTCTGTTGTAAATACAGGTAAAAAAGACTGTTCTGTTAAGGATTCTTTGATTTACTTTATCGGTACATATAATATTAATGAGTACGACCAAAGCTATATTCTTCCCTCAGAAATCAAGTATAATGACACTGCAGATAAAATGAAAGAAGCTTGGGGAGAGCCTCAGGTTGACCTTACTTCCCTTGATGACGGTAAAATGGTACAATATGTGAACAGCAACTGCACTTTTACAGCTAATCTTGACAAGGATTGCAAAATTGTGTCCTTTTCTTTTATGCTTGACGCCAATAAATTATTTAAATAAGATCAGCTGTCTATGGTGGCTGATTTTTGTTTATTTGCTATATTGTGTCAGAATTAATTATACATAATCTGTGAATTTTGCGTTCGGTGCAATGTTATCTAAAAAAATATATTTGAAACTCTTGAAATTTGTGATATTATATCATATAATGATAGAGAGGAAGATTGTGGGGATAGAGCGTCACTTACGTGATTACAGATATAGATTATAGATATATTAGAAAACCACGGTGGCTATGCTTTTTCTTCCAACGGAATATCCATGTTAAAAAAATATCTTATTAACGAAATTATTACCTTTTATAATATACAGGCGAAAGGTGCAGGACGATGTTGTTAAAGAATTTGAACAATCAATCAAAGACAACGAAGACAAAACTGAATAAGAGAAGTTTCCTTTCGACTGTGGTACTTAGTGCTATGGCTTTAATCTTGTGTACAGCTTTCACATTTTCTTGGCTCACATCAAAGATAGACTATCTAAACACAGTTATCCGAATGGGTGAGTTTGGTGCTACCGTAAATGTGTATTACGAAGATGGTTCCCTCCTTACAACTGGCACAACCCAAGGTGATGATGTTGCTGTTGACAATGCAATTTCCGGTGATACAAACTGGTCTGCCGGCACAGTTGGGTACAGATTTATTGAGGTGGACAACACAGGAACGATTAACCTAAACTCCTACCTTAGCCTTGGTTTTAACTGTGCTAATTTTACAGGCACTACCAATGAAGTAACCGATAGCTTTTTCGTAAGAGTTACCGATATATCAAATGCGGTTAAAAGCTTTACTAAGTCAGGTAATAAGTTAAGCGGATATATGGAAAAATTCAAGCCTGATACTGCATCAGGCATACAAAAGACAGGCACAAGCTTTACAAAGTCAACCGACATTCAAAAGCTTGGTGTAACAGTTGGCGGTGGTAAGTCCTACTACCTCTTTGAATACTGTTGCTATGACCTTTCTCCTTTGCTTTTCACAAGCAACAGCACAATTTCTATTGACGCAAAGATTAGAGTTCAGCAGACTAATGCTCCTGCTGTTAAGAGTGACAAGGGTTTGATTACTGCAAACAGCGAGGAAACTCCAAAGGGTAACAACTCTACACCAAATAATACTACTGTTATTCCTCCTACTACAAATAGTAAGGTTCCTTTTACAACTGTTCCAAAGCAACCAAGCAGTACTCCAGCTGAAACTACTAAGCCTGAAACTATGCCTGGGGATAAACCTGAAACAACAGAAACAACAGAAACAAAGCCAACAGGCGAATGGGAGGTTCGCACTCTTAACGGTGGCAAGACCTGTGAAGTACTGGCTTACCACGGCTCAAAAAAGACCGTTGAAATCCCAACAAAGATTGATAAGGCTGTTGTTGTGAGCGTTGACGGTAATGCTTTCTCAGGCACAGCAGTTGAAAAGGTTGTAATTCCTGCAACTGTGTCTAACTTAGATGCAAGTGCTTTGGATATAAAGACAATTAAGAGTGTTGAAATCAAAAAAGAAAATAAGGTTGATGATGTTACATACACATCTCCTTACAGTGTAAAGGACCTTGTTATTTACTCTGCTGATAAAACAATGCTCATTAAGTATTTACCACAGAAAACAGAGAAGGAATTTACTGTTGACAATAACACAGTTGCAATTTGTGACAATGCCTTTAGCGGTGTGTCACTAAAGACTCTTGATTTGGCAACAGCAAAGTCAGTAAGTTCAACAGCATTTGAAAATACAGACATTGAAAACTTTGTGTTCCATACCATTGAGCCTCCTGTTGTTTCATCAATGAATACCTTTGGTGAAGTAAAGACAGAATATAAACTTAGCGGTGTAACATATAAGGCTGATTCCGTTCTTCATGTGCCTGAAGTGGGCTATGAAAACTATGCAAATTCAATGGCATTTGAGTCCTACGCAAAGGCAAAGGCTATCAAAAAGGATAGTGCTGTTGGCAGTTGCGTGGAAACTGTTAAAATGGACGGAATTGTGTACTCAATTATCAAAAATGATACAGAGTATGACGGAGTAAAGTTTGCTCGTGAGGGTAAGGTTTATCTTGCTGTTGTGACAGGCTACTATGATATTCCTGATGACGGTGTTGTAAAGGTACTTTCATCCGTTGTTTATACAAAGGAAGATAAGGACACAGATAATAAAGTAAACTACTCTTGCCCGGTTGTAGGAATTGCAAATAATGCATTTGCAAACGCAAGTGAAATGGAAATTCTTGTTTTGCCAAACAATGATGTGCATTACTCCAGTGACGCTTTTCCAGGCTGTGACAACTTGGGTCTGATTGATTATGACTCAGTTCTACCTTTTGATGTAAGCAAGTTTGATGCAATTGTTAATAATGCTGAAACTTCATCAGAGGAAGATGTCAACGAGGACAATGAATAAATAAGGAAAAATATAAAAGCAAGTGGTACTTTGTCACTTGCTTTTTAAATTATAAAATGGTTTTACAGAGAAAACTTAATATACTCTGTGATTCACACTGTAAAAATTTCGGAGGTTAATTATGTGTAATTTAAAAGGAAAAACTGCTATTATCACAGGAGGTAACTCCGGAGTTGGCGGAGCAACAGCTATGCTCTTTGCCCGTGAAGGTGCAAATGTTGTTATCAGCGCCCGTCGTCAACCGGCTCTTGATGAGGTTGCAGCAAAAATCAGGGAAGAGGGCGGAAGTGTTGTTACTGTTTCTGCCGATATTTCCAAGGATGAGGACTGCAAAAAGTTGATGAAAACAGCAATGGACGAGTTTGGTCAAATCGACATTCTTGTTAACAATGCAGGTGTTCTCGACACAGGACTTGCTCCTGTTGATAAGTTTGACGATGAGGAAGCACAAAAGGTTATTTCCATAAATCAGGTTGGCACAATGCAGTGCATCAGGGCTGCTCTTGAGTATATGACAGAGGGTGGATCTATTGTAAATGTTGCCTCTGTTGCCGGTGTAAACGGTGGCGGCGGAGCAGCGTATGTTTCAACAAAAGCTGCAATTATAGGAATTACAAAGCACACAGCATTGCTCCTTGCTGACAAATACATCCGTTGTAATGCCATTTGTCCTGGAACTATTGTTACTCCAATGACAATGAATATGAAGCCTGAACAGCTTGATATGCGTATGATGGGAGCAATGAGCAAGCACGGCGACCTTAAGCTCAAGCCTTGTATGGCGGAGGATGTTGCCAATATTATTGAGTTCTTTGCATCTGATAATTCAAAGGCTCTTACAGGTCAAATCGTAGTAAGCGACTTTGGTGCATCTTTATAATATTCTTATATTCTGCTAAAATTGCCCACCTTAATGCACTTTGCGTTGGGGTGGGTTTGTTATCTGAATTTTTGTATCTGATTTGTTTTGGACAAAAACATACAAAATGGAAATTTATCAAAATGAAATAAATGAGAATTGACAGTAGGGGATAGGAAATGAAAAAGTTTTTTGCCATACTTTTGGTGTGTAGTATTGTATCTTTGATTTTGACAACAGGTTGTACTGATGAGGAAAGCTCAAAGAGTAAGTCAACAGATACGACTGTAACTGAAAGAGCTGAAAGTACTACCTATGATAAAACATTTGATTATTCTATAAAAGAAAATAAATACATAAATTTCCTTGGTAAAACGGTACAGACTGTCATTGATGAATTTGGCGAAGAATACACTCAGTGTTGGGATGGGGGATGGAGCTACATTTCCTACAAAAATGTACCCTTTAAGTTTGCATACACATCCAATGCACTTGACCAAAATAAACTGTTAAAAGATGAGATAATAAACTCCATAGTGATTGAGAACGAGAAAACCAATAAGATTTTCCCTGTAAATAAATCAAAAACAATTAACACAATGTCAACCTATGGTGAGCTTAAAAGTGCCGGAGTTGAGGGAAAGCTGTACATAACCGAGGGTGATATTTATTTCTTCAGCTTTAACTGCGGTAATATTCAAGTTAGGTACAGATACGATAATATTGACGATTTCACTCCTGTATGCGTGTACTTTAATTTGACTTAAATATAATATTGTTGTTTAATCACAAAAGCCTTGATTGGAGATTTCCAAACAAGGCTTAAAATTATTTCTACCAATAAAAAATATCATTAACCGAATAAATCACTATGAGAACCGGTGCGGGAAAGGGTTAAGACAAGAATATCATCCTCGATATAATAAACCAAAAGCCAGTCGGGTTGGATGTGACATTCACGGTGTCCTGACCAGTTTCCTGACAAGGAATGGTCACAGTAGCTTTCCGGCAAAACTTCGCCATTGGCAAGTAACTCAATTGTATTATTTAGCAATTCCATTTTTTTGCCACGCTTTTTAGCCAACTTATAGTCCTTTTTAAACTGGGAAGTGAATTTTACTGTGTATTTCTTCATTTTTCAAGGTCTGCAATAAGTTCATCCATATTGGTGTAACCCTTTACTGATGAATCCTTTGCAATCCTTTCTGCCTCTAAAATGGCTGATACTGTTTCTTTGTTTGGCGTTCCTTTTGTGATTTTAAAGGGAATTCCTCCGTCACGCAGGGACTGCCTGACAAAAATGTTAAATGCGGTGGATAAATTCATACCAAGCTCAGAGTAAAGTTCCTCGGCGGCTGCTTTTAAATCTGTATCCATACGGATACTTATATTTGTTGTCTTTCCCATATGCTCATCTCCTTTATAATTACATTATATGTCCTTTGCACGAAAATATCAATATATTGCACGAATAATTTTAAATATTTTTAAATAACACATTAAAAAAGCCTTGCTTGGACATTTTCCAAACAAGGCTTAAAATTTTGACTATGTTTATTATTTGATTATTCGAAGAACTTGTCGTGAATTGCAGAAACTGCTCTGTCAGCATCGTTCTTTGAGATAAGAACTGATGTCTTAATTTCAGAGGTTGCAATCATCTGAATGTTAACATTGTTGTTGTACAGTGCCTCAAACATCTTTGTTGCAACGCCTGCGTGGCTTTCCATACCTGCGCCAACAATTGAAATCTTTGCAACATTTGTGTCAAGCTTAATGTCCTCAAAGCCAAGTGAATCCTTGTGGTCGTTAAGTGCCTTAACAGCCTCTTCGCCGTTGTTGGCAGATACTGTAAAGGCAATGTCCTTTGTTCCCTCGGTGCCAACTGACTGAAGAATAATGTCAACATTAATATCCTTTGCTGAAAGCTTTGAAAATACCTTGAAAGCAAAGCCCGGCTCGTTTGGTATGCCCTTTATTGAAATTCTTGCAATGTCGCAGTCCTTAGCAACACCTGAAATAATCATCTTTTCCATTTTTGGTTTCTCCTTTACTATTGTTCCCGGTTTATTTGTAAGGCTTGAAAGAACTTCAAGCTCAATTCCGTATTTCTTAGCCATCTCAACTGAACGGTTGTTTAGTACCTGTGCGCCAAGTGTGGCAAGCTCAAGCATCTCGTCATAAGAAATTTCTTTTAGCTTAATTGCGTTTTTAACCTTTCGTGGGTCTGCTGTGTAAACACCCTCAACATCGGTGAAAATCTGACAAAGGTCAGCGTGAAGGGACGCTGCAATAGCAACAGCAGAGGTGTCGCTGCCGCCTCTACCCAGTGTGGTGAGGTCGTCATATCTGTTGATACCCTGGAATCCTGCCACAACAACAATCTTGTGCTGGTCAAGCTCCTGACGGATTCTGTGACCGTCAACATTCTTGATTCTTGCTGATGTGTAGGAGGATGTTGTTTGGAATCCAGCCTGCCATCCAAGAAGTGAAATTGCAGGGATGCCCAGCTTTTCAATAGCCATAGCAAGTAAAGAAATAGAAATCTGTTCGCCGGAGGCAAGAAGCATATCTCTTTCTCTCTTGTTAGCGTTGGGGTTAATTTCCATCTGCTTTGCAATGAGGTCGTCTGTTGTGTCACCCTGAGCTGATACAACAACTACAACATCATTACCCTTTTTGTAAGTGTCTGTTACGATTTTTGCAACATTAAACACTCTCTCGGCATCTGCCACAGATGAGCCGCCGAACTTTTGAACTATTAGTGCCATTTCTTATCTCCTCTTTTCACATAAAGTGAATTTATTTATGAATTTATGTCAGGAAACGCTGATTAGGGTCCTAACAATTAAAGGTTGCCTATTCTTATAGCGGAAAGAACCTTTAATCCTGCCTCGCTAAGGGCAGAGATTTTGTCCTCAATTTCGCCGAAACGGTATTCCTGAGTTATCAAAACGGTGTTGTCGTCTGCTTTCATAACTTCTGAATTAGGGAACAGCTCAAGTGCCTTTTCACCGTCACCGGCAACCCTTAAGTACATTGCGGTTATACTATCTTTATATGAAGCAACATTGCTTCCGTCACCGTCAACCCAGAAAATTCTCTTTCTTGATTTAAGGTGCTTTGCACAGTCAACAATGTCAGCAACAACGGCAGATGCAGTTGGCAGCTTACCGGCGCCCTTACCGTAGAAAACAACATCTCCGGTGCAGTCGCCCTTAACCATAATGCCGTTGAATACATCGTCAATGTCAGACAAAATGCAGTCCTTGGAAAGGAGCATTGGGCATACGCAAATTTCAAGCTTGCCCTCATCATTCTTTTTAACATCGCCGATAAGCTTAATTACATAATTAAGGCTGTCGGCATATTTTACATCATCAAGGGTTACTTTTGTAATGCCCTCTGTGTAAACATTGTCGGGATAAATATGTTTGCCAAAGGCAAGGGACGCCAGAATACAAATCTTTCTGCAAGCGTCGTGACCCTCAATGTCAGCCTCGGGATTTCTCTCGGCATAGCCTAAGTCCTGAGCAAGCTTTAGTGCGTCGTCAAAGTCCATATTGTCGTTAATCATCTTGCCAAAGATGAAGTTTGTTGTACCGTTTAGGATACCTGCAATTTCGTCAACCTCGTTTGCAACAAGGCACTGTGAAAGTGGACGGAGTATGGGAATACCACCGCCGACAGATGCCTCAAAAAGGAAGTTTGCGTTGTTTTCCTTTGCAATCTGAAGAAGCTCAGCTCCGCACTTTGCAACAAGCTCCTTGTTGGAGGTTACAACGCTTTTGCCTGCCAAAAGGCATCTCTTTACAAAGTCGTAAGCAGGGTTAACGCCACCCATAACCTCAACAACAACTCTAACCTCAATGTCGTTTATAATATCCTCAAAATCCTTTGTGAATCTGTCAGCCAAAGGACTGTCAGGAAATTCCCTAAGGTCAAGAATGTGCTTGATATAAAGCTCTTCTCCAACTGATTTAAAAAGCTTGTGTTTGTGAGTAGTCAAAATTTCTGCTACTCCGGAGCCAACTGTACCGTGCCCCATTATTGCTACTGGAATCATTATCTGTACCTCTCTTACTTTCCAAAATGTATCTATCATTCAACTACTGCGGTAGTTGGCGCAGCAGGAGCTTGTGTTTCGGCAGGCGCCTCTGTTACTGGGGCCTGAGTTTCCGGTGCCTGTGTTTCAGCCGGAGCTTGAGTTTCGCCGTTTTCCTGAGATGGTGTTGTGTCGTTTTCTACACCTCCACCCTCACCGGCGGTTGTTGCTTCGTAGGTTTGGTCGTAGTAGTTGTAGTTGCTGTTGTAATTGTTGTAGGTGTCGTCGTTGTTGTCATAAACAGCACCGCTGTGGTCACCGTAACAGTAGTCAGGCTTTTTGTCCTTGAAGAAATAGCCTATCCTTGTGTTAGAGCAGTAGGAGGATGCGAGAAGTCCCGAATCTACACAGTAGTAGATTTCCTCCATATCGGCAGGGAAGTTGTACTCCTTTTTAGGCTTGCCCTTCAGATATTTTGACATAATCTTTTGAAACAGCTTTGGCGAAATTGATGTATCAGGGTTGGTTGCCGGTGTGTCAAAGCCTGTCCATACAGCAAGTGTTGCGTAAGGAGAAGCCCCGCAGAACCAGCTGTCCTTGTCGTCATTTGTTGTACCTGTTTTGCCGATTATATCCCAGCCGTCAATCTTTGCGTTAAAGGCTTGGGTGTTTCGGGAGTTGGTAATGTTGAAGTTAAGCTCCCTGTTCATAATGGCGGCTGTTTCGTCTGAATACGCCTGAATAGGAAGTTTATCTCTCTTATCAATAATAATCTTGTCGTCGTTGTCTGTTACATAGTAGTAGGTGTATGGCTCGTAGTACTGACCGCCGTTGCCAAGATACTGGTATGCAGCCGCCATTTCTCTTGCAGTTACACCGCCTGTCATACCGCCGATTGAAAGGGCACCAACCTCTTGACCGTCCTTTTCGTCAAGGTGCTTAAATCCCATAAGCTGTGTTACCTGCTTGTAGGCTGACTGTGGTGTGATTTGGTCCATAACCTGTGCCGCTGTTGCGTTGGAAGAAATTTCTATTGCGTCAGGCAGTGACATAGAGCCTTTGTAGCTGTTGTACCAGTTTGTAGGACCCTCAACAGGATAACCGTCTGCACCAACCTTGTAGTTTTCAAGTGGTTCATCCTTAACCCTTGAGCCGTAGGTGAGATAGCCATGCTCAATGGCATATGGATAAACTACAACAGGCTTGATAGAAGAACCCGGCTGTAAGGAGGACATTGTTGCCCTGTCAAACTCCAGGTTGCCCTCTTTTTTGGCGGAGGAGCCTGTGGAGGCAATAACTCTGCCGTCATAGTCCATAAGGGTAATTGCGGTTTGCAGTCCGTATATGCCGTCGGTGTTGATTTCTCGTCCAACCTTTTCAACATACTTCTGCATATCTGTATCCATTGCGGAATAAACCTTAAGACCCTGTGTGTAAATCATTCTTTCGGCTGCGTCTGTGGAAATATCAAATTCCTTTGCCAAGTCATCTCTAAGGTCAAAGAAAAGTTCGTCAATATACCAGTTCTGAACCTGAGTTTCCTCTTCCTCTTTCTTTTGGTTATATCCCTTAAACTTCATTTTTTCCGATTCCTTAAGGGCTTTGTCGTACTCTTCCTTGGTGATTTTGCCCTGGTCGTACATTTCCTTCAAAACAATCTCACGGCGGAGCTTGTTGTTTTCGGGATAGATGAGAGGATTCCACTTACTTGGGTTCTGTGTAATTCCTGCTATTGCGGCACATTCGGCAATTGAGCAGTCCTGAATATCCTTGCCGAAGTACAGCTGTGCGGCTGACTGACATCCCTGACAGTTGTTTCCGAAGTTTACAACATTCAGATATGCCTCAAGGATTTCGTCCTTTGTGTATTCGTTTTCCACATTGAGAGCACGGAAAATTTCCCTTAGCTTTCTTGTGAGAGAAACCTGATTGTCGTCTGTGATGTTCTTAATCAACTGCTGTGTAATTGTAGAACCACCGTAGCTGTTGCTTCCCGAAACAAGGGAAAGCACCGCACCGCCTGTTCTTTGCCAGTCAACACCGCTATGGTCATAAAAACGCTTGTCCTCAATGGCAACCATTGCGTCCTTCATATGTTGTGGAATATCCTTGTAGTCAACCCAAACTCTGTTTTCTCTGTCGTACAGCGCCTGATATTCCTTGTACTTGTCAGTTTTCTCATCCTTAACATAGATGTGGCTTGTAAGGTTAAGGCTGATGTCATAAAGGTCAATGCCTGTTGGCTCTGTTGCGATTCCAAAGATGTAAATACTAAGGCTGATACCAACGGCAACAAAGGCAAATACGAACACCATAAAGATTGTAAAAATCATTTTCCAAAGTCCGGAAAATACATTTTTAACCGCACCCTTTTTGTCGATTTCAATATCGTTGTTGCCGGAAGTTTTCTTCTTGGTTAGCTTACTGATGTCAGTTTCCTTCAAAACAACAAACCTCCTTTTTAGGTCTAAGCAAAATGCAAGTAGCAAAAATAGCCATTATATTTTTTACCTAAAGTTTTTTATGCTTAGCACCGGTTGATTTTGTTATTATTCGTTTAGCAGTACATTGTTATATTATGTATTTTATTTTTCATTATATATATGAAAATGCACAACTGATAGTATTGTATCATAAACAGAGGAAAAAATAAACCTATTTTTCACTTTTTCAGCATAGGTGCAAAAAATCTTTGTAAAGATATGAATATTCGTGTAAATTAATGAAAAAATAATTCCTTGATAGAATATTATTCCAATTTTTGAAAGGAAGACAGAAAAATGAAACAATATGTTGCTTTTATTGTCACAGCGGTAATACTTTTTGCGTCGGTATTTACATCTGCTACCTTTGAACTGAAAACAGACCAACTTGTGGACTCCCAAAAGGTAAAAGAGGAAAAATCAGCCGATTACTGCCTAAGGGATTTTCAGGGCAGACTTGCAGTTTTTAGGGGTAACAAAAACGACCCTATAATCACAACGGACACAATGGTGAATACCCTGCCCAAGGAGGACCAAATAAAGCTGAAAACAGGTGTGAAAATAGAGGGGGATGTTGCCCTTAGAAAAGCACTTGAGGATTATTGCAGTTAATTGAAACCGGCAGAAAAATCTCGAAAGTTAATAGACAAAAAAGTGTATAATGTCTATTAAAAACAGAATAAAAGGCATATAAACTGTTTATTTTTAAAAAGTTTACAGAAAATTTAGACGGCTTGTACATTGACATTACCCCCAAAATATAGTACAATTATGAAGATTGGAAAATTATGTCCTATTGCAGATTAAGCAAGGGAATATTATTGTTGATATTCAATAAAAATCTGTATTTATGGGAATCTTTCATTAGGAGGTACAAGGATGATACACACTGTCATTGACAAAGAATTAGGTTTGGAATTTCCTATTTTTCAGGGCGGTATGGCTTGGGTTGCCGACGCTTCATTGGCTGCCGGTGTAAGCAATGCCGGAGGTCTTGGATTAATTGCCGCAATGAACTCAAACGGAGAACAGCTCCGTGAGGAAATCAGAAAATGTAAGGAAATGACCGACAAGCCCTTTGGCGTAAACATTATGCTTATGTCACCTTTTGCAGACGAGGTTGCAAAGGTTGTTGTTGAAGAGGGCGTAAAGGTTGTTACAACCGGTGCAGGTACCCCTACTAAGTATATGCCTATGTGGACCGAAGCCGGAATCAAGGTTATTCCTGTTGTTGCTTCTGTTGCCCTTGCAAGAATGGTTGAAAAGCGTGGTGCTTTTGCTGTTATTGCCGAGGGAGGAGAAAGCGGAGGTCATGTTGGTGACCTTACAACAATGGCACTTGTTCCTCAGGTTGTTGACGCTGTAAACATCCCTGTTATTGCAGCAGGCGGTATTGCCGACGGCAGACAGATTGCCGCCGCATTTATGCTCGGTGCACAGGGTGTTCAGGTTGGCACAAGGTTTTTGGTGTGCAACGAGTGTACTATTGCACAGGAATACAAGGATAAGATTCTTAAGGCTAAGGATATTGATACTGTTGTAACAGGTAAAAGACTTGGTCACCCGGTAAGAGCCATTAAAAACAGCTTTACAAAGGAATATCAGGTTTGCGAATATGACCGTTCAAAGTGTGATGACGAAACCCTTGAAAATATGGGTACGGGCAAGCTTCGCCTTGCAGCAAGAGAAGGCGATGTTAAGAACGGTACTGTACTTGCAGGTCAGGTTGCCGCTATGGTAAACCGTGAACAGCCTGCAAGAGAGATGATTGAAGAAATGTTTGCTCAGGCTGAGGAAACATTAAAGGGAGCGTCAAAATGGGTAAAGTAGCATTGATTTTCTCCGGTCAGGGCGCTCAATATCCCGGAATGGGCAAGGAGCTTTACGACTCTTCACCGGCAGCAAGGGCTGTCTATGATATGGCTGACTCAATCCGTCCGGGTACAAGCCACCAGTGCTTTGAGGGCACTAAAGAGGAGCTTTCCGTCACTGTAAACACACAGCCAACTGTATTTATTGCCGATTTGGCGGCGGCGGCTTCCGTTGCAGAAAAGGGTGTACATATTGATTATTTGGCAGGATTTTCCCTTGGAGAAATTGCGGCTCTGGGCTTTAGCGGTATGCTAAGCTACGAGGATGCCTTTAAGCTTGTTTGCAAGAGAGGCGAGCTTATGGACAAGGCTGCAAACAAGACAGCAGGGGCTATGGTTGCTGTTATGAAACTTACTCCACAGAGAATTGAAGAAATCTGCAAGGAATTTGACGAGTGCTGGCCCGTAAACTACAATTCTCCTGCACAGACTGTTGTTGCTATGAACAAGGCTGTTATGGATGAATTTTGCGAAAAAATTAAGGCTGAAAGAGGCAGAGCAGTTCCTTTGGCTGTAAGCGGAGCTTTCCACTCACCATATATGGAGGAGGCTGCCCTTGGGCTAAAAGAGGCTTTGGACAAACTAAACCTTAACGACCCCAAAATTCCCCTTTACTCAAATTACACAGCACAGCCATATGAGGGTGACTACAAAGCCCTTATCACAAACCAGTGCAAAAACCCTGTTAAGTGGCAGGAAACAGTAGAAAATTTAATTGCAAAGGGAGTTGACACCTTTATTGAAGTTGGTGTGGGCAAAACTCTGACAGGACTTGTAAAGAAGATTAACAAGGATGTAACTGCAATTAAGGTTGAAAATAAAGAAGATTTAGATGCTCTTAACATTTAAGGGCAGAAGGAGTAACATATGAAATTAGAAGGTAAAATTGCTATTGTTACAGGCGGCTCAAGGGGCATTGGCTTTGCAACCTGCAAAAAGCTTGCTTCCGAGGGTGCAACAATTATTATTACAGATATTTGTGACAGCGAAAAGGCTGCCCCAGCTATCAAGGAGCTTGAGGCTATGGGCGCTAAGGCGAAGTTTTATCAGAGTGATGTTTCCGACTTTGCATCTGCAACAGAAACTGTTAACTCAATCATTGAGGAGTTCGGCGGTCTTGACATTCTTGTAAACAACGCAGGAATCGTAAGGGACAAGCTTATGCTGAAAATGGAGGAGCAGGACTTTGACGCTGTTATTAACATTAACCTAAAGGGTACCTACAATATGATTAAGGCTACATACAAGCACTTTATGAAGCAGAGAAGCGGAAGAATTATCTCACTTGCATCTGTTGTAGGAATTATGGGCAATGCAGGACAGGCTAACTATTCCGCATCAAAGGCAGGTATCATCGGACTTACAAAGTCTGTTGCAAAGGAGCTTGGCGCAAGAAATGTTACTGTTAACGCCATTGCACCGGGATACATTGTTACCGATATGACAGATGCCCTCAGCGACAAGGCTAAAGAGGCCATTGATTCAGGTATTCCAATGAAGAGAAGAGGAACACCTGAGGATGTTGCAAATGCAATCTGCTTCCTTGCATCAGACGACGCATCCTACATCACAGGCGAAGTTCTCCGTGTTGACGGCGGAATGGCAATGTAACACATTTTGCAAATACATCTGCATAAATAAAATATAGAAAGGCAGCTAATATGAGAAGAGTAGTAGTAACCGGCATAGGAGCAGTTACTCCTGTGGGAAACGATATGAAGACAACATGGGATAATCTTGTAAACGGCGTAAGCGGTATTGACTTTATCCCTGAAGAAAGATTCAGCACAGAGGGCCTGAAGGTTAAGATTGCAGGTCTTGTAAAGAATTTTGAACCTGAAAAATATTTTGAAAAGAAAGAAATCCGCAAAAACGACCTTTACACTCAGTTCGCTGTTGCAGCGGCTACCGAGGCTGTTGAGGACAGCGGAATTATAGGCAATATCGAAAGCGAAAAGCTTGGTGTTTATGTTGGTTCAGGTATCGGAGGACTTGAAAGCTTCTATACAAACTCCATTAATATGGAAAAATTCGGCGCAAGAAAGGTTAGTCCTTTCTTTATCCCAATGATGATTTCCAATATGGCGTCAGGCACAATCGCAATCCGCTTTAAGGCAAAGGGACCTTGTGTGCCAATCGTTACAGCCTGTGCAACAGGTGCAAACGCTATTGGTGAGGCTTTCCACGCAGTTAAGGACGGCTACTGTGACGCAGTAATCACAGGCGGTGCAGAGGCTGCTGTTTCTCCACTTGCCATTGCAGGTTTCCAAAACTGTAAAGCACTTACCACAAGGAACGACCCAAAGACTGCCTCAATTCCATTTGACAAAAACCGTGACGGTTTTGTTATGGGCGAGGGCGGTGCTTGTATGATTCTTGAAGAATATGAACATGCAAAAAACAGAGGTGCAACGATTTATGCTGAAATCGCAGGCTACGGTAACACCTGTGACGCTCACCACATCACAGCGCCTGATTCAACAGCAGAGGTTCCTGCAAACGCAATTAAAACTGCTATGAAAGAGGCAGGAGTAACAGGTGAAGAGGACTGGTACTGGAATGCTCACGGTACATCAACACACCTTAACGATGTAACCGAAACAAAGGCTATCAAAATAGCATTGGGCGAAAATGCCTACAATGTAAATATTTCCTCCACAAAGTCAATGACAGGTCACCTCTTTGGCGCAACAGGCGCTCTTGAGGCAATAGTATGTACATTGGTACTTAAAAACGGAGTTATTCCTCCAACAATAGGATACAGCGAAAAGGACGAGGAATGTGACCTTAACTACACACCGGGCAAGGCTGTTAAGAGAGATGTTACAGTTGCAGCGTCTACAAACCTTGGCTTTGGCGGTCACAACGCCTGTTTGATATTCAAAAAGTATAAGGAGGATTAATGATGGAAGTTTTTCGTCTTAAAAAGTATGACCTTGATGATGTAAAAAGGTTGATTGACCTTGCCAACAAAAATGACCTTGGCGTTCTTGAGATAGAAACAAAAAAGGGCAGAAGAATCCGTATAGAGAGAAATAAGCAGACTTCTCCTGCTGTTACATTTACAGCAAATACTCCTCAGGAGTCTGTAAGTGCTCCGGTACCTGCTCCTGTTGCTACTACAACTGTAGCTACAACTCCGGCTGATCCTGCACCACAGGAAAGTTCTGCCGGCAAAACTATTGACGCACCAATGGTGGGTGTGTTTTACATTGCTCCTTCACCTGATGCAGAGCCTTTTGTAAAGGTTGGTCAGTCCGTTAAAAAGGGCGACACAGTCTGCATTATTGAGGCTATGAAGCTGATGAATGAAATTCAGGCAGAGGAAGACGGAGTTATTACAGAGGTTCTTGCAAAAAACGGCGAGATTATAGAGTTCGGTCAGCCTTTGTTCGCAATAAAATAATTTTTGCAGATACTTTAGGTGCATAATTATTAACAGTTCTTGTTAAGTGATTTTTTCACAAACAGAAAGAAAAGGTGAAATTATGAATCAAAAAGAAATTATGGAGATTATTCCACACCGTGATAATATGCTTCTTGTTGAAGAGGCTGAGGTAATAGATGAAAATACTTCAAAGGGCAGATACACCATAAAGGGTGATGAGTTCTTCCTACAGGGTCATTTCCCCGGCAACCCTGTTGTTCCCGGTGTTATCCTCTGCGAAATGATGGGACAGGCAAGCTGTGTTCTCCTTGCAGATAAGGTCAAGGGCGGTACTCCTTACTTTACAAAGCTTGACGGAGTTAAGTTCAAAAAACCTGTTAAGCCGGGAGATACATTTGAAACAGTTGCTACTGTAACAAGAATTCGTGAACCGTTTTACTTTATCAGCACAAAGGGTTATGTTGACGGAAAGCTTCATGTTCAGGCAGAAATGTCCTTTGCTGTAAAATAATCTACGCAGTAAAGTTTTTAACCATCCCATTGTGTGATTGGAGATTTTTAAGATGTTTTCAAAAATTTTAATTGCTAACCGTGGCGAAATTGCGGTGAGAATAATCAGAGCCTGTAGGGAGATGGGCATAAGCACAGTTGCCATTTACAGTCAGGCTGACAAGGACGCACTTCATGTTTCCTTGGCTGACGAGGCATACTGCGTAGGTCCTGCTCAGGTTGGGGACAGCTACCTAAATATGCTGTCAATACTTACAATCGCTGTTAATTCAGGCGCTCAGGCTATCCACCCGGGCTACGGACTTTTGTCCGAAAATGCAAAGTTTGCCTCCCTTTGCGAGGAGTGCAACATTGTGTTTATCGGACCGTCATCCCAGATGATTAGCGACCTTGGGGACAAGGACAAGGCTCGAAAGACAATGAAGGCGGCAGGTGTTCCCGTAACTCCCGGTACAGATGTTATCGAGGACGAAAACCAGGCTATGAAGGCCGCAGGAGAAATCGGTTACCCTATACTTATCAAGGCTCGTTCAGGCGGCGGCGGACGAGGTATCCGTCTTGTTGAAAGGGAGGAGGACTTCCTCAATTCCTTTAGAAGTGCCTCCAGTGAGGCTGCAAGTGCCTTTGGCGACAGCGGATGCTACATTGAAAAGTTTTTAAAGCCTGTTAAACATATTGAAATGCAGCTTTTGTGTGACAAGCACGGAAATGTCCTCTGCCTTGGGGAGAGAGAATGTTCCGTTCAGCGTAAAAACCAAAAGCTTATTGAAGAAAGCCCCAGTCCATCTCTTACACCTGAAATTCGTAAGGAAATGATGGAGGCTGCCATAAAGGCTGCTAAGGCTGTTAACTACAACTCTGTTGGTACAGTTGAGTTCCTCCTTGACAAGGACAAAAACTTCTACTTTATGGAGATGAATACAAGGCTCCAGGTTGAGCACGGCGTTACGGAAATGGTGACAGGACTTGACCTTGTACAGTGGCAAATTCGTGTTGCCGCAGGTACAAAGCTACACAAAACACAGGAGCAGATTTTCTTCCACGGTCACGCCATTGAGTGCCGTATCAATGCTGAAAATCCCGACAAAAATTTCCGTCCTTCCTGTGGTAAAATAACACAGCTCCATATTCCCGGCGGTTCATTTGTAAGGTTTGATACCGCTATTTATCAGGACTATACAATTCCGCCTTTTTACGACAGTATGGTTGGCAAAATCATAGTTCAAGGCAGAAGTCGTGAGCTTGCCATAAGAAAGATGAAGATGGCTCTTTCCGAGCTTTCTATCAGCGGAATTGACCACAACAGAGAGCTTCAAATCGAGATATTGTCCGACAAAGAGTTTATTGACGGAAGCTACACCACCGACTTTATTGCCGATTTTGAAGAGAGAAGAAAAAAGAAATAATTACTTTATGTATTTATAATTATACCGGTGAATATCATTGGTTATGGAATGAGTGATTTTATGGATTTATTCACATTTTTAAAGCCTAAAAATGAGCTTGAGGGTTCAGAACAGGCAGAAACAAACACACCGTTTGTCCCTGATTCCCTGTGGGTAAAGTGTCCCTCCTGCAATACTATGCTTTTGGCAAGTGATTTAAAGGAAAATGTTGGGGTTTGCACAAAGTGCGGACACCACTTTAGAATGACAGCCAGAGAAAGGATAGCCCTTGTTGCAGACAAAGGAACCTTTGAGGAATTTGACAAAGATTTGGAAAGCAAAAACTTCCTGAAATTCCCTATGTATGACGAAAAACTTGCCGGCGCCAAGAAAAAGAGCCGAGAAAAGGAAAGTGTTGTAACAGGCAAATGTGAAATTGACAGCAACAGCATAGTGCTTTGTGTTATGTCACCTGACTTTATGATGGGTTCAATGGGAACTGTAACAGGTGAAAAGATTACAAGAGCCTTTGAATACGCAACAGAAAACAGTCTGCCTGTTGTTGTTTTCACCGTTTCAGGTGGAGCAAGAATGCAGGAGGGTATTATGTCCCTTATGCAGATGGCAAAAACCTCAGGCGCTGTAAAAAAGCACAGCGATGCGGGATTACTCTATATAACCGTACTTACCGACCCAACAACAGGCGGTGTTACAGCCTCCTTTGCTATGGAGGGCGATATAATACTTTCCGAGCCAAACGCACTTGTTGCCTTTGCAGGACCTCGTGTTGTTGAGCAAACCACCCACACAAAGTTGCCAAAGGGATTTCAAAGGGCAGAATTTGTCCTTGACAAAGGCTTTATTGACTCTGTCGTAAACAGAAAGGATTTGAAAAAGACTTTGGCGACACTTCTTTCTATGCACAGTGGGGAGGTTAAGGTATAATGAGCGCATACGATAAGGTTCAGGCGGCAAGGGATGCAAAAAGGCTTACCGCTGTTGACTATATTAGCAGAATGTTTGGAAGCTCATTTTTTGAGCTTCACGGCGACAGAAGATTTGGTGACGACAAGGCGATTGTGGGCGGACTTGCAATGCTTTACAATCAGCCTGTTACCGTAATCGGTATTGAAAAGGGAAGAACAACAAAGGAGCGTATGTCAAGGAACTTTGGTTCTGCAAATCCCGAGGGATACCGCAAGGCTCTTCGCCTTATGAAACAGGCAGAAAAGTTCCACAGACCTGTACTTTGCCTTGTTGACACCAGCGGTGCATACCCCGGTATCGGTGCAGAGGAGAGAGGTCAGGGACTTGCCATTGCCGAAAATATTATGGAAATGATGACACTTGAAACTCCAATCCTATCCATTCTTATTGGTGAGGGCGGTTCTGGCGGAGCATTGGCTCTTGCTGTTGCCGACGAGGTTTGGATGTTAGAGGACAGCATTTACTCTGTTATTTCACCTGAGGGCTGTGCGTCAATCCTTTGGAAGGACAGCACAAAAGCACCTGAGGCATCCGAATGTCTAAAGCTCACCTCCCACAATCTATTCGACCTTGGCGTTGTGGAGAGGATTATTCGTGAGCCTGCCGGTATTGATGACAGAAAGATGTTTGAGGGATTAAAAATGCTCATTGCCCGTACATTTGAGAAGAATTTGAATGTGGATGTTGATACCCTGACACAGGAGAGATACGAAAGATTCCGCAAGCTGGGTAATAATGTTTAATCAGTGTTTCCTTAAAATTTGAATTTAGTGACTGTTGCAAAGAAAATTTGCGGCAGTCATTTTTGTTGCAGTTAATACTGCCCAAAATTCATCTATCTCGTTTGTGGACTATTGACAATAAGTGTAAAGTGTCGGTTAATATATTTGTTGTGGCATTGACATAAAAAATTCTTAGTGTTATGATTATTGTGCGAGAGGGCATCCTGACACCGCCCTTGAGTAAAAATGTTAAATGTTAAATCTGTAAAAGGTGGACTTTTTCCATCTTTAACAGGCAACAAAGCACGGCGAAAGTCGTGCTTTGTTGTTTATACGAGTATTTTGTTGACTATTTGTTTTTTTTGTTGTATATTCAGCATAGCGAGTAAACTTATGACTTTTTGCAAAACTATGTTTGTAGTAAGGAGTTTGGATTGTGGATAATTACGAAAAGGACTTTTTCTCAGACCAATTTTACGATGAAGAAAACAGCATATCAGAAGAAAAAAAGAATGACCAACAGTCAAAGAAAATTTCAAAAAAGAAGAAAAAGCCTTTCTTTAAAAGGACAGGCGGAATTGTACTTATTGTATTTCTTGTAGTACTTATCGGTGGCGGAATAACAGCCTATGCACTTAGGCATCAAATACTAAAGGCTATTCTCGGACCTGTTGATTACTACCTTTTTGAGGAGGGTTATAACCTGTACGAATTAAGTGGCGAGGACATCAGCCTAACAGGTGATTTTACTGTGGGAAAGGACTTTTCTTCCATAATGTCCTTCACAGGGGCAGACACCGCAAAAATCGGTATGGACATTGATTATAGCCCGTCACAGGACAAGCTAAAGACCAGCCTTGATTTTTTGGGAATCCTTATGTGCGATATTCAAAAGCAGGGCGACCTTGTGTCCAGCTCCGTCAACAACCAAGACCCTGTGGTAACTGACCTTTCAGGTGACAGCAGTTCAAAAACTAACAAGAATTCATCAAATTACAAGGCTAAAAAGAAACCTACAAAAGAAGAAACAACATCCTCTAAAACTGATGAAGAATTGAGCAACTGGGATTTGATTATGTGGGCATACAGCTTTAGTAAGGACTGTATTGCTTCTCCCTTGGAAAACGGTTATGTTACAGAAACCACAGAAAAATACAGAGATGTTCAGTGTGACACCACAACCTTTAAAATCACAGGTGACGCACTATCAAAAATATACAAAAACATAGCAGACAGCCTTGAAAATGACGAGAGAACCCGTATCATCTTCGATAAGGTTTATTCAGGTTACCTTGAATTTATGTGGGAGGACAGCTTTGACACAGAAAAAGCAGTTAAGACCTTTAGAGAAATGTCCGACTTTGCAAAAGAGGACAAGTCTATGGGTATGACCTACACAGTTTATTATGACGGCTCCCACATTATGAAAAGAGAGTTTTCGGGAATGTCCCTGGCAACATACAAGAAAAATGACAAAAGCTATGTGGAAATTGATATTCCAAAGACAATAACAGGACTTTTTGAATACAAGGATACCGCAGATGTATCTGAGGTGAATATTAAAAAGGAAGATGCTGTGCCAAACAGCGAAAATACTGTTGCAATCACTTTGACAAAGGCACTGCTGGAATATGCTTTCGGCTTTATTGGAATAATGGATTAAGTATAGGCGGATTTTTCCGCCTTTTTCCGCTTTTTCAGTGATAATTTTTTGGATTATTTATGGATTATTATTCTTATGTTGAAATTTAGAGTATTATATGATATAATTATATAATTATTTGAGGGAAATATAAGAAATTGTGGTGATTTGTATGGAGGATAATCATTACAAAATTAAATATCACGCTTTGAGCGTTGTGGGAAACACCCGCACACACAACGAGGACAACCTGTTTTGTGACGGTTACACCAGACCGTATGAGGAGGATGAAACCTACTCACATTCAGGAGAAATACTGAGCAGGGACAACAAAATCCTTGCTGTCTTTGACGGTATAGGCGGAGAGGTAAAGGGTGAGGTAGCCTCCTCAATTGCATCTAACGCAACAAAAAGTGCCGACTTTACAGGAGAAAATGTTGGGGAGAAAATTCTTGACTTTACCCGCAGTATCAACCAAAGTGTAAGGCAGTATGCTGTGGATAACGAAATTGAAAGTATGGGTACTACCTTTGCAGGAGCTGTTTTCACAAACTCGGGAATACACATCGGCAATGTAGGGGATTCGAAGGTTTTCCGACTTCACAACGGGAAAATTCATCAGCTTTCTGTTGACCATGTTCTCCCCAAGGAGCTTGCCTTTAACAATATCATCACCCAATATATTGGTATGAAAGAGGAAAAATCACACCTTGAACCGGCAATTGCTTTTCAGGAATACATACCCGGTGACCGCTACATAATCTGCTCTGACGGACTCACCGAAAAGCTGAATATAGAACAGGTTGGTGCATTGTGCCATGTGGCTGAAACCGTGACAGACGCAACGGATATTCTTGTTTCTCAGGCACTTTGTGCTGGGGGTAATGACAATATAACAGTTATCGTTTGCGAACTTGAGAATTGCTGATAATTTTAGTAATCAACAGTTTAAATATCTGTTGTAATGCAAAGTTACAATATGGTCATAAACATTGATGAAATAATTGTGTTTTTGTATAATGAAATTGAGATTTAGTAATTTAGATTTAATAAATAGATTGCAATTAGGATATTAGGATATAATTTTTAAAAGTACTGTAAAGAGGTTAACTATGGACAACTTTAATGATGTAAAAACAGGAATAAGAAGATTAAACTTAGCCCTTGCCATCAGCGGTAAAAATGATGTAAAGGACGAGGACAGTTACAGCTATTGCTTTAACGAAACAGGCGGATTTATCGGTGTATTTGACGGATACGGTGAAATGGACTCAACAAGATACTCAAAGCTGGGAGGCAGAAGCGGCGGCTACATTGCATCCCGTTTGTCAGCCGAAAGCACTCTGAAAATGTTCCAAAACGGCAACTTCACCTTCAGCGAAATGGACAGCATAAAGCTTGGCTCCGACCTTAAAAAATACATTGAAAAGGTAAAGAAGAACTTTAGCAATGAGGATGACAGGGTGTTGCTACCTGCAACAGCAAGCATAATCGCCTGTGATTTTTCAAAGCAGGACAGCATTATGTTTGAGTACCTTTGGGCAGGTAACAGCAGAGGTTATCTCCTTGATAATGCCGGTCTTAGCCAGATTACAGAGGACGACCTTGTAGAAGCGGTAAACCCAATTAACCCTGACGAAAAGCCAAGGGTAATCAACCTTATCAACGGCGAAACTGACTTTAAAATCAATATAAAAACCGTAAAGACAAAAAATCCTTCTGTTGTTGTAACTGCAACAGACGGTGCATTTAGCTGTTTCTCTACACCGATGGAGTTCGAGTATGCATTGCTATACACCCTCAACAGGGCAAAGAGTATCGCCCAGTGGGAGCATCTTTTAAAAAGGCTTATCAACGAGCTTGCTGATGATGTGTTCACAATTATGATAGCCGGTTTTGGCTTTGATGATTTCAAGGATTTAAAGAGATATTTCTTTGAAAGAACTAAATCAATGTACAGCGAGTATATCGACCCTATATTTAAGGCAAGAGAAAATAATTCCACTGATGAAATCGACGAAATGTGGAATAAATATAAGGAACAGTATTACAGAAAATAAGTGAGGTGAGGTGCTGTGTGGATTTGTCCCAAGTGCTCCAGAGAAAACGGTAACTCCTTTAGCAGCTGCAAGGGCTGTGGCTATGTTATCTCTGAAAAGGAAAAGTCATACGCAATAGAAAACACCAAGCAAAAAATAGAAAACTACAACAGCAAACATTCTGTGTCGGGGACTACATACGGTCACACAGGCTACAACGGTCCCAAAATCTCATACGACAATGACGATGAATATTTAGAAAATTACTATACTGACGATATGTTTGATGATGACGACTACGAAAGAAAGCCAAAGAGAAGGGTTCTTAGGGCTGTTGTCACAATCTTCATAATACTTGCCGTTTTAGCGGGTGGAGTGTTATTCCTTAACTACACAGGCATAATCAATGTGTTTTCCTCCACAGACTTTAGGTACACAGAGGATGACACAGGGATTACCATTACAGGCTATACCGGCAAGGATACAACTATTGAAATTCCCGATGTAATCAACGGCAATATTGTCACAGCTATTGGCGACAAAGCATTTGCAGAAAGCAACCTAAAGACTGTTACCTTGCCAAACACAATTAAGTCTATCGGTGAAAGGGCATTCTTTAGCAGTAAGTATCTTCATATTGTAAGTATGCAGGACGGTGTAAAAAATATAGGTTCATATGCCTTTGCCTCCTGTGAGGGGTTTGCCGATGTATTTTTGCCTGAAAGCGTTGAAACTATTGGTGAAAATATCCTGAAGGATAGCGGAACAGCCTACATTCAGGGTGTCCCCGGTTCAAGCGCAATGAAGTACGCAATAGATAACGACATCAGCTTTACACCAACATCAGCAGATGCAACACCTCTTACCGTAACACCGGTCAGAGCGAATAACAAACAGACCTACACAACATCAAATGCAGGTTACGGAGCGGGATATATTTTCAGCTTTATGCCTTACGAAAATTCCACCTACAAGATTACCGTAACGGCATCCATTGAAGGATACCTTGGAATCAATGATTTTGGAATTATGGGGGATGTAAAAAGCGAAGAGGTTGAAAACAGCAAAAACCACCAAACTGTTCTTGTTGCAAATCTGAAAAAAGAGAAAAAATACTACTTTGGCATTGAAAACCACGGTACAGAGAAAAATAAGAATATAGAATTTGCCTTGGAGATTGCCCCTGTTACAGACAAGCAAACAAAGGCAGAGGATGAGGCTAAAAAGTTTGTGGGGCAAAATTACAGCTTTACAGCCTATACCGATTTGTTCTACGACCAGCACAGTGCAACGGGACAAAGCCATTACCTTGAATGGAATACAAATTCCCAAAGGATTGTGGACTATTATGTAGAAGAAAACGGTACAATTTGGGTAGCAATAAATGCACCACAGGGCAGTGGGGAACAGTCATATGACGAATACGGAAACCCTATTGAAGGTAGCTCTATTTGGTGGCATAAGCTTGAGGATTAAGGAGTAAATTATGTTTTGTAAAAAATGTGGTAAGGATATTGACATAAAAAATACAGTATGCCCTTTGTGTGGGGAGGAAACAGATTTTCTAAAGGGAATTGACGGAAGTGGTGCACCGGAGCACCTTGAAGCCTTTGAAAAGGAAATCAACAGTGCCTTTAACAGACGAGTTTCCGATAAGCCAAAGGAAGAGGTTGACTACGAGGACATCTCTGCATATTCAACTACACAAGAGGAAAGAGAAATCAGAAGTCAAAGCAGATGGGAAAGAACTTCCCAAAGAAAAAATAAGTTAAGTACATACTTCAGCAATAACGAGGATGACAACAGTCGCACTTGGAAACTCCTTGCAGGGGGTTGCTGTGCAGTAATTCTCATTTGCCTGATTATTATTATGGCTGTTTCCTGTGGCGGTGGCAGTGAAAGTGATGTACCGGCACCTACAACTACTGTACCTGTAACAACACAGGCACCTACAACAGAAACCACAACAGTTCCGACAACCGAAAAGTCCATTGACGAATATCTTGAAACAGCTGTTGTAAACGATCAAACCGCTGTTGAAACTGCACAGGGCTTCTATTCCAATTTAGAGTCAGCCTGTGCAAAGGGTGACTACGAAACCTTTAAGTCCTACTTCTCATCCTCCTACACTGATGATGAAATCAAGGCTATCTATGACCAAAATCAGGCAACCTGTGCATCCTACACTGCTTTCATTCCGGGCTATACACAGACTGTTTCCTGCGAAAAATACATCTATGTATATATTGCCGCAACAACAGACCTTACAACAGGAAACTATGTAGAGAACACCTTTGTACTTTCCTCTGACGGCGGAGCATTCAAGCTTGATGATAAGTCAAGTGGCGGAGCCGATTGGCTTGTAAAAGCGCCGACAAAGCTTTCATAAATATAAAAGGAATGTGATTTCGTGATTGTTTCAACAAAGGGAAGATATGCCCTGCGTGTGGTGATAGACTTGGCGATGCACAGTGACGGAGAATATATTTCTTTAAAGGAAATATCTAACCGTTCGGCAATATCAATGAAGTATCTTGAAAGCATTGTGTCCAGCCTTAACAAAGAAGGACTTTTGGACTCCCTTCGTGGCAAAAACGGAGGCTACCGCCTTAACCGACCTGCAAGTAAATACACAGTTGGTATGGTGCTAAAGGCAAGTGAAGGCTCACTTGCACCAGTTGCCTGCGTCAACTGTGAGGATATGAATTGCAGCGAGGCACAGGACTGCCTAACCCTCCCAATGTGGAAAAAGCTGGACAATGTGATAGACAATTACCTTGAAAGTGTAACAATAGAGGATTTGTTAAGTCAAAATGTATAGGATTAAGTAATGGTCGGCACTTGTCGACCATTGTTGTTAATAATCAGCTCATTGTGTAATGGAAAAGAGGACAACACCTTGTTCAAGACTGGGACCGTTAATAACGGCAATCCCAGCAAGGTGTTATCCTCTCTAATTTCACTTTATTACAAAATTTACAAAGTGTCAATAGACAATCTATTGTCGCTAAAAAACATTTCGCTGACAAATTAGGCTTAACTCACTCCACCTTGTCATTCCACCTCACCCTGTCATTCTGAGGGAGCGTAGCGACCGAAGAATCTGAAAGGAAAGCAGTAGTGCCTAAATCGACACTATCAGGTTATATGAAATTACGGAACAAACAAAGGCTCCCTCGGATGAGGTATTCCCTTGCTAAGGGAAATGCCCCAACGGGGCAAAGGGTTTGCCGTTTTCGCCAGAAAAGCTGTCACGCCTTGCGTGACTGGGGGAGTGAAAAAGTGTCCTTCATATCCTACTATGCCTTTAGATGATATTATCCAAATATTCACTATTTCTTAATCCCTAAATAACCCCCACAATACAAAAAAGGTGATATAATGATAAATCAATTTTCCCGAACAGAATTATTAATAGGCGATGACGGAGTAGATAAGCTGAAAAACAGCCGTGTTGCCGTCTTTGGCGTTGGCGGTGTTGGCGGTTATGTTGTAGAGGCGCTGGCTCGTAGCGGTGTAGGCACAATAGATATTGTTGACAACGATGATGTGTCCCTTACCAATATCAACAGACAGATTATCGCCCTCCATTCCACTGTGGGTAGGCCAAAGGTGGATGTTATGGAGGAACGCATCAGGGATATTTCCCCCTCAACTGTGGTCAACAAGCACAACTGTTTTTTTCTCCCGGAAAATTCGGATAATTTCGACTTTAGACGGTATGACTATGTTGTTGACGCAATCGACACCGTAACAGGAAAAATTGAACTTGCAGTCAAGTGCAAGGAGTTTAATGTGCCTTTGATGTCCTCAATGGGTGCTGGTAACAAGCTTGACCCAACAGCATTTAAGGTCACCGACATCTTCAAAACAAAGGTTGACCCACTTGCAAGAGTAATGAGAAATGCCCTGAAAAAACGAGGCATAAAAAAGCTAAAGGTGGTGTATTCCGAAGAACCACCAATGACCCCTTTGCCAAGCGATGAAGAAACAAGCAAAAAGGTTGTCCCCGGCTCAATAGCATTTGTTCCAAGCGTTGCAGGACTGATAATCGCAGGTGAGGTCATCAAGGACATAACAGGTTTTAACAGGCATTAATGCAGTTATAATGTATAAATATATATAAAAAAATTAGATTTATGTGATTTTTATTATTATTGTTGACTGAAATGTAATATTATGTTATTATTTTCTAAAATACAAATGGAGGTAGAATATTTATGAAAAGATTATTATCCTTGGCAATTGCGGTGTGTATGCTCATCGGCATTGCCACAGTTTCACCGATTTCTGTAGGTGCGGCGGAAACGCAAAAAGTAACAACAGGTGATTCAAGTGGTAATTATGGATATACACTGCTTGATGACGGCACAGCTGCAATTACAGAATACTACGGCAGTGACACAGACATTATAATTCCATCACAGATTGATGGATATACTGTAACAAGCATTGGCCGTATTGCATTTTCTGGTTGCAAAAGCCTTACAAGCATAACAATCCCTGATAGTGTAACAAACATTGGCTATGAGGCATTTTATGTTTGCACAAACCTTACAAGCATAACACTCCCCGACAGTGTAACAAGCATTGGTAGTCGGGCATTTTTCGGTTGCACAAGCCTTACAATCATAACAATCCCCGACAGTGTAACAAACGTTGGTTATCAAGCATTTTATGATACAGCATGGTACAACAATCAGCCTGACGGTTTAGTTTATGCAGGTAAGGTAGCATATAAGTACAAAGGCAAGTGCCCT
The DNA here is from genome assembly GCA_029225165.1 of Oscillospiraceae bacterium. Taxonomy (GTDB): domain Bacteria; phylum Bacillota; class Clostridia; order Oscillospirales; family Acutalibacteraceae; genus Ruminococcoides. The sequence continues at coordinate 56,745 of JAQXVY010000040.1, forward strand.
TCCGAAGTAATCATTAAGGATGGTACAAAAGATATTGCCGTTAGTTCATTTTCCAATTGCACAAGCCTTACAAGCATAACAATCCCGGACAGTGTAACAGCCATTGGTAATTGGGCATTTGAGTTTTGCGAAAGCCTTACAAGCATAACAATCCCAAACAGTGTAACAACCATTGGCAATTGGGCGTTTTATCGTTGCAAAAGACTTACAAGCATAACAATTCCTGACAGTGTAACAACCATTGGCGAAGATGCATTTGGTGGTACAGCATGGTACAATCATCAGCCTGACGGTTTAGTTTATGCAGGTAAGGTAGCATATGAATACAAAGGTTATTGCCCTTCTGAAGTAATCATTAAGGATGGTACAAAAGGTATTGCTAATATTGCATTCGTGGAATGCACAAGCCTTACAAGCATAACAATCCCGGACAGTGTAACAACCATTGGAAAGGGGGCATTTTCTGATTGCACAAGCCTTACAAGTATAACAATCCCAGACGGTGTATCAACCATTGGCGGTCGTACATTTTGTAATTGTAAAAGCCTTACAAGCATAACAATTCCGGATAGCGTAACAACCATTGGCGATAGTGCATTTGAGGGTTGCAGTAGCCTTACAAGTATAACAATCCCGGACAGTGTAACAATCATTGGCGAATGTGCATTTTATAAATGCACAAGCCTTACAAAAATAACAATCCCGGACAGTGTAACAACCATTGGCGATGATGCATTAGGATATTATTATGATGATGTATATAGAAAAATAGATAATTACATAATATACGGCTACACAAATTCAGCTGCCGAAGAATATGCAAATGATAATGGTTTCGATTTTGTAAGTGTGGGCGAGATGCCAACAACTTCCACAACACAGCCAAGTACAACAGAGCCGACTACAACTGAGCCAAGTACCACAGTACCAAGCACAACAGAGCCAAGTACAACAGTACCAAGTACTACACAGCCAAGCTCAACAGTACCAACTACAACAGTACCAAGTACAACAAAGCCTGTTCCTACACAGCCGACAACACGACCAACAACTGTTAAGAAAACAACAGTAACTCTTACAAAATCATCTGCAACTATTTACAGAACAGGAAAGACTACAATCAAGGCAACTGTAAAGAATGGCAAGGGTAAAACAACCTACAAATCAAGTAACACAAAGATTGCAAAGGTAACATCAAAGGGTGTTGTAACCGGTGTAAGCAAGGGCACAACCAAGATTACTGTTACCAATAACGGTGTTAAGAAAGTGTTTACCGTAAAGGTCAACAACCCAACTCTTAACAAAAATTCTGTATCTATTAAAAAGGGTAAGACCTTTACTCTTAAGATTGCAGGAAAGATTGGCACAGCCAAGTTTACTTCCTCAAACAAGAAAATTGCAACAGTAAACACAAAGGGCAAAATCACAGCCAAGAAGAAAGGTACAGTCACAATAAAAGTAAAAACCAACGGCATTACATTAGTATGTAAGGTTAAGGTAAAATAAAACAAATGCTCCCTCACCGAGGGAGTATTTTGTTTAAGGGTATTATCAAATATTCAAGTATATGTTTTTTGTATAAATATATCCATATGTACGCATAATTCCTATTGACAAGTTAGGAATTATGTGTTATTTTATTCCTAGTTATTTTATAGGAAATAGGAGAGTGATTTATGTGTTAGTATATGCTGATAATGCGGCTACCACAAAAATAAGTGACTCTGCCCTAAAGGCTATGATGCCTTTGTTTAAGGAAGATTACGGCAATCCCAGTTCTCTTCATTCAATAGGTCAAAAGGCTAAAGAGTATTTAGAGAAAGCCAGGGCAGATATTGCTGAATGTATAAATGCAGAGCCATCCACAATTTATTTTACTTCAGGAGGAAGTGAGGCGGACAACCAGGCACTTCGTTCTGCGGCTTATATGGGTAAAAAGAAGGGCAAAACTCACATAATTTCCAGCAAATTTGAGCATCACGCAATTCTTCACACCCTTAACGCCCTTGAAAAAGAGGGCTTCACAGTTACACTTCTTGATGTGTATTCCAACGGTATTGTAAAGCCGGAGGATGTGAAAAATGCAATTACAGACAAAACTTGCCTTGTAACAATTATGACAGCCAACAACGAAATCGGCACAATTCAGCCAATCAAGGAAATCGGTGCAATTTGTCGTGAAAAGGGTGTTCTGTTCCACACAGACGCTGTTCAGGCAGCAGGACATATTCCGCTTGATGTTAAGGATATGAATGTTGATATGCTTTCAATCAGCGGTCACAAGTTCCACGGGCCAAAGGGCGTTGGTGCACTTTATGTTCGCAAGGGAATTATCCTTACAAACATCATCTTCGGCGGTGCTCAGGAGAGAAAAAAGAGAGCAGGTACCGAAAATGTTCCGGCTATTGTAGGTATGGCAACTGCCTTAAAGGACTCCGTTGCCAATATGGAAAAAACATCTGAATATGTAACACATCTTCGTGACAAAATGATTGCCGGACTAAAGGATATTCCAAAGTCCCGCATTAACGGAGATTTACAGCACCGTCTTCCGGGTACACTGAATATGTGCTTTGAGGGCATCGAGGGTGAGGGTATCCTACTTTGGCTTGACCAAAAAGGAATTGAAGCATCCTCAGGTTCAGCCTGTACAAGCGGCAGCTTAGACCCAAGCCATGTTCTCCTTGCAATAGGCGTTCCTGTTGCAGTAGCCCACGGCAGCTTAAGACTTTCAATCAGCGAATATAACACAGAAGAAGAAATTGACCATATTATAGAAACAGTACCACAGGTTGTTTCATATCTCAGGGAAATGTCACCTGTTTGGGAAAAAATGATGGAGGAGGAAAAATAATGGCACTATATAGCGACAAGGTTATGGATCACTTTACCAACCCCAGAAATGTAGGCAAAATTGAGGATGCCGACGGAGTAGGTGAGGTTGGCAACGCCCAGTGTGGCGACATAATGAAAATATACATCAAGGTTGAAAACGACATTATCACAGATGTTAAGTTCAACACCTTTGGCTGTGCGTCAGCTATTGCGTCCTCATCAATGGCAACAGAAATGATTAAGGGACAGCCAATCAGCAAGGCTCTTGAGCTTTCCAATAAAGCCGTTGTTGAGGCTCTTGACGGACTTCCACCGGTAAAAATTCACTGCTCCGTTCTTGCAGAGGAGGCAGTAAAGGCGGCAGTCAAAGATTATTACGACAAAAACGGTATATTCTATGAGCCTGAGCTTTTGGCACCAAAAGGCTGCGGAGATTGCCACGGCTCCTGCGACACCAAGTAATCAAGACATAAAATCAATATTCCTGCAAAATCGGACTGTGATTTTCACAGCCCGATTTTCGCAAATTATATAAATTATTTTCTATTTTTTGTGAATAGTTACGAATGTGAAATATTTCGCAAAAAAATTTAAAATTTTTTAAAAAAACACTTGACTTTGTATCAAGTGTGTAATATAATAACTCTTGCGCTACTGAGGTGAGCAAATGAAAATAAATCACTAAATAAGCGCAACGGACCTTGAAAATTAAACAACGAACTAAAGAAACCCGAAGATGACTTTGAGTTTAAGACTCAAGTTATGAAAGTGAAGAAAACACTAAAAAACGAACACGCAAGTATTCAGAGATGAGCTTGACGATTTAAGAATGATGTTAAGTCTATAGTAGACTTGATATACAAATTTTTAGAGAGTTTGATCCTGGCTCAGGATGAACGCTGGCGGCGTGCCTAACACATGCAAGTCGAACGGAACTTGCAGAATGAAGTTCTTCGGAACGGAAGGCTGTAAGTTTAGTGGCGGACGGGTGAGTAACGCGTGAGTAACCTGCCTTTGAGAGGGGAATAACTTCCCGAAAGGGATGCTAATACCGCATAACACATAATTGTCGCATGGCAGATATGTCAAAGATTTTATCGCTCAAAGATGGACTCGCGTCCGATTAGCCAGTTGGCGGGGTAACGGCCCACCAAAGCTACGATCGGTAGCCGGACTGAGAGGTTGAACGGCCACATTGGGACTGAGACACGGCCCAGAC
>JAQXVY010000041.1 GCA_029225165.1 Oscillospiraceae bacterium
GCAAAACAAAAGCAAAAATCACTTGGAAATCCCTTTCAGGTGCAAAGGGTTATACAGTACAGCTTGCAACAAATAAAAGCTACAAGGGTGCAAAGACTGTTAAGAACAGCAAAAATTCAGCCACACTAACAGGTCTTAAAAAAGGCAAAACATACTATGTAAGAATAAGTGCCTACGCAAAAGTTTCCGGCAAAAAATATTCTAACAAGTGGTACACAGTAAAATTTAAGATGAAATAAGCTGATTACAGCAGAAAAGCTCGGTGAAAACCGAGCTTTTTATTTTGGATTTGTTAGGTTGTAGTTTTATATACAATTCGTCAACTTAAGAATATTTACATTCAACGGTATATGTCCTCACCCTGTCATTCCGAGGAAACGAAGTGACCGAGGAATCTGAAAGGAAAGCAGTAGTGTCTAAATCGACACTGTCAAGTTATAGGGAAGTATGATTTCCCTAATAAAACGATTGACATAAGGTTAAAAAAATAAACAAATCATACAAATAGTATTGAAATTAATATAAATATATGGTAAAATTACAGTATTATATTTTAAAAATATAAATTTTTGAGGAGGAAATTTTATGAGAACAAAAAGAATTGTCAGTATCATTCTGTCAATAATGATAGTCTGTTCCTCTTTTGCAGGACTGACTGTTTTTGCAGATGATACTACAACACACACCTACACTGCTGTAGGTGACGCTGACTTTTTGGGTGAAAAGTGGAGCCCGGATTACTATGAAAATGACTTGACACTTCAGTCTGACGGCACGTACAAAATCACCTACACAAACGTTGCTAAAAGCGACTGTTATATTGTCAAGGTGGCAGAGGACCATTCTTGGGAGAACTATTTCGGTCCGGCTTTAGGCGACGATAGTAACATTGAATTCTCTGTTCCTGAGGATGATTCAACAGTTGACATTATCCTTACACTTCAGGGAACAAAGGAAAAGGATATCGAGGGCGTTCTCACAACATTTAACGATGGATATGTTACAATCCTCGTTAACGGTGCAGTTGCTCCCGACAAGATTATTCCGGATATTACAGAGTACTATGTTGCTGGTATGCCCGGTCTTTGTAATGGTATTACTTGGAATCCGGCTGCTCCTGAAAACAAGATGATAGATATGGGCGACGGTTCTTACGAAATCACATTTACAGGTGTTCAGCCTACAAATGTAGATGTTATGGGGGAAGAGTATTTTGATGAGGAAGGCAACCCTATATTACAACCTTATGAATTTAAAGTTATTCAAAATGGTAAATGGGGCCAGCCTACTTACGGTTACGATGGAAAAATCCCTGATGGTGGTGCAAATGCTCAGCTTATGATTACAGAGGCTGACTCAACTGTTAAGATTGTTCTTACAGAGGATCTATATGTTGAGGCTTATGTAAACGGTGTTAATGTTACACCGATTCCTGAAGAAACAACTACAATTCCAACATTCACAACAAATGAAAAGGGAGAAACAAGTGGTATAATCTATGGTGGCGGTTTCTTCTATCCTCCATATGATGTTGAGTGTAACAGATACTTCTTCCAGATGCCTGTTGATGTTCTTGACAACAATGGCGATAATCACAACTGGAGGACATTTACCAATGCAACAGCTACCTGCTTCTGGTGGGATGGCGAATATGCTTGTGAATCATGGCAGAATTCTTATCAGATGCATAGTGCCGGACTTGAGAACATCTACTACATTGATGTACCAACAGATGTTGGTACAATCCTCTTCACCAACGGTATCGACGGCGGATATTATCCTGAAGAGGATGAAGAGCCGAATCCAAACTGGGGCAAAAACTGCCAGACAGTTAACGTTGGCGCTGAGTACTATGAGCCAAATGAAAATCCAAACTACCCAAAGGGTACAAAAACATTCAACAATATGATTTACATTGTTGATGTAAACAACATGGAATTTAGCGAATATTCCGGTGCTGTAACATACGGCGGTGAGTGGAGATATCTACATTCCGACGGTTCTATCGACTACACACCCGGCACAATCTACGAGCCAAAGGGCATCATTGTAACAACTGACAAGACAGCTGTTACACTTAAGAATGGTGCTTCTACAACTGTAAAGGCAACTGTTAGGGGTGGCGACCTCGGTTACACAACTGAGTGGGCTTCTTCTAACGAAAAGGTTGCTGTTGTTGACCAGAACGGTAAAATTACTGCTAAGGGCAAGGGTACAGCTGACGTAACAGTTAAGGTACAGAACCCAGGCAGCGAAACAGACATATTCGTAGCAACAGTTAAGGTTACTGTAAGTGATTCAACCGGAGAAACAGTAAGTGTAACAACAGACAGAACTGAAGTAACCCTTATGGAAGGTGATTCTACAACAATTGATGCAACAGTTGAGGGTGCAGACTTTGATTATGAATTGGAATGGGAGTCTGATGATTTTGATGTTGCCGACGTAAGTCAATACGGTGAAATCTATGCATATAGTGCCGGCACTGCAACAATTACAGTTAGAGTACTGAATACTGAAGATTATACATATGTAGCATCGGCACAAGTTAAGGTTACTGTAGGTGACCCAACAGAAAAAACAGTACGTGTAACAACAGACAGAACTGAAGTATCCCTTACGGCAGGTGATTCTACAACAATTGATGCAACAGTTGAGGGTGCAGACTTTGATTATGAATTGGAATGGGAATCTGATGATTTTGATGTTGCTGGAGTAGACCGATACGGTGAAATCTATGCATATAGTGCCGGCACTGCAACAATTACTGTTAGAGTTCTGAATCTGGAAGATTATACATATGTAGCATCGGCACAAGTTAAGGTTAATGTAGATAATTCAACCGGGGGAAGAACAGGCAATTGCAGATGGTCCTATGACGAAGAAACACAAACACTTACCATTTCAGGTAATGGCAAGATGGGAAACTATTATGAGAATTGGGAATTACCATGGTATAGCTACAGTGGTAGCGCTAAAAATGTTGTAATAGAAAACGGTGTGACAAACATCGGGAATTATGCCTTTACAGAATTCAAAAAATTAACTTCCGTAACAATCCCTGATAGTGTAACAAGCATTGGATATGACTCTTTTTCATATTGTAAAAGCTTAACCTCATTTACAATCCCTAAAAGTGTAACAAGCATAGAGGATAGTTCATTTGACAGTTGTACAAGCTTAGCTAAAATAGAAGTGGATAAAAATAATAAAAATTATTCATCCAAAAATGGAGTATTGTACAACAAATCACAAACAGAACTCTTGCTATATGCTGCAGGCAAAACAGATAGCACATTTACTGTTCCTAACAGTGTAACAGGTATTGCGGATAATGCATTTACAAATTGTACAAGTTTGACCGATATTACAATCCCGAACAGCGTAACATACATTGGATATGGCGCATTTAGAAACTGCTCAGGTCTAACCAAAATAACAATTCCGGATAGCGTAGAGTATATGGGAAGTAACCTATTTAGAGAATGTACAAACCTGACAAGTGTAATAATTTTAGCTGATATATCAAGCATTAATTATAGCTTTTTCGCAGATTGTTCATCACTAAAAAGCATTTCAATTCCTGAAAGCGTAACATCTATTGATGATTATGCATTTGAAAATTGCACAAGCCTAAAAAGTGTAACAATTCCTAACGGTGTAACTTACATTGGAGAATGTGCATTTGAAAATTGCACAAGCCTAAAAAGTGTAACAATTCCTGACGGTGTAACTTACATTGGATCAGAAGCATTTGGCAATTGTACCGGATTAACTGCTGTAACAATCCCTGATAGCATATCATATATTGCCGGTTGGACATTTGAATATTGTGAAAAACTAACCGAAGTAAAAATTCCAAATAGCGTAGAAGGCATTGGAAGCAGAGCGTTTTACGGTTGCACAAGTTTAAACCATATAACAATTCCTGACAGTGTAGAAAGCATTGGAAGCAAAGCTTTTAGTGACACTGAATACTTTAATAGACAGCCTAATGGTGTTGTATATGTAGGTGATTGGGCAGTTGGCTACAAAGGAGAAATGCCTATAAATACAAACATCAAAATAAAAGATGGAACAAAGGGTATGTGCCACTCTATTTTTAGTGATGGATTAAACCTAAAGGAAATTGTAATTCCTGACAGCGTAAAAATAATTGGTGATTATGCATTTGAAGAATGTGAAAACTTAACAAGCGTAACACTTTCTAAAAACATAACAAGGTTAGGATATGATACATTTTTGGGTTGTACAAGCTTAAAAAGTATAACAATTCCTGACAGCGTAGTAAGCATTGGTGAGTATGCATTTTCAAATTGCACAAGCTTAACCGGTGTGACAATGCCTGACAGTGTAACAGAAATCGGAGAATATGCATTTTCAAATTGCACAAGCTTAACCGAGGCGACAATTCCAAACGGTGTATCAAGAATTGATTATAGTACATTTAAAAATTGCACAAGCCTAAAAAGTGTTACAATTCCGGACAGTGTAAGATACATTGAAGAGAATTCATTTGAAGATTGTACAAGCTTGACCGAAGTAATAATCCCTGAAAGTGTAACATACATTGGGGATAGCGCATTCCTTGGCTGTAAAAAGATAACCAGTGTAACAATTCCGGATACAGTAACAGATATCGGCTGGAAAGCATTTGGATATTATTATGAGTACCATGATTTTGATGATGATTATTTCGATGAGGATTATTATTCTTATTACAAAATCGATGGTTTTACCATTTACGGCTACAAAGACTCATCTGCAATGGATTATGCAGACGAATACGATTTTGATTTTGTTTCTTTAGGTAAAAGAAAGGATCAGAGTGTTTCCGTTGATGAAACCAATTATGAATTAGAAAACAACGCAAAACCATTTAACCTTAACGCAAAAGCTCGAACAGCTATTTCATACAAAAGCAGCGATACATCTGTTGCAGAGGTTTCATCTAACGGTACTGTAACAATTAAAGGAGTAGGAAGTGCAACTATTACTGTAATTGCAAAGGGAACAGAAACATACAAGCCGGAAAGAGAATATGTATATATCTATGTATATAAACCAAAATCAGATCAAAAGGTTACAGGCTTTAAGGCAAATAATAATGTGACACTTGGCGGCAAGCCATTCAGCCTAAACGCAAAGGCAGAAACAAAACTTTCTTATGTAAGTGATAATAAATCAGTTGCCGAAGTTTCTGCTGACGGTATTGTAACAATTAAGGGTGTAGGAACAGCAACAATTACTATTACCGCAGAGGAAACAGCGGATTATAATTCCGCTACTGCAACAGTAAAAATCACAGTTGCCAAGGCTACACAGAGGGTAACAGGAGTAAAATCCCAGTATGTTACCTCAGCAGGAAAGTCCTTTAGCCTTAACGCAAAGGCAAAGACAAAACTGACCTATACAAGCAGTAATAAGAATGTTGCTGTAGTATCTTCAACAGGTAAAGTTACTGTAAAGGCTGGCGGATGTGCATACATCACCGTAAAGGCAAGCGAAAACGGAAATTACAAGTCTGCAACTGTAAAGACAAAGATTATTTCCGCACCAAAGGACTTTACATCAAAGGATGTTTCCAAGGTGAAGAAAACAGGCAAAACAAAAGCAAAAATCACTTGGAAATCCCTTACAGGTGCAACCGGTTACACAGTACAGCTTGCAACAAACAAAAGTTACAAGGGTGCAAAGACTGTTAAGAACAGCAAAAACACAGCCACACTAACAGGACTTAAAAAAGGCAAAACCTACTATGTAAGAATAAATGCCTACGCAAAAGTTTCCGGCAAAAATTATTCTAACAAGTGGTACACAGTAAAATTCAAGATGAAATAAGCTGATAACAGCAGAAAAGCTCGGTGAAAACCGAGCTTTTTATTTTCGCTGATAGTTTTTAGATAATCATTTAAACCAAAAACGGCAGACACTCTAAAAAGATGTCTGCCGTTATACTTCGCTCGGTCAGTTTTTATTTTACCAACAAGTCGGAACCGTCACTTGTCATCTTCTTCCGTTGTGTCTGTTGTTTCTTGGGCGTCTTGGTCTTTCGTCCAAATCGTTTTCGGGGGTTAAGCCGTCAACCTCAATGAGAACTGCTCTTCTTGAAAGGTTCAGTCTGCCCTTGTCGTCGATTTCTTCAACCTTAACACGGATAACATCACCAACATTTACAACGTCGGTTACATTTTCTGTTCTCTTAACATCAAGCTTGCTTACATGGCAAAGTCCCTCCATACCGGGAGCGATTTCGATAAATGCACCGAAGTCCATTATCCTTGTAACCTTACCAACATAGATAGCGCCGATTTCAGGTCCCTTTGCAATCATTTCAATGATAGACAAAGCCTTGTTGCACTTTTCGGTGTCAAGACCTGCAACAAATACATTGCCGATTTCGCCGTCCTCTTCAATGTCAACCTTAACTTCACATTCAGCCTGAATTTCCTTGATAACCTTACCGCTTTTGCCGATAACTTCGGAAATTTTGTCAGCAGGAATCTGAGTTGTAAACATCTTTGGTGCATATGGGCTGAGCTCTTCTCTTGGCTCTGCAATCGCCTTTAGCATAACCTCGTCAAGGATGTAGTTTCTTGCCTTGTGAGTCTTTTCAAGTGCCTCCTTAACCATTTCAGGCAGTAAGCCGGAGATTTTAAGGTCCATCTGAATTGCAGTGATGCCGTCCTTTGTACCGGCAACCTTAAAGTCCATATCACCGAAGAAGTCCTCAACGCCCTGAATGTCAACCATTGTCATCCAGCGTTCGCCCTCTGTGATAAGACCGCAGGAGATACCTGCAACAGGTGCCTTAATCGGCACACCGGCGTCCATAAGCGCAAGGGTTGAACCGCAGATAGAACCCTGTGAGGTTGAACCGTTGGAGGATAGAATTTCAGAAACAAGTCTGATAGCGTATGGGAAGTCCTCGACAGGTGGAATAACAGGCTTTAATGCTCTTTCTGCAAGTGCACCGTGGCCGATTTCTCTTCTTCCGGGGCCTCTACTTGGCTTGGTTTCGCCAACGGAGTAGCTTGGGAAGTTGTAGTGGTGGATATATCTCTTTGTTTCCTCCTCGTCAATGCCGTCAAGGTACTGCTGTTCGGAAACAGAACCAAGTGTTGCAACTGTCAATACCTGAGTTTGTCCTCTTGTGAACATACCTGAGCCGTGAACTCTTGGAAGAACGCCAACCTCGGATGCAAGAGGTCTGATGTCGTCCATACCTCTGCCGTCAACTCTCTTTTGCTCGTCAAGGAGCCATCTTCTTACGATAGTCTTTTGAGTTTTGTACATACATTCGTCAATCTTTGCTTCCTGCTCAGGGTAGATTTCGTCAAACTTTGCGTGAACAGCCTCGTAAATTGGAAGGAGTCTTTCGTCACGAACATTTTTGTCGTCTGTATCCATAGCTACCATTACATCATCTTTAGCAAAGTCAAAGATAGCGTCAAACATTTCGTGGTCAGGGTCGTTTGATGGGTAGGAGAACTTCTCCTTGCCGATTTCCTCCTGAATACCCTTGATAAACTGAATAATGGGCTGGTTTGCCTCGTGACCTGCCATAATAGCCTTGTACATTGTGTCGTCGTCAACACAGTTTGCACCGGCCTCAATCATAGCGATTCTCTCGGAAGTGGATGCAACAGTTGTAGCCATATCGGAAACTGCTCTCTGTTCAAGGGTTGGGTTGATAACGATTTCGCCGTCAACAAGTCCAACGGAGCAGGAAGAAACAGGTCCGTTCCAAGGTACATCGGAAATGGAAATCGCAATTGAAGTACCAATCATTGCTGCAATTTCAGGCTGGCAGTCAGGGTCAACTGACATAACTGTACAAACAATTGAACAATCGTTTCTCATATCCTTTGGGAACAAAGGACGAATTGGTCTGTCGATAACACGGGATGTGAGGATAGCCTTTTCGGAAGGTCTGCCCTCTCTCTTTAGGTATGAGCCGGGGATTTTGCCCACGGAATACATCTTCTCCTCGTAGTCAACAGAAAGAGGGAAGAAGTCAACACCCTCTCTTGGCTTTTCTGATGCTGTACAAGCCACGTGTACAACGGTGTCGCCGTATCTTACAAGGCAAGCGCCGTTTGCAAGCTGAGTCATTTTGCCTGTTTCTACAACCAAGGGTCTGCCGGCAAACTCAGTTTCAAATTTTCTGAACTTATCAAATACCATTGCTTTGTTCATAATTTCCTCCTGAATAATAAAATTTATTGTTACAGGATTTTCGTGTTTTAGCAATAAAACCAACACATTCGAAGACGTGCTCGTTTTACCGCTAAAAGCTCCCATACTAATACCAAAAATGCAGAAATTCTCGGTAAATATTAGTATTAGAAAATCCTGTAATGGTTAAAAAAGTGTTTGTATTACGCAAAATCAGGGCAAAGGTTATCCCTTCGCCCTAATAATCGCAAAATATTACTTACGGATACCAAGTCTCTTAATGATTGAACGATATCTTTCAATGTCAACATTTGTAAGATACTTGAGCAGGCTCTTTCTCTGACCGATCATTTTGTAAAGACCGCGTCTTGAGTGATGATCCTTTGGATGCTGCTGAAGGTGTGCTGTAAGGTCCTTAATTCTCTTTGTTAGGAGGGCAATCTGTACCTCCGGTGAACCTGTGTCGCCTTCGTGAGTAGCATACTCCTGCATTATAGCTGTCTTTTCTTCTTTAAGCATTTTTGTTTCCACCTTTCTTTAGTTTTACCGACAATCAAAATGACAAAGCCTTATTTATGTCGGCATTTACCCTCACAACAGGTTAAGGAAAAAAGGTGTTCCGCTTTTACGGCATACTCCATAATCCGTAGTGGGGCTCAGACTCCAGTATTATAACACAATAAAATAGCTTTGTAAAGAAAATTTACTGATTATTTTAAATTTGCAATAAATTCATCAAGCTCTTTTTGCTTTTCGGGGGACAAAGCCCTTCTTGAAATTAGTATTTGTTGCTCGTCCTTAGAAAGATTGTAAATTGCCTGATTGCCTCTTGAGCTGATAAAGGAGTCCTTAACATAATTATCATCAACAGAAGGCAAAAGATCTTCATATGTTATGTTGAACATTTGCACCAGCTTGTGCAGAGTATCAATAGAAGGCTCTGTTTTGCCGGTTTCGTAATATGTGTAGGTAGTTCGGTTTATGTTAAGTGCGTCTGCAACCTGCTGTTGAGTCAGCATACAGTTGGTGCGGTAACGCTTTAGTAACTCACCTAATTGAGTTTTAGATGGCATAAAATCATCTCCTGATAACATGATATAATTATTATATAATTCATATTTTTTCTTGTCTTAATTTCGTGAAATAACTCTACAAAAAATATATGGTTGACAGTTTGTATTTTGTCGTTTATTATATTTATTGTGGTATTTCACATATTGTGTATGAATAATCAATTAATACTTGCTGGTGTAGCTCAGTTGGTAGAGCATCTCACTCGTAATGAGAAGGTCACGTGTTCAAGTCACGCCACCAGCTCCAAAGAAAAATCCCATTAAAAAGTCATTTACAGACTTTTTAATGGGATTTGTTTTTTCCAATATATAAAAGTTTATCCCTTTATATATTGTGAAAAATTTTATTGTTTATTCTTGCACTTGCGGAAGTCATTAAATACATAAAAAAATAACCGCCCTGTATTCTACATACAAGGCGATTATATAAAATAAAAGTCTTATGCGGAACAGCCAAAACTGTTCTTTTACATTATTTCATATAAATTAGTCTAAGGGCATTGTCGTTTGGGCAATGCTTTTTTTATTTGTTTTTATTCCTGACTTTCACCGTTGTCGGCTGTGAGGGTTGCTGTGACGGTAATTGTCTGACCCTTTGAGGAATCCTTGCTGTCAGGTCTGTAAAGGGTGATTTTTACCTTGTCACCCGGCTTATGCTTTTCAAGTAAGGAATAAACCTGACTAAAGTTTGTAATCTTTGTGCCGTCAAATTCTGTTATGATGTCCCCTTCTTTAGCATTTGTATTTGCAAGACTTCCGTCCTCGGATATTTCTGCAATTACTATGCCCTGTGGAACTTCGTACATAGTTGAGGTGTAGCTGTTTACCGGAAAGCCTGTAATGCCGATTCTCACACGGTTTTCCACATAACCCTTTTGAATTATGTCGTCTGTTATTTCCTTGATTGTTTCACTTGGAATTGCAAAACCCATACCCTCGTAAACAGAGGAACTGATTTTTGCAGTGGTGATGCCTACCACCTGACCGTAAAGGTTGCACATCGGACCACCGCTGTTGCCCGGGTTTACTGCAGCATCGGTTTGAATGTAGGTAACAGAGCCGTCGTCAATACTTCTTTCCTTGGCTGAAACAATGCCCTTTGTAAGGCTGTTTTGGAAGTTAACACCGCCGGGATTACCAACGGCGATAATGTCGTCGCCTACCTTTAAATCAGAGCTTTTTCCAAAGGTGACAGATGTGAGGTTTTTTGCCGAAATTTTAAGTACCGCAAGGTCTGTGCGTGTGTCGTAGCCCACAACATAAGCGTTGTACTTTTTGCCCTTGTTGTCCTTTACCTGATAAAGATACTTGCTTTTTGAGTCACCGATAACATGGCTGTTGGTTACAATATATCCGTCACTTGTGATGATAATTCCTGTTCCCTGACCGTCTGCAAGCTTTTCGTCCTTTACCTCGTCAATAAAGCACAGCACAGCAACGGTAGAGCCTGCAACCTTGTTGTAGGCAGACTGTGCAGATGGATTTTTTTCCTTGGTATTAATACCTTGCAAAGAAATGCCCTTGTAGCTTTTATCGGTGTAGTCCTGAACGGGTTTCTTTGTTGTAGCTTTGGAGGGTTCACTCTTTTTCTGCTCAACGTAAGAATTAAAGTCGTTTGGATATGTTTGTGCAGTGTTTGGAACAGTTTCGTCAGGATAAAGCTGTTCAAAGGGATTGGCAGGAGTTTTTGAATTACCGTCTAACTCAAAAACAAAAAATACACACACAAGCACCATAATAGTTGCAACAACAGAGATAAATACAGCAAGGGCTGTGTGAGATTTTTTCTCCTTTTTAGGAACATTGAACTTGCCTATTGTTTCCCTTTGATATGGTTGATTTGAAAAATCATTTCCCTCAAAGCCTTGGGGATTATCGTTGTTTACGGTTGGGATTACAACATTTGTGTTTTCGTTGTTTGATGCACTTTCCCTATACCTAAAGCTGTTGGGAACAGCGGTTTTGTAATGAGTATTTTCGCCGTAAAACTGAGGATGCTCTCCGCTTTTTCCCAAGGAAAAGTTGGGCATATCCTTTACAGGCTCCGGAGAACGGTCACTGCAAAACCTGTTTGCGGCCCCGCTAAAGCCCCCGTCACGCCTGTTCTGTTTAAGCTCAGGAAGTGGCTTTGGCAGGGGAGCCGGCTTTGGGTTATTAAGTTCAAGGTTGTTATTTTCTTCCATATTAATTCTCTTATCTCCCTACTTTTCGGGAATCCATGCTGAAAAACAGGTTTCCCTGTCAACATCACTGGTAACAACAATTTCGCCACCGTGTAATGTTATGATTGTTTTTACTATATATAGACCAAGTCCCATAGATTTTTTGTCCTCACTTCGGGATTTGTCGGTCTTGTAGAATTTGTCAAAGATAAAGGGCAAATCGTCCTTTGCTATGCCTTTACCGGTGTTTTTGATGCTAAAGTAAAATCTGTTGTCCCTTACCTCAAATGTGAATGTGATAACACCGTTTTGAGGTGTAAACTTTGTGGCATTTTCAAACAGGTTGTATAGCACCTGATGAAGTAATGTCTGGTCGCCGTGCACCTGTATTCCGTCAGCAGTTTCCAGTCCTTCTATTGCAATTTCCTTATCAATGAGCCTGTCCTCAAAGGTTGTAAGAATGTTTACAATAGTTTCGGCGAGCATAAAATCAGTTTTGTAAAGCTGGGTTTTTCCGCTGTCTATCCTTGCAAGGCTAAGCATAGAGGAAACCAGCCTTGAAAGTCGGGAAATTTCCTCCGATACAATTTCAAGGTAGTGATTTTGCTTTGCAGGAGGTATAGTGCCGTCCAAAATTCCGTCAATAAAGCCCGAAATAGTGGTCATTGGGGTTTTTAGCTCGTGGCTTATGTTTGCAATAAAGTCACGCCTTACACTTTCCTCTTTTTCAAGGGAATCCGCCATATCGTTAAAGGATTTTGTAAGCTGTGCGATTTCGTCATTTCCCTTTACAGGAAGTCTGCCTGTAAAGTTACCCTTTGCAAATTTTCCGGCCTGAAGGCTCATCTGCTTTAGGGGATAGGTCTGGCTGTATGAGAACAGTCCGGCAAGTACCACAGATACTATGAGGGAAGCAATCACAGCGTAAAGGAGAATTTCTGCAACCTGGAGTGGCAGGTCGTCACTTATTGCATTGGATGAGCAGACAAACACATATCCGGCTGTGGTGGTTGTAAGGCCAACCGACACCCTAAGGGGATTTGCCAAGCAAATTTCAGTGTCACTATAAAAATGCCCTGTGTAGCTCTCTTCTTTATATTTGTCGTTCTTTATTAGGGGAGCCATAGCATCGTTTGAGATTTGATAGCCTCTTTTAAGTACATCGTCACGGCGGGTTGTTTTATATACAACGCCGTCGGAGTCTGTGACAACGATGTCATAGTTATAGCTGTTGCTAAGCTCGATTACCTGATCCCATGTTGACCTTTCGCTAATCCAAAGATTACCGTTGGAGGTTTCCATACAGCTTGAAACAAGCTCGCTGATGTTGCCTATGCTGTCCTCAACACGGTTTTTCTCTCTTGTTGACCAGTACTGGGTAACAAAAGCCATTAAAAATGCACCGAGAATAATAAAGGCGACAAGGATTATCCCCATTGTAATAAAAAGGTACTTTTTAAACAGAGATAATTTCATCTTAACTTCTCACATCAAATTTGTATCCAATACCCCAAACGGTTTTAAGTCCCCATTGGTTGGATACACCGTTGATTTTTTCTCTCAGTCTTTTGATATGTACATCAACTGTTCTGCTGTCGCCGTAGTAATCAAAGCCCCAAACCTTGTCAAGGAGCTGGTCACGGGTGAACACCTTGTTTGGGTTACTTGCAAGGTAGTAGAGAAGCTCCATCTCCTTTGGAGGTGCGTCAACAAGGTTTCCGTTGACACGAAGCTCGTAGTTTGTGAGATTAATGTAAAGCTTGTCCCAGTTGATTTCCTTTTGCTTTTCGCTTTCGGCAGGAGGAGAAGTACGCCTTAATACAGCGTGAATTCTTGCAATAACCTCTTTTGCCTCAAAGGGCTTTATTATGTAGTCGTCTGCGCCTAACTCCAAGCCTAAAATTTTGTCAAAAAGCTCTCCCTTTGCTGTAAGCATAATGATTGGTCGGTTGCTGATTTTGCGGATTTCCTTACAAACCTGCCAACCATCCAGCTTTGGCAACATAATGTCAAGGAGAACCAAATCCGGCTGTTCCTGATTGAAAAGCTCAACAGCCTGTTCTCCATCGTTGGCTATAACGACAGAGTAATCCTCCCTTTCAATATAAAGTCTTAAAAGTTCGCAAATGTTGATGTCGTCATCTACGATAAGTATTTTTCCGGCACTCATTTTTCCACCTTCTTGTTTTATTTTTTAAAATCCTAAAAAGTATAAAGGATAAACTACCCCTTATAACTACATTATAATACATTTTCACAGAAATACAACGAAAAAATGTATTTTACTAAATTTAATACAAAGAAAAATATCAAAATAATAGGAACTATGGCGATTTTTTCCATAGTCCCTTAATGCACCGTTATAACACTCGTTATATTTTGGTAAGCTAATTTCATATGACAGAGGTAGGTCAGTTTCCATAATATTTCGTTATTTATTAAACAAGTCCTAAATAAAAACCTTTACTTAATCTCACAAATTGTAACCCCTGCGTCGCCCTCGCCGTATGTTCCCAAGCGGAAGGACTTGATGTTTTTGTGGGTGCGTAGGAATTTTTGGATTTCTGTCCTTAAAACTCCTGTTCCCTTACCGTGGATAATTGTAAGCTGACCCATATTCATCAGAACAGCCTGGTCAATGGCGGAGTCAACCTCCATAATTGCGTCCATTGCAGTTTGTCCACGAACATCAACCTCTGTTGCAGGTTTCATATCCATTTTGCTTGGCACACTTCGCCTTGAGCTTTGTACAGTAGTTTTTGGCTTTTCCTTATTCAATCGGAGATTTGAAAGCTTAACCTTTGTTTTGATTATTCCTGCCTGAAGTATGGCGGTTTGTTCCCTTTCGTCTATGCTGAGTATCTCCGCATTTTTGTCAATGTCGTAAATCAGCACGCTGTCACCAACCTTAAATGGTCGTGGAGGAGTGTACTTTTCCGCCTTCTTTTTTGTGATAGGGTCGGCAAGGGTTTCCATCTTCTGTATGCTCTTTCGCAGTTTTGCCTTTTTTTCAGCATCCATTCTCTGCTGTTTTTCCATATTCTCCAGTCTGTCAAGAATACTCTGCGCCTGAGCTTTTGTCTTTCGGCTTATGCGCTCTGCCTCTTCACGAGCCTTTTCTATCTCTTTTTCAGCCTCTTTCTTCGCCTTTTCAATGATGCTGTTTGCCTTTTCTCGCTGTCTGCCTGCATATGCCTTGGTGTCGTTTGCCTCCTTCAGTCGTCTTTCAAGCACCTGTCGGCGTTCCTCAAGCTGTTGTATTGTGTCCTCAAAACGGCGACTTTCACTGCTTACAAGCTGTTTTGCGTTGTCTATGATTTCCTCGGAAAGCCCCAGCCTTTTGCTTATTGCAAAGGCGTTGCTCTTTCCGGGAACACCGATTAACAGCTTGTATGTAGGGCGTAAAGTTTTAACATCAAATTCACAGCAACCGTTTTCTACTCCCTCTGTGGTGATTGCAAATTCTTTAAGCTCGGCATAGTGGGTGGTGCATTGTATCTTTGCTCCCTTTGCCTTTAGCTTTTGCAGTATTGCAACGGCAAGTGCCGCACCCTCAACAGGGTCAGTTCCTGCACCAAGCTCGTCAATGAGAACAAGCGAATACCTTGACGCTTGGTCGATAATTCCGATGATGTTTGTCATATGGGCGGAGAATGTGGAAAGGCTCTGCTCAATGCTCTGCTCGTCGCCAATATCCACCAAAATCTTTTTGAAAACAGAGATTTCACTTTCGTCACCGCAGGGCAACATAATTCCCGACATAGCCATAAGTGTCAAAAGTCCTGTGGTTTTTAGGGATACGGTTTTACCGCCTGTATTAGGTCCTGTGATTACAAGGGTTGTGTATTCTCTGCCTAAGGTTATATCAACAGGAACAACCTTGTCCCTGTCAATTAGTGGGTGTCGGGCTTTTTTCAGGTTGATATATCCCTCGTCATTGATAATGGGAGTGGTCGCCTTCATCTTGTAGGCTAAATTGCCCTTTGCAAATATGATGTTAAGGTCAATAAGGTTTTGGTAGCTGCCGATTATGGAATCGGCGCAGTCCCCAGCCATACCTGAAAGCTCCAGCAAAATTCTTTCGATTTCTTCCTGTTCCTTGTTCCTAAGCATACGAATGTCGTTGTTTGCCTGTACAACACCCATAGGCTCAATAAATACAGTCTGTCCACTGCCTGAAGTGTCGTGTACCAGTCCGGGAATGTTACCCCTACATTCAGCCTTTACAGGAACAACAAATCGTCCGTCCCTTTGGGTTATAACCTTGTCCTGCAAATATTTTGAGTAGCTTGACCCGTGTACAATTTTGTCAAGAACCTCCCTTGCCTTTGAGGAGGCTGTTCTTATCTTTCGGCGAATGTCCGAAAGTGTGGGGGATGCTTTGTCGGAGATTTCGTCCTCGGCAATAATTGCGTCACTTATTTTGTCCTCCAAAAATTTGTTGGGCATAAGGCGGTTAAAGTATTTGTCAAGGGTGCTTTGTCTGTCGTCACTTGCGTTTCTCCATTGCTTTAGAGAACGGATAACACGCAGTACCTCACCAATCCTTAAAAGCTCAAGAGGTGACAGCCCTGCACCAGCCTGAGCCCTTTTTAATGATGATGAAGTGTCCTTTAGCGAGCCAAAGCTTGGTGTGCCGAATTTTCCGATAAGGCAGTATGCGTCGTCGGTTTCTTTCATCAAGGCTTGTGCCTCTTCCTTTGAAAATACAGGCTTTATGTTCATAGCCTGTTCCCTTGCGTCAGGGAATGTACATTCCTTACTTAAAAGTTCAAGTATTTTGTCAAATTCAAGTGATTTAAAATGTTTGTTCATAGCTTTATACTCTTATAAAAATCAAGTGTTTTGTAATGTCTTTCTGTTTGGCATATCACATATTCTTCCGATGCCCTGTTCAGCTGTTCAAGTCCTGCTTCACTTAAAGAAAAGGCAAACAGCTTGTTGTCGTCTGCGTAAATAGTGTGACGAAGTGCAGTAATTGCACCTCTGTCAAGGGCAATGCTCTTTGGCAGGCTGTCCTGACTTGTGCAGTGGTTGCAGTAAAGGGTTCCTGTTTGTGGGAGGAAAAAGAATAAATCCCTGTCATATTTGCCACAGTTACGGCACATTGTAAGGTCGGGCATATATCCGCATATGGATAAAAGCCTCATTTCAAAGCAAGGTTTAATCAGGCTGGGTGAACGCTTGCCGTTTGAAAGCAGGTAAAGCGAGTTCAGTATAAGGGAAAGTGCCTCCTCATTTTTCTCCCCAAAGACCAAAACGCTTTGGATAAGTTCAGAAAAATACTGTGCAAGGCACATATTTTCCACACTTTTACCAAGGGCAAAAAACTGCTGTTTTGCCTTTGCCTCGCTGATTGTGTATGTATCCCGACTTTTGCTGTCAATTAAGCAAAGTCGGGAGTAGGTGAAAAGCTGTGTTCCGGCGCAGTTTTGACTTTTGATGTTTTTTGCACCTTTTGCAAAGCCTTTCACAAGACCTTTTTCAACGGTTAGGGAAGTGATTAGCTTGTCACCCTCACCTATATTCTGTTCTTTCAGTATAAGCCCCTCTGTCAGAGTCTTCATTTCCCTTTTCAAGCTCCTTGCCGGCATTCTTGGCTTGTTGTACAGAAAGATATGCCAGGTAATCATTCACATGGCCTGTTTGCATAAAGTAGTTCCATGCGTCAGTTTCATTCATAAATATCACCCTTATTATTATTTTACGGTGATATTTCTTTTATGGTCTGTAAATTTTGGAATCACTGAAAATCGTTTTGGTCAAAGCCAAAGGTTCTCATAAGATTTTCCTTATTTCGCCAGTCCTCCTTAACCTTTACCCAGGTTTTAAGGTTTACCTTGCAGTTAAAGAAGTTTTCCATATCCTGACGGGCATATGTGGAAATCTTCTTAAGCATAGAGCCTTTTTTTCCGATAAGTATGCCCTTGTGGGTATCCCTTTCGCAGTAAATTGTTGCGTCAATGTCCATTAGGTTTTTATCCTCACGCATTTTCATTCTTTCAATGACAACAGCAGTTCCGTGGGGGATTTCCTTTTCGGTAAGGCGGAGGATTTTTTCCCTAATCATTTCTGATGCAAGCACCTTTTCAGGTTGGTCTGTAAGTGCGTCATCAGGGAAAAAGTGACCGCCCTCTGATGTAAATTTCTTTAGCTCGTCCTTTAGCTCGTCAAGCTTGTCACCTGTTTCGGCAGATACAGGCACAGTGGCGTCAAAGTCAAAAATGCTTGTGTAGCTTATGATTTGTTCAAGTAGCTTTTCCTTGTCGTTAATCGTATCGGTTTTGTTGATTGCCAAAACACAGGGCAAACCCATCTTCTTAACCTTTTCAATTAAAAGTTTTTCGTTTTCTCTGATGTCCTGACAAGCCTCTGTTACCAAAAGACAGGCGTCTACCCCGGCAACAGACTCGTTTATTGAACGCACCATATAGTCGCCCAAGGAATTTTTCGGCTTGTGCATACCGGGAGTGTCCAGGAATACAAGCTGATTTTCACCCTCTGTCAGCACACCCATAATCCGTGTGCGTGTTGTCTGTGGCTTTGAAGAAACTATTGCAACCTTTTGCCCCAGCAGTTTATTTAATATTGAGCTTTTGCCCACATTCGGTCGTCCTATTATAGCTATAAAAGCGGATTTATCCTTAGTGTTCATAAATTTTCTCCTATGATAAACTCTATTTCTTTTTATTATAAATCATATCAAGTTTTTATGCAATATTCATATGTTTATCTGCTGTTTGTAAAAAATATAAAAATAACAGAAACAATTATCGTAACCACAAGGGAAAGTATTGCAGTTGGATATGAAAGATAAAAATTTAGTATAAACAGGAATTTATCCCTGTTTCCAAAGATGATTATACCGTTTGCAAATGCAAATAAAGCCGACACCAAAACTCCACCCGAGGAAATATCCTTTGTGATTTTTATTAGAGGGTGAAATGATGGCTGAACAAAGTCGCAAAGGCTTTCAACAGCGGTGTTTATAAGCTCAAAGCCTATTACAGAGGACGCACAAAGCAACGCAATTCCCCACTCAACCCCTGAAAGGTTGTATAAAAAGCCGAAGAAAATCACATAAAAACACGCCACAAGGTGAAAACGCAGATGGCTTTCTGTCCTGATGGCGTGGCAAATACCCTTTATTGCAACAACAAATCTGTTTACCTTTCTAAACACATTAACAGCTCCGTTCCTATGAAGGACAAGCCCTGTGCAGAAAAGTTTTATTGCTTGTTACTCCTCTGCAATGTAGCTTATGCTTGCAGGCAGACCAAGCTGATCCATAACAAGCTCTTCCTTTTCCCTCATATGTACTCTGTCAAGAGGCTCAATGTGGTCGTAGCCTAAAAGGTGAAGTACACTGTGGGCGGTGAGGTAGCCAACCTCCCTTTGCAGAGAATGACCGTAAATATTTGCCTGTTCCATTGCTTTTTCCATAGATATTACAACATCACCAAGGATAAAAGCGCCTGTTTCGGGGTCTTTGTCCCAAACTCCGTTTTCACCCATTGGGAAAGACAAAACATCAGTTTCTGTGTCCTTGTCCCTGTACTGGGCGTTAAGCTCCCTTATTCCCTGATTGTCAACGAAAGTAACGCTAACCTCGGCAGAGCCCTGAAAATTTTCCATCCTTAGTACAGCGTTGCAGGTTCTTCTTACCAGCATTCTAAGTCCTGTTGGTATTTTAACTGTCTTTTGCTTGTTTGTGATGATAACTTTAATCTTATTTTCTGTCATTTTTTCTCTCCTCCGATTTAGCGTACGCCTTAATAATATCCTGAACAAGGTGATGTCTTACAACATCCTTTTCGTTAAATGTAATATGTTTTATATCATCTATATCCTTCAGAACCTTAATGCAGTCCTTAAGTCCGCTTTTAGCACCTGATGGCAGGTCAATTTGGGTTACATCCCCTGTGATTACCATTTTGGAGTTAAAGCCAAGCCTTGTGAGAAACATCTTCATCTGTTCCCTAGTGGTGTTTTGGGCTTCGTCCAAAATTATAAAGCTGTCGTCAAGTGTTCTGCCCCTCATATATGCAAGCGGAGCAACCTCAATGTTGCCACGCTCAACATACTTGTTGTAGGTTTCTGCACCCAGCATATCAAACAGTGCGTCATACAGCGGTCTAAGGTAAGGGTCAACCTTGCTTTGCAAGTCACCGGGCAAAAATCCCAGCTTTTCCCCCGCCTCAACAGCAGGTCTTGTAAGGATAATCCTGTTCACCTGTTTTGCCCTGAAGGCCGTTACCGCCATAGCTACTGCAAGGTAGGTTTTGCCGGTGCCGGCAGGTCCAACTCCAATGGTTATGGTGTTCTTTGCAATGCTTTGGCAATATCTCTTCTGCCCCAAGGTCTTTGGCTTTACAGGCTTCCCCTTGCTTGTAATACAGATGCAGTCTGTGGAAAGCTCCTGTATCTTGTCCTCACTGCCCTCGTTGACAAGGCTCATACAATAGCGAATGTTTTGCTCGCTAAGGCTTTCGCCCTTGTTAATAAAGCTTAGCAGGTTGTCGATAACCTTAACAGCCTTGCTTACCTTTTCAGCTTCGCCGGAAATTTTCAGCTCGCTGTCACGGCAAATTATATGAACTTCGTATTCTTTTTCTATCATTTTGATGTTTTCATCAAAACTTCCGAACAGCGCAACAGCGTGTTCCATTCTGTCAATACTGATTATTTGTTCCAAAAATAATCCTCCATTTGTTTTGTACTACAAAATTATATCATATTTTTTAGTGTTTTTCACCAAAAATTTTTGATGTGTTATAATTTTGTCAATTTCGCTAACTGGGAAAGTCTAAAATTATTTACTATGGTTATTTTTACTATATAAAATCCAAAATAAAGCCAAAAAATGTGTATTTAGGGGGGATTTAAAATTCTGTTAAAAATTAATTTACACCCTATTCACACAAAGAGCGAAGAATATTTACATTTGTGTTAACCGAAACGGGACAAATATTCTACCTGTTATTTTGCCCTAAACTTTGTGTCAAAATACAAATATTAATCAAAAAATTAAGGGCTTTAGCAGATTTTATTTTTGATATAAATATGTTGTTATGGGTATTGACAATGGGGAACTGTTGTTGTATAATAGCAATGCTGTAAAGAAAAAAACTTTACACACGAAAGGCAGAGCGTTATGGAAAAGAATATGGAGCTTTCTCTACTTTTGGACTTTTACGGTGAATTGCTTAGTGAAAAGGTGAGGAGAGCAAGCGAGCTGTACTATAATGACGACCTGTCTCTTTCGGAGGTTGCCGAGGATATGGGAATCACCCGACAGGGTGTGAGGGACCTTATCAAACGAGCAGAGGGCAACCTTTACGGATATGAACAAAAGCTGGGACTTTACAAAAGATTTTTGGAAATGCAAAAGGGACTTGGTGCCCTTAAAGACAGCCTTGTAAAAACAAAGTCCCTTTTAGATTGTGATACAGACAGGTCTGAAATTGACAAAGAAATTTCAGGTATGATTGAATTAGTTGATAAACTTATTGAAGGAAACACTGAATAAATCACTTTACACATCCTGTTTGCATATTTTCCGCCGGTATGCCCCAAAAAATCCTCACAATACGTCAGTATTCCTGCGGTTTTTTGAACATACCGACAAAAAATCTGACTGCACAATCTGTGCAAATGATTTAATCATTGTTTCCTAAAGAAGACAGGAGGTAGGTTATGGCATTTGAAGGTCTTTCAGACAAGCTGAGCAACGCCTTTAAAAAGCTTAGAAATAAGGGTAAGCTTAGCGAAAGTGATGTAAAAGAGGCTATGAGAGAGGTGCGACTTGCACTTCTTGAGGCTGATGTTAACTACAAGGTTGCAAAGAACTTTACAAACAGAGTGACAGAAAGAGCCATAGGACAGGATGTTATGGAAAGCCTGACTCCTGCTCAAATGGTAATTAAAATAGTAAACGAAGAGCTTACTTCCCTTATGGGCGGTGAGGAGGAGCGAATTAAATTCGCCTCAAAGCCCCCAACAGTAATTATGATGTGCGGTCTTCAGGGTAGCGGTAAAACCACCCACAGCGGTAAGCTTGCACTTATGCTTAAAAAACAGGGCAGAAGACCACTTCTTGTAGCCTGTGACATTTACCGTCCTGCCGCCATTGAACAGCTAAAGGTTGTTGGTGAAAAGGCAGGAGCGCCTGTATTTGAAATGGGCAAGAAAAACCCTGTAAAAATTGCAAAAGAGGCTATCAAACACGCCAAGGACTACGGCAATGATGTAGTTATTCTTGATACAGCAGGCCGTCTGCATATTGACGAGGAGTTGATGGACGAGCTTAAAAATGTTAAGGCAGAGGTTTCCCCTGACGAAATTTTGCTTGTTATCGACTCAATGACAGGTCAGGACGCAGTAAATGTGGCTAAGTCCTTTAACGAAACTTTGGAAATCTCCGGTGTTATCCTTACAAAGCTGGACGGCGACACCCGTGGCGGTGCTGCAATTTCCGTAAAAGAGGTTACAGGCAAGCCCATTAAGTTCTGCGGTACAGGCGAAAAGCTTGAGGATTTAGAGGTTTTCCACCCTGACAGAATGGCCGGCAGAATCCTTGGTATGGGGGATGTACTCACCCTGATTGAGGATGTTGAGGCAAAGCTGGATGAAAAGAAGGCAGAGGAAGTTGCCAAAAAGATGCTCCAAAACAAGATGGACTTTAACGATTTGCTCCAGCAGTTTGAGCAGATTAAGAAGATGGGTCCGCTAAAGGGCATTTTGGGCAAAATCCCCGGACTTGGCAAACAGCTTGAAAATGCCGACATAAACGACAGGCAGATTGACTGGTGCGAGGCAATCATACTATCTATGACGCCTGCCGAAAGGGAAAAGCCAAGCCTGATTAACGCAAGTCGCAAAAAGCGAATTGCAGCAGGCTCAGGCAGAAAGGTTGAAGAGGTAAACAGGCTTTTAAAACAGCTTGAGCAAATGCAAAAGATGATGAAGCAGTTTACCGGCAAGGGCAAAAAGGGCAAACGCCGTGCTATGATGAAGGGTATGCCTAATCTTGGAGATTTAGGAGACCTTGGAAATATGGGCGGAAACGGTATGCCGCCTATGGGTGGCGGAGGATTCCCCTTTTAACAGCTATTAACCAATTTGTTTTGGTGATATAGATATTATTTTTGATAAATTTTCCGGAGGTGAAAAGATAATGGTAAAGATTAGATTGAGAAGAATGGGTGCTAAAAAGGCTCCTTTTTACAGAATTGTTGTAGCTGACTCAAGATACCCAAGAGACGGTCGTTTCATTGAAGAAATCGGCACATATAATCCACTTACAGAGCCATCAAAGGTTACTGTTGATGCTGACGCTGTTAAGTCATGGATTGCAAAGGGTGCACAGCCAACAGATACTGTTAAGGCATTGCTTAAGAAGGAGGGTATACTCTAATGAAGGAATTACTCACAATTATAGCCAAGGGTCTTGTTGAGGAGCCTGAAAAGGTTTCTGTAACAGCAGACGAGGTTAATGAAGAGGGCGTTACTGTTTATCATATCCATGTTGCAGATGACGATATGGGTAGAATTATCGGTAAGCAGGGCAGAATTGCCAAGGCTATCCGCACAGTTGCCCGTTCTGCGGCTATCCGCAAAAATGAGAGAATTTCAGTTGAAATCGACTGATTTTCAATAGGTGAAAAATCCCCTATTCAAATTAGGGGATATTTTTTACCCATTTTAAAAAGAAAGCTGAAAAGTATAGATAAAGACGACCAAATCATCAGGGAAGCAAAGCTTTTGGGAATATCCTTTGGAGTATGATTTGCCCCTATATATTTCAAAATTGTCATAAAGGTTGATAATTCCTTTGATAAAGTGTACAATTATTTTGTAAAATTTGAATAAATTTGTTCATAAGGGGTTATTTTATGGGTAAACATGGCACTGAAAAAGTGAAAATGGGCAGTAAAAAGAAGATTGTAATAATTTCCGTTGTTGTTGCGGTGGTTATTATTGCGGGACTTGTGGCTGGTTATTTCTTGTTTTTAAGGGATGACGGTACAATAAGCAAGAGTCGAATAAAGGAGGATATTGCAAACTCGAATATCCTGTCACAGAAAATCGGCGACTATCAGCAAGAATTTCAGATTGCCGACTTCACTTATTCAACAAAAGAAGAGGACAACCAAACCAAGGTCAGCGCAAAGGTGGATTTGGAAAATGAAGTGTATTCCATTGACGACCTTTTGGTAAACCTAAGCTACACAAAAGACAATGACGACTATTCAGTAGCAACAGAATGTAATGTTGAGAGCAGAGTTCTTAAAGCTAACGCAGGACTTCAGGAAAGCTACATAATCAAGGATGTGCAAAAGCAGTACAAGTCTGCAAAGCTGAAAAATCGCAAAACTGACCTTGAGGGCAATAAGGACGTTATTACATTTAATGTAAAGGACTCCGATATGCAGGGTGTTGTCACATCAACCTACAATTTTGACAGCAAAAACGGTTGGAGTCTGAAGAAAATTGATGACAGCAAGTTGGATATTAAAAACGGAAAGACAAAGACTGTTGATGTTGGCGGAGTACAGTGCTACACAAATTCAGCAGTAAAAAACATTCTCCTTTTGGGAACAGATGCCGACAGCGGTCCAAGGCGATCCGACTCGATGATTCTTGTGTCCATAGACAGCAACAACAAGGAGATTAAGTTCAGCTCCTTTATGCGTGACACCTATGTTGACATTGACGGTTACAGCAAGGACAAGCTGAATGCAGCCTTTGCCTACGGCGGTCCAAAACTTGCAAAAAAGACTATTGAGAAAAACTATGGAATAAAGATAGACAACTACATCACAACCGGCTTTGGCGATTTTAAGAAGATTGTTGACGCACTGGGCGGTGTTGACATCAAGCTTGATGAGGACGAATGTGGATACATCAACTGGCAGCTTGGCAAAAACGGACAAACAGCAACATATGGTGAAGTTGCGGTAAAGGACGGAGTGCAAAAGCTGAATGGACAGCAAGCGCTTTGGTTCTGCCGTGACAGAGGCAGTGAAACTTTCAGCGGTAACGACTTTACAAGAACAAGCCGTCAAAGAAGAATGTTAATGGGACTTGTTGAGTCCTACAAATCCTCATCAGTTGACAAGATACTTTCCATAACCGAGGATTTGAAAAAGTATGTAGAAACCGATTTGAGCAAGGAAGATTTGATGTGGCTTGTTAACCATAGCGACAAGCTGTTTACATACAAAACAAGCGACAGATGCTACCCCGAGGAATCCTCCGGCTGGTCAGCAGGTTCAACAGACGCAGGTGCTTGGATTATCAGCATTAACAGCTGGGACGAAACAAAGAGTGATATTGCCCACTATATCTACACAGATTTAAAGTAGTTTTCAAGCCTTTTAATTCAAATAAAAATAATAAAATTGCCTGACGACTTGTCGGGCAATTTTTTATGTGATATAATCTTAAGGTGAATAAAAGTATTTAGTATAAAGGTGATAGTATGTCATTTCCACAGGATAAAATCCGCAATTTCAGCATAATTGCTCACATAGACCACGGAAAATCCACCCTTGCCGACCGTATTCTTGAACAGACGGAGTCGGTGGCAAAAAGGGAGATGGAGGATCAGATTCTTGACGATATGGACCTTGAAAGGGAGAGAGGTATCACTATCAAGGCTCACGCAGTAACGCTCCTTTACAAGGCTGATGACGGCGAAACATACCAGTTTAACCTTATCGACACTCCCGGTCATGTTGACTTTAACTACGAGGTTTCCCGTTCCCTTGCCGCCTGTGAGGGCGCAGTCCTTGTGGTGGATGCAAGTCAGGGCATAGAGGCTCAAACCCTTGCAAACACCTACCTGGCTGTTGACGGAGGACTTGAAATTGTACCTGTTGTAAACAAGGTTGATTTGCCAAGCGCAGACCCACAGCGTGTTATTAACGAGATTGAAGATGTAATCGGTATTCCGGCAGAGGGATGCCCCTGTGTTTCGGCAAAAACAGGACTTAACATTCACGATGTTATGGAGAAAATTGTGTCGGACATTCCTGCACCAACAGGCAGCTATGACGACCCGTTAAGAGCGCTTATTTTTGACAGCTACTACGACAGCTACAAGGGTGTTATCATCTATGTAAGGGTGAAAGAGGGACAAATTCACCCCGGTGACGAATTTAAGCTTATGGCAACAGGAAGTAAATTTCAGGTTGTTGAGTGTGGCTATATGAGGGCGACCTCCCTTGAACAAAGGGACGGTCTTTATGCCGGTGAGGTTGGCTACATTGCCGCCTCAATCAAAAGCTTGAGGGATGCACAGGTGGGCGACACAGTAACACTTGTTTCAAATCCGGCGGAAGAGCCTTTGCCCGGTTACAGAGAGGCACAGTCAATGGTTTTCTGCGGTATCTATCCGGCAGACGGTGCAAGGTACGGCGACCTGAGGGATGCCCTTGAAAAGCTAAAGCTGAATGACGCATCCTTGACCTTTGATGCAGAAACCTCTGTTGCACTTGGCTTTGGTTTCAGATGCGGATTTTTGGGACTTCTCCATATGGAGATTATTCAGGAAAGACTTGAAAGGGAGTACAACCTTGACCTTGTTACAACCGCACCGTCAGTAAGCTACAGAATAACAAGGACTGACGGAACAGTTGAGATGATAGACAACCCTACAAACTACCCCGACCCGGCACTTATTGCAAGTGCAGAGGAGCCTATGACAGACGCTCATATCTACTCTCCGTCAGAATATGTAGGCAACATTATGGAGCTTTGCCAGGACAGACGAGGAAACTTTGTGGGTATGGATTACATTGACTCCGACAGAGTTGACATTCACTACGAACTGCCCTTGGCTGAAATTATCTACGACTTTTTCGACACGCTGAAGAGCAGAACAAGGGGATACGCATCCTTTGACTATGAGCTGAAGGACTATGCCGAAAGCAAGCTGGTTAAGCTGGATATTATGCTTAACGGTGAGGTAATCGACGCACTTTCCTTTATCATCCACGCCGATAAAGCCTACGGCAGAGCAAGAAAAATGGCAGAAAAGCTAAAGGAGAAAATCCCAAGACAGCTGTTTGAAGTGCCGATTCAAGCCTGTATCGGCGGAAAAATCATTGCAAGAGAAACCGTCAAGGCTATGCGCAAGGATGTCCTTGCCAAGTGCTACGGCGGTGACATCACCCGAAAGAAAAAGCTCCTTGAAAAGCAAAAAGAGGGCAAAAAGCGTATGCGCCAGTTAGGCTCTGTGGAAGTACCCCAAGAGGCATTTATGGCTGTGCTAAAGCTGGACAGTGATTGATTATATAAAGCAAAACACCCCCTAATGCGTTTTTGCATTAGGGGGTTATCTGTTGTTAATCACCTTTTATTCTCTTGAGATGCAAGTTGAATATTTTTTTCGATTTCTTCTCTGCCGTTTTTGATATAGTTTTCCACTTGGTCGTAATATTTGTTGTAGTAATGCTCATAGGTGTCCACAATGGTGGTTTTGTACCTTGTGGTAAGGAGTGTTCCGCCTATAAACAGTACAACCGCAACGGCGAGAATAAGTGCAACAATAAACACCTGCTTTGCCTTAATTTTCCCTTTCATATAATCACGACCTTTTGATTATTATACACAAAAGTCAGGTGATTTTGCAAGGGGTAAGGGATAAATCATAATTGAATATCAGGCGCTAAATAACGATTAGTCGCTAAATCATCGGCATCATATTCCCAGTTGTAGTAGAAAACCTTGCCGTGGCCGTAACCAAGTGTGCAACGCTCATATTCTCCCTCTGATTTGCACAGAACATTTGGTGTTCCGCCCTTGCTGTTTACTTCAAGTACAATTCGTCGATTTACCAACAGATAAACCTTGCCGGGTACTATATAAGCACAATTTATGGTTGTGTTGCTTTCTGTAGTACCCAAAGTCGCACCCAAATCTTCTACACTGCAAAGTCTGTATTTTTGGTCTTTGATACCTGTTCTTCTGTACAGATATTCCTTGCCTGTGGTTGTATTCTTTTTGCCGAAAACTACCGTTGCACCGTCATTTGATGCGTACAGCTTTGTAACATTCTTTGCAACCAATTTGTTGTTGCCCTTTTTGTCAATTCTTCTCAGGTTATTCACCTTGTTTACATAGTAAAGGTAATTCTTTGTGTCAACAATTTGAGATGCCTTAAAGGACTCTGTTTTGTTTGTTGCAAGGTCATATACCTTGTTTTCGTTAATAAAATAAATTCTTCCGTTAAAAAGGGTAACAGCCCAAGGTGTGTCGTATGAATAGTAATCGCCGTACAAGATGTCTTTTGGTTTAGGACGTTCAAACAAGGTTGTGGTTTTTCTGTTTTTGATTTTGCAAACTTTTTGGCGACCTTGTATATCATTTATAATAATAATCACAGCAGAACCGTAACCGCCAAGTATTTTTTCGGCATCCTCTTTGCCGTATAATTTCTTCCTGTTTTCGCCTTTTGTGTCTACAGAAAAAATATTCCGCAGCTTACAGTAATAAACAGTATCACCTCTTACATAAAAGGAACGAACTGCATTGCCCCAATGGTTTGTAAGGTTGTAGGTTTCGCCGTTGTTGTGGGTAAAGTAGAGTTTTCTTCCCTGAGAATAGGCTTTGCCCTTTGAAGTGATGTACTCATCCCCCGTTGCAATATATGTTTTTACAGATTTTTTCGGTTTTGCCTTTGCACTTGCACCCATTGGTACAATTAGAATTGATAAAGCTATAACAACAGCTAATGTTAATGATAAAAGTTTTTTCATAATAATACCTCCGTATAAAAATTAAAATAATAAATAATAAATATTATCAAAAGTTAATTTCCCATCTCGGTTTTACCTCCTGTTGCCTAAAATTTATCCTTTCACTATATACAACAATAAAAAACAAAAAAATGGGACAGATTTTTTAAAAAAATTTTTATTTTTTTAAAAGCAATTACAGAATGTTAATCGTCATAGGGTAAATTTTCTTCGGAATATTCTCGGCAAACCAGCTTATCTCCGTATAAGGACATATATGTGTAATTATTCTTTTCAGCCTCTAATATAACCTTTGGTGTACCGCCTCTTGTGGCAACAGCCACAATTTTTGAATACCAACCGTATTGTTCCTCAGGGTCGTCAATTCCTAAATCGAAGTAAACCTTGTTTTTATAGAAAAGGGCATTGCTGACAACATATTCACTGTTTAAATTTGTGTTTGCAGGCTTTGAAATAACATTAAATATATCACTCCAAGCACACAGCTTGTATTCCTTGCCTGTTCCTGTCCTCTTATAAAATACTTCTTCCTTTTTGCTGTCCAGCTTGCTGAAAATTACACTGCTACCGTTGTTTGCGCCGTAGTATTTATGCACATTCTTTGTAACAATTCTTCTTGTGCCTTTTTTATCAAGGCTTTTTAGGTTGTTATTTTTATTTATGTAGTACATATAATTTTTGGTGACATAAATTTCCTTTGCAACATACTTATCCGTTTTGCGGGTTTTAAGATTAAAGGATTTGTTGTTGTAGTAGATTTTGCCGTTAAAAATATTAAAATCATAAAAGCCTTTTACCTTAAAAAGGGTGTTGGTCTTATTGTTTTTCAGCATTTTGACTGTAAGGATATTCTTTTTGCTGTACTCATAAAAAATTATACCCGAACCATATCCGCCAATCATACCGAACATACGAGAGCTTGACAAATAAAGAGCCTTTTTGTTTTTACCGTTAAGGTTAACCGACCTGATTTGGTAGTATTCGCTGTTATCGGGGGCTAAATCATATGAAAGCACAGAATAATATACCTTGTCGCCCCTTACATAATAGGAAAAAATTTCTTCATTATAGGGATAAACCTCATCCAATATTATCTCTTTTCCGTTATTTTTATTGTATATCAGTTTTCCCCAGATACTACTGTGAATTGTCCCTTTGCTAAAGTTATACACATCATTTGAGGGTACATAGGTGTTAGGTGTTTTTGACCTTTCCTTTGCCGAAACAGTAATCAAAGTGGATACCGCCATAATAGTAGCCAGTATTAAGGATAATAGTTTTTTCATAGTAATACCTCCGTACATAATTTTTCAGTTTGTTTTATATTAAAAGTTAATATCCCATTTCAGTTTTCCTCCTGACTTAACCGGTGTTTCCTTAAAATTTAATCCTTTCACTATATACAACAATAAAAAAGAAAAAATTGGTACATATTTTTGAAAAAATTTTTTATTTTTTTGAAAATTTTTTTATCATCAACTACAGAGGCATAAAAAAACGGACCTCCAAAAGGAAGTCCGTAATTTTTTGGTATTAATAAAGTAATGAATTACTTGTTTACGCTTTCGTAAACTGCAACTGCACATGCAACTGTTGCGCCTACCATTGGGTTGTTACCCATACCGATAAGACCCATCATCTCAACGTGAGCAGGAACAGAAGAAGAACCTGCAAACTGAGCGTCACCGTGCATTCTGCCCATTGAGTCTGTAAGACCGTAGGAAGCAGGACCTGCGCCCATATTGTCAGGGTGAAGTGTACGGCCTGTACCACCGCCGGATGCAACGGAGAAGTACTGAACGCCGTTTTCGATAGCCCACTTCTTGTATGTACCTGCAACAAGGTGCTGGAAACGGGTTGGGTTGGTTGAGTTACCTGTGATTGAAACACCAACATTTTCTTTCTGCATAATTGCTACGCCCTCACGAACATCGTTAGCGCCGTAGCAACGAACTGCAGCTCTTTCACCGTCGGAGAACTTAACCTCACGAACAACCTTAAGCTCGCTTGTGAAGAAATCAAAGTCAGTTTCAACATATGTAAAACCGTTGATTCTTGAAATGATGTAAGCTGCGTCCTTACCAAGACCGTTAAGGATAACTCTGAGAGGTTCCTTTCTTGCCTTGTTAGCGTTTCTTGCAATACCGATAGCGCCCTCAGCAGCTGCAAAGGATTCGTGACCTGCAAGGAATGCAAAGCACTTTGTTTCGTCCCTAAGGAGCATTGCGCCAAGGTTACCGTGGCCAAGACCAACATTTCTCTGCTCTGCAACCGAACCGGGGATTGTAAATGCTTCAAGACCTACGCCGATAGCTTCAGCAGCCTCAGCGGCGGACTTAACGTCCTTTTTGATTGCAATAGCACAGCCAAGTGTG
Source organism: Oscillospiraceae bacterium (assembly GCA_029225165.1). Taxonomy (GTDB): domain Bacteria; phylum Bacillota; class Clostridia; order Oscillospirales; family Acutalibacteraceae; genus Ruminococcoides. The sequence continues at coordinate 30,552 of JAQXVY010000041.1, forward strand.
TAAGCCCAGCTTGCGTTTTCAAATGCGATTGGCTGAACACCCTTTACGATTTCGTCAGGGTCAAAGCCGTTGTCTAAACAAATCTGTCTTGCCTCTTCGAGAGATGCAATACCGTATTCGGCAAGGCACTTCTCAATCTTTGGCATTCTTCTTTCTTTACTTTCAAATGTAACTGCCATAATTAAAGCTCCTCCTTACCGATTATTCTTCTCTTGGGTCAATGTACTTAGCAGCGCCGTCAAAGCGACCGTACTGACCGATGTTGTTTTTATAAGCTTCATCAGGTGAAACACCGTGGCGGATATCTTCCATCATCTTGCCCAGCTTTACAAACTGGTAACCGATAACTTCGTCATTTTCGTCAAGAGCAGTTTTAAGAACATAGCCCTCTGCCATTTCCATAAAACGAACGCCCTTTTCTTTTGTGGAGAACATTGTACCAACCTGTGAGCGAAGTCCCTTACCAAGGTCCTCAAGGCCTGCGCCAACAGGAAGTCCGTCCTCGGAGAAAGCTGTCTGTGAACGGCCGTAAACAAGCTGTTCAAAGATGTTCTTCATAGCTGTGTTAATTGCGTCACAAACAAGGTCTGTGTTCAAGCATTCCAAAAGTGTTTTGCCCGGAAGAATTTCGGCAGCCATAGCTGCGGAGTGAGTCATACCGGAGCAACCGATTGTTTCAACAAGAGCCTCTTCAACAATACCGTCTTTTACATTCAATGATATTTTGCAGGCACCCTGCTGAGGAGCGCACCAGCCAATACCGTGTGAGAAACCGGAAATGTCTTTAATTTCATAAGCCTTAACCCATCTTCCCTCTTCAGGAATAGGTGCAGGACCGTGCTTTGGTCCCTTTGTTACAGTACACATATTCATTACTTCGTTTGAATAGTTCATTGTACTTAACTCCTTTCTTTGATTTGTTTGAGAGTTTTCTCATACAAGGTCATTATAAATCTTTTTCCTCTTTTTATCAAGCATTTTTCGCCATTATACCTGATTTTTTTGCCTGTTTTACAAAACCTTAATGCAAAACTATTGCTTTTGTACATTTTGTCCCTTTATTTTTTTATAATCAAATTACTAAAGCTGTTCTCGGATTTTATTTTGAATTATCTTTTCACATATTACAGCCATTTCCTCGGGTGTTTCATTCATACCTGTGTTTAGCCATGTTTCGATTAAGCCAATGAACCCGTAAACAATAAATGAAAAGTATAATTCTGTAAGGGGTGTATCGCCGAACCTGCTTGTAAATTTGTCGTGCAAAAATGTGAGGAGCTTTTTGATAAAGCCGATTTCTCCCCTGTCAGAAAGCATAACGGAACAAAATTCGCTGTTTTCCTTGACAAATGAAAAGATATTTTTAAACAGGCTTTCGCTAAGTGCCTCTTCGTTTTTTCCGGCCATTTCAATGTACTCGTTAAGCTCACTAAACATATCGTCCTCAATTTTTTCCAGCATATCAAACACATCGGCATAGTGAAGATAAAATGTTCCCCTGTTAATATCAGCCCTGTCGCACAACTCCTTAACCGTAATGTGCTTTACGCTTTTTTCTTTCATCAACGAAAGCAGTGTGTTTTTTAAAACCGCCCTTGTTTTTCTGATTCTTCTGTCCTGTGTACCCATAAATTTTTTCCTTTCTCAACATTAAATGTACAACTTGTTGATTAATATTCTCATTGTTGTAAATTGTTTATTGTGTTTTACTTTGTTATTAGTATAATAGAAAATGTTCAAGAAATCAACACTATGTTAAGGAATTACTGAATAATTTTGAGGTGATATTTATGAGCGAAAAGAAAAGGACTTTCATACTCAAGGTTTTGCCTATCATAGCACTGTGTGTTGTTATGCTTATCCCATCAATATACGCCTGTATATTTTTGGGTTCTATGTGGGATCCATATGGCAACATAGGGGATTTACCTGTAGCTGTGGTAAACCACGACAAAGAGGTAAGGTATAACGGAAAAACACTATCAATAGGCAGTGACCTTGTGGATAAACTAAGGGATAACGATTCCCTAAAGTTTAACTTTGTCAGCGATAAGGTTGCCAAAGAGGGTATAGAAAACGGCACTTACTATATGATTATTGACATTCCGAAGGATTTTTCACACAACGCCACCACCCTTATGACAGACAATCCCAAGAAGTTGAATTTAAAGTACTCCACAAACCCCGGCAAAAACTACATAGCATCAAAAATGAGTTCAACCGCTCTTGAAAAAATTAAGAAAGAGATTGAAAATACTGTTACACAAACCTACACCCAAACAGTGTTTGACAGCATTGGCGACACAGCCGACAGCCTTTATGACGCAGTAAACGGTGCAGGGGAGATTAACAGCGGTGTTGCAAAGCTAAAAAAGGGCAATGGGGAGTTGACCACTAACCTAAAAACCCTGTCCGACAGTTCCGTAACCTTTAATGACGGTGCAAAATCTCTTAATAGTGGAATTGTTACCTATACTCAGGGTGTGTGTGATGTCAACACAGGAGCATACAAGCTTAACGAAGGGATGAAAACCATTGACGGTAAAGTACCGGCATTGTCAAATGGTATAACTGCATTGGCTGACGGTGGAGATAGCCTGAGAAAAGGTCTTGTAACCTACACAAATGGTGTTTCACAGGTTAACACAGGTGCAAAAACTCTTAACAAAAATTCATCCGCCCTTGTTAACGGAGGAAAATCCCTTTATACGGGAAGTAAAACCCTTTTGACAGGGATTACATCCTATACCGACGGTGTAAAAAGTGCTAACGAAGGTGCAAAAACACTTGACGAAAGCTCATCATCACTTAATTCGGGGATTACAGAGCTAACCACAGGTGCAAAAACATTAAGCACAGGAATTGACACCTACACATCAGGCGTGAAAAGTGCAAATGACGGGGCGAAAACCCTCACTTCTAATTCTGAAAAAATAAGAACAGGAGCAAACAATCTTGAGTCAGCCTCAACGGAATTAAGTACAGGCACATCAAACCTAAGGACAGGACTATCCCAAATTTCCAACAGTCTTAATTCCTCTGTAACAGCGGAAAACGAAGAAAAGCTAAAGACGCTAACAGGCGGTTTAGAAAGCCTAAACACAGGAATTACCATCCTTGAAAAGGGTTTAGAGTCAGGGGGAAGCTCCTCCCTTGAAAGCGACTTAGAAAAAACAGGAGAGAATTTAACATCCCTTGGTAGTGACCTTGCAGATGCAGGAGAACAGCTATCTATACTAAATAATCAAATTGCAACTATACAAAATGCAGATTGGTTTAAAAGCCTTGATTCATCTGTTCAAAATGAAATACTTTCAGGTATTGGCGAGCCGGTAAAGGAAATTGGTAATAATCTTAATTCTGCAAAGACAAATTTGGCAAATGCCTCAACGAACTTAAGTAATGGAGGAAAATCTGCCAAGGAAACGGCAAAATCATTTGAAACGGTAAAGGAAAGCGTAAAAACTATCAGCAGTAATTCAAAGATTTTACTTCCAACAGCAAGTGAACAGATTACTAACCTGTACGGTGGAATATCCAATGTAAAGAACGCTTTTGACACTAAACTTCTGCCCGGTGCTGAACAGCTTGACACAGGTGCAACAAAGCTATGTAGCGGAACAAGTGATTTCAAGACAGGAATTATGGAATACTCAAATGGAATTGACTTCCTTGCTAATGGAATAAGCACCCTTGACAGCAACAGTAGCGATTTGTCCCAGGGCGCAAAAGCTCTAAAGTCGGGAGCAGAAACCCTTGGCAGTGGATTGAGTCAGTACACAGGCGGAGTTGCAACCCTTGCACAGGGAACAGCAACCCTTGACAGCAACAGCGAAACTATTAAAAACGGAGCAAAAAGCCTTAAGGACGGCTCTGCTACATTGAGTAAGGGTGTAAAAAGCTACACAGACGGTGTTTCGTCATTGGTAAAGGGCAGTGGCAAACTGACAGATAACAACGAAACATTAAACGGAGGAGCAACTGAACTGTCAAAGGGTGCAAACAAGTTGAAATCAAATGTCCCAACCTTGACAACAGGTATAAATCAGCTTTTTGCAGGCTCAACTGAACTAACAAATGGTACTGAAAAACTTGCAAATAACTCGGCTTTGTTAACTGACGGAAGTAAAAAGCTAACCGATGGAGCAACACAAATTTCCGACGGTGCCGGCAAGCTGTATGACGGCTCTGTTCAAGTGGGAGAAGGTCTTGGCACTCTTAACACAGGTGTTAAAACACTAAAAACAGGGCTAAAAGAGGGTGCAGATACCGCAAAGGGAACTACAATTTCACAAAAGTCAAAGGAAATGTTTGCATCCCCTGTCAGCACACAGGAAACACAGGTTACAACGGTGGATAATAATGGTTCAGCAATGGCTGCATATATGATGTGTGCAGGACTTTGGGTCGCAGCCTTGGCATTTTGTATCCTGACAGGAGTTGAAAAAGACCCGATGCGAATCAGAAAAGACCGAAAGAGATGGGTGAGAAAAGTATCGGAAGTGTTAATCTTTGCAGTTGGTTCAGGTGCTTTGCTGGTGGGACTTCTTGTGGCAATTAACGGATTTAACCCTGCATATTTGGGCAGAACAGTTGCACTTTCAATTATGACCAGCCTTGCCTTTACTTGTATTGTATATTTCTTCAATATTTTGCTGGGAAAAATCGGCTCATTCCTGTTGCTTGTAATACTTGTAATTCAGCTTGGATGTGCAGGAGGTACATATCCTCTTGATTTATCACCACAGATTTACAGCAGTTTAAATCCCTTCTTCCCATTCTCATATGCAGTTGACGGATTCAGAAGGACTATTGCAACAGGACAGGATATAAACCATATTATGCTTGTCCTTGGTGTATTCGCCCTTGTGTTTGCAATCCTCAGCGCAATCACCCTGACCATAAAGATTAAGAGCAAAAAGGAAAAGGAATACAGTATGTCACAACTCCTTGAACAGGCTTTTGATTAAAAAATCAGATATTGACAGTAAAAATCCCTCAGATATACTCTGAGGGATTTTTATATGTGGGATAAATATAATCTAACTGCTACATACACTTTGTTGATTTATAAATTTCAATATGTATTTGATGTTTTAGCTTTAGTGTGTCTGTGTGGTGCTTTTCCGTTTAAATCATCCCAAGGGCTATATCCTCAAGGAAAATATCCATATTTTCTTCGCTGTGTTCAATTTCCTTGCTGAAGGTGTAGCACAGCTTAATTTGCTCCTCAACTGAAAAACTGCCTTTGCCTTTATATTCCATTAAGCCTATTAAATAGATTATTCTAAGGCAGATTACGCTGAATTTAATGGGCAAAAATATATTTCCGTCACCTGTGCCTGTGAAAAAATAACGGTATATAAAATAAACCAAAATTTGCTCATATTCCTGTTGGCGATTGCCCATATATTGTAAGAATTTTTCTTCGTCCTCATCATTGTATTCAAAATTTGAAAGACTATTCACTGTTTCTTTCCATTCTTCTGTAAGGAATGCAAGGCTGTTCAGCGTGTCATAGTAGTCCCAAATTGTCTTGTTGTCCTCAGGAATATAAAATTCTTCAATTTCAAAGTTTTCAAAAAGTTCCTCTTGTTTTTCACAGGCTGTACTCAGTAAAATTTTTGCTTTTTCAAGGATAGGAGAGGTGTTTTCATATACAATATAAATCAGTTCTGACATAATATCAAGGAGGGTGTTTTCGTATTGGTTATTGCATTTTCCTGTGGAGATAAAGTCAACCTTACCGCTGTGAGTGACAATTTCCCTTGCAACATAAGGACAGGACATAGACTGCCCTGTTATAAGGCAGTCCTTGTTTTCTACCGTAAAGTCGGGGAACTTTCGGCAGGTGTTTGCCATATGCTCCTGGCCAATGTTGCAGTGAATATCGCACAAATTATTTTCATTTAGGAAGGCACATCTTCCGTTATGAACCTTAAAGCAGTATTCTCCGTCACAATATTCAATTTCACCTTGTATGTGCCTGCCGTAATCTGTGTCTAAATTGTTGTAATAATCGAGTGACTTTTCGTCAATGACAATCTGCCACATTTCGCAACAGGATGAGGGACATTCCCCCATTAAACACCTAAAATTATCATAGTAATCAGGCTGAATTTTTACCATAACATATCTCACCAAATTATATATATTATTTCTATATACAACTATATCATATTTTGTCATACTGTGCATAATTAATTTGAAAAATCCACAAAAGAAAAAACGGTTCAAAAAAATGAACCGTTTGCTGGATGCAGGGGCCGGATTTGAACCGACGACCTCCGGGTTATGAGCCCGACGAGCTACCAAACTGCTCTACCCTGCGATATTTATCACGCCTTTTTCAAGCGTAAGTATAGTATAGCAATATATTATCTGTTTGTCAAGGGTTTTATTGTGTAACCTTTTGTTATTTTTGGTGGAATTTCATTTATACTAAGTTCTGATTAGTTTTCGTCCATATTGTGGTCAACAAATTTTTTAGGTTATTACCATAAAATGCGTTATATACTATTAAAAAGGGCATATCCTGTTGGATACACCCTTTGTTATCTACTTTACACAATATTAAATTTTAATAACTGCAAATTTTATTATTCAAAAAGAGCAGTCATATCCAAATCTTCGATATCAAGTATTGGTCTTTTTGTGACGCCTTCGTCATTGCTTTTGCTAATCTGTTTTCTGTCAGACTTGTTCATATTCAAGGCTATTCCTACGCAGATTGCTAAAAGCGCACCAATCACCACCAACACGACAGCGATTACAATCCCTTGAACCATTGGTATTACCTCCTTGTAATACATAAACTATAAACACTAACAATATATCTTTTTCTTTAATTTAATTATAATAATTTTACTTTTATATGTCAACAGTTTTTTATAAGAAATTAATAACTTTTTTTAAGGACTTTTTTTAAGGTTTTTTAGTGTATATTTGATGCGAAAAAGATGTCACAAACGGCAAAGCACCGAACCTTGCGGATGGTCCGGTGCTTTGTTTCATTAAAAATGAGGGGTACAATGTAAATCTATTCTTTGATTACATTGAGGAGGGTAGAACAATGTACTTATACTATTATAGTATTGAAATGGTTGCGGCTCCATTTCTTAAGTACAGTTAGAAGTATATACCCCGTATATGAAATGGGGGTTATGCTTTTTTGAAAATTATTTGTTGTTTATGTGAAAATGTGTACATTGCCTCCGAAATGTCAATAATTTGAAAATAAATTTCAAACAAATGTTTGATTTTTCGGAACAGTTATGTTATAATGTTAAGGAAACACTGATTAAATCATTTGCACATATTGTGCAGTCAGATTTTTTGGGTAAACTGGCGGAAAATATGCAAACAAGATGTGTAAATAAATTTTAATTGTGATTTAATCGGTGTTTCCTTAAAAAATAAGGCGGTGATTATATGAAACCATTGTCAAAGAGTCAGCAAAAGGTGTTTGACTATGTTAAGGAATGTTGTGAGGAGGGCAGAGTTCCCTCTGTTCGTGAAATTTGTCAGCATACAGGGCTAAAGTCAACCTCTACTGTCCATCTGCACCTGAAAACCCTGGAGGATAGAGGTCTTATTGAGCGTGACAAAGGTCTTAACCGTTGCATACGCATTGCAGGTGAGGAACGCACAAAGCAAATTCCTGTACTTGGCAGGGTAACTGCCGGATTGCCTGCCTTGGCTGTTGAGGATATTGAGGGGTATGTGCCTGTTAAAGAGAGTTTTATACGAGGAAGGGAGCTTTTTGCCCTGAGGATTGACGGCGAATCTATGATTAACGCAGGAATCCTTGACGGTGACATTGTTATTGTGCAACGCACTCCTGTGGCTAACAATGGAGAAATTGTTATTGCCCTTACCGAGGACGAGGCAACCTGCAAGCGGTTTTATAAAGAGGATGGCCATTACCGCCTGCAACCGGAAAATGAACTTTTTGAACCGATTATTGTGGATGAAGTAGTTTTGCTTGGCAAGGTAATCAGTTTGGTAAGAAATTACGAGTAGTTTTTTGTTTGCACATTCTTTTTATACATATAGAATATTAACTTACAAAATCCCCGTAAGAAGGGGGTTTTTGTTTTATATGGTTTTATTTATAAATAAAATGTTTTAATAAGAAAAAATATATGATATAATGGTGGCAAGTTTTCA
>JAQXVY010000042.1 GCA_029225165.1 Oscillospiraceae bacterium
GCCAAAGCTAAACGGAAAGGCTTTCTGTGAAGAAGAAATAGTGCAGGAAAAACGCCAGCTAAAGGACCTTATAGATTCTGAGTTTAACGACAAAAGGATTTATTCCCTTAACAAAGCAATTTCAATTATGTGCAAGGACGAGCCATATGGACTTTCCCGCCTTGGTACAAAACCTGACCTTGACGCAGTAACAGGTGAAGATTTATACAGCGCTTGGGTAAACCTTTTGCAAAAGGCAACTGTTGAAATATTCTTTTCCGGAGAAAATGGGGGAGATGTTGCAAAAAATACCCTTAAAAACTTCTTCTCGTCTTACGAAAGATTTCCTGTTAATACCAAAAACACCATAATTTCCGATGTTCAAAGTGTTAAGGAAGAAAAGGAAGTTATGGAGCTTTCCCAAAGCAAGATGATTATGGGATTTCGTTCAGGAGTTGCATCTCCTTATAACGATACAATGGCAATGCGACTTGCAGTTGCTATTTTGGGTGGAACTGCCCACAGCAAGCTGTTTAATAATGTGCGTGAAAAACTCAGCCTTTGCTACTACTGCAGTGCCAGATTTGACAAAACAAAGGGCATTATGACCATTGAAAGCGGTGTTGAAAAGGATAATATCGAAAAGGCTCAAAAGGCTATCCTTAAGGAGCTTGACGATATAGCCAAGGGTAACATTACAGATTTTGAAATTGAATCCACCAAACTTTCAATGTGCAACGACTTTGTGTCAGTTGGGGATAATGTTTTCGGTTTGGAAGTATGGTACCTGAGTCAGGTGCTTTGCGGTGAGTTTGAGTCCATAGAGGAAGCCTGTAAAAAGGTTCAGTCAGTTACTAAGGAAGAAATTATGGAGATGGCGTCAAAGCTAAAGCTTGACACCGTCTATGTACTGGAGAGTAAGTAATGAGTATTAAGGAAGTAAAGTCGCCACTTGTTGGGGACAAGTATTTTAAGGTTAAGCACAAAAGCGGACTTAACATATATGTTTACGAAAAGTCGGGTTACAATACAACTTACGCTATTTTCGGCACAAAGTACGGTTCAATAAACACCTGCTTTAGTGCCAATAACGGGGAAAAAATCACAGTTCCCGACGGCATAGCCCACTATCTGGAGCATAAACTCTTTGAAAGTGAGGACGGTGACGCATTTACAAGGTACGCAAAGACAGGCGCAAACGCTAACGCATTTACCAGCTTTGACAAAACCTGTTATCTTTTCTCTGCGTCACAGAATTTTAAAGAGAGCTTGGAAATTCTCCTTGACTTTGTGCAGTCACCATATTTTACAGATGAAACAGTAGCCAAGGAGCAGGGAATTATAGGTCAGGAGATTAAGATGTACGATGATTCTCCCGACTGGAAGGTTATGTTCAATCTTTTTGAGTGTCTGTATCACAATCACCCCGTTAAGATTGACATTGCCGGTACTGTGGAGAGCATTGCAGAAATCACCCCTCAAAAGCTTTACGACTGCTACAACACCTTCTACAATCTCAACAATATGGCGCTTTGCGTTTGCGGTAATGCCAAGCTGGATGAGGTTTTAGAGGTTTGCGACAGAATGTTAAAGCCTTGTGAGGATGTAAAAATCACAAATTACTTTGAAGATGAGCCTTACGAAATTGTTAAGGATTTTGCTGAACAGAATTTGCCTGTTGCTGTTCCAATGTTTAATATCGGCTTTAAAAATAAAGGCGACAAAATTTCAACCGCCAAGGATAGTGCAAGTCTTGATGTACTCCTTGCAATGCTTTTTAGCTCAACAAGTAAGATTTACAGGGAACTTCAGGACAGGGAGCTTATCAACCAAACCTTTAATTACGAAATTTTTGAGGGTGAGGGATATTCTGCTGTGCTTATTGGTGGTGAAAGCCGTAATCCTGAACAAGTTTATTATTCTGTAAAAGAATATATCAAGGATTTAAATGAAAACGGACTTTCCAAAGAGGACTTTTTAATCAGCAAAAAGGCTGTTTACGGTGATGCAGTTTCTTCGCTAAATTCCGTCAGCTCCATTGCTAATAACCTTATGGACTCCCACTTTACAAACAGAGAGATGTTCTCCTATGTTGACTGCATTTATAACCTTGAATTTGAGGATATAGAAGAAAAATTTGCTGAGGTGCTGGACTGTAACAACTGTGCACTTTCAGTTGTGAGATAGGAGATAGATTATGAATGTTTCTTTTCCCGGACTTGGGATTGATTTTGACATAGACAGGGTAGCCTTTTCAATAGGCAATACCTCTGTATATTGGTACGGTATCATCATAGCCGGCGGGCTGCTGTTAGCCTGTGTTTATGCCTTTATAAGGGCGGATTATTTTGGAATAAATAAAAACAAACTTCTCAATACGGTTATTGTGGGAGTTGTCTGTGCCATTATCGGTGCAAGACTCTACTATGTTATCTTTAGTTGGGATAAATATAAGGATAACCTTTTGGAGATTTTCTACATTAATAAGGGCGGTCTTGCCATATACGGCGGTTTGATTGGAGCTATTTTAGGCGGTGCAGTCGCTTGTAAAATCCAAAAGCAAGAATTTCTGCCAACTCTGGATATTGCCTCAATCGGCTTTTTGATTGGACAGGGAATAGGCAGATGGGGCAACTTCTTTAATCAAGAGGCTTTTGGCACGGAAACCGATTTACCTTGGAGAATGGTCAGCGAAAACACCGGCAATGTAGGTGTTCACCCATGTTTCCTATATGAATCCCTGTGGTGTCTTTTGGGCGTTTTGGTACTTCATTTTATCAGCAAAAAGTGGTATAATTTCAAGGGACAGATTTTCCTTTGCTATATGGTTTGGTACGGCTTTGAAAGAATGATTGTAGAGGGTCTGAGGACAGACAGCCTCTATATGCCTTTCTCAATCTTGGGCTACACCCCAAGGGTAAGTCAGGTTTTGTCTGCTTGTATTTTCTTGACAGGAATTATTCTGTTAATAGTATTTAGGAAGAAGAGGAATGTGAAAAATGGCATTAATAATTGACGGAAAAAAGGTTTCGGCAGAGGTAAAGGAGCAGGTTCGTTTAGAAACCTTAGAGCTTGCAAAAAAGGGCATAAAGCCGGGTCTTGCAGTAATAATTGTAGGTGATGACCCCGCATCAAGAGTATATGTAAACAACAAGAAAAAGGCTTGTGAGGCTGTTGGTTTTCTATCAAGAGAATATGCACTACCTGCAACAACTACACAGGAAGAACTCCTTTCACTTGTTGATGAGCTTAATGAGGACAAAGAAATCAACGGAATTTTGTGTCAGTTGCCTTTGCCAAAGGGACTTGACGAAAAGGCTGTAATTGAGGCTATTTCACCGCTAAAGGATGTTGACGCATTTCACGCAATAAATGTTGGCAAAATTATGATAGGCGACTATGACTTTTTGCCTTGTACTCCGGCAGGAGTTATGGAGATGCTCCACAGCTACAAAATCCCTGTTGAGGGAAAAAATTGCGTTGTAATCGGCAGAAGTAACATTGTTGGTAAACCAATGGCTATGCTCCTTCTTCACGAAAACGGAACAGTAACCATTACACACAGCAGAACAAAAAATCTTGCCGAAGTTACAAGAGAGGCTGACATACTTGTAGCCGCCATAGGCAAGCCAAAGTTTGTTACAGCGGATATGGTCAAGGAGGACGCTGTTGTAATTGATGTTGGTATGGACAGAGATGAAAACGGAAAGCTGTGCGGAGATGTTGACTTTGAAAATATAAAGGACAAATGCTCGGCAATAACACCTGTTCCCGGCGGTGTTGGTCCTATGACAATAGCAGTGCTTATGAAAAATACCCTGAAAGCCTGTAAAATTCAAAATAATTGTTGACAATTTACGACCTTTGTGTTATAGTATAAAAACCGCATGTTGTGGGTTTTAAGTGATTAATTCCGCCTTACAACAGCGAGTCTAAAATAAAGGAATGGTACTTACTATGTACGCTATTATCAAAACAGGCGGTAAGCAGTACAAGGTAACAGAGGGCGAAGAACTCTTTATCGAAAAGCTTGCTGCAGAAGAAAACGAAACAGTTGAAATCCCTGTTATTGCTGTTGGCAACGACAACGGTGAGTTGGATTTCGCATCTGACAAGACTGTAACAGCCAAGGTTCTCAAGAACGGTAAGGGCAAGAAGATTACGGTTTTCACTTACAAGCCTAAGAAGGGCGAGAAGAGAAAGATGGGTCACAGACAGCCATATACAAAGGTTGCAATCGAAAAGATTAACTAATGACAAAAGTTGTTTTCTTTACTCATAACGGTATGATAACAGGCTTCTGTGCAGACGGTCACACAGACTATTCCCAAATGGGTAGCGACATTGTATGTGCGTCTGTCAGCTCAGCGGTTTATATGACTGCAAACACCATTACCGATGTTCTTTTTCTGAAAGCCGGTGTGGAAGTCGAGGACGGTCACCTGTATCTTACAGTAGATGAGAAAGATGTAAAGGAAGCCCAAGTCATCTTAAAGGGTTTCAAGCTCCATATGGACGAACTTGCTAAACAGTATGGAGATTATATTAAAGTAATAATTTCGGAGGTATAATATGCTTAAGATTAACATTCAGTTATTTGCCCATAAAAAAGGTATGGGTTCTACAAAGAACGGCAGAGACAGCGAATCCAAGCGTCTTGGTGTTAAGAGAGCAGACGGTCAGTTTGTACTTGCCGGCAATGTTCTTGTAAAGCAGAGAGGCACACACATTCACCCGGGTGAAAATGTTGGCAGAGGTTCAGACGACACATTGTTTGCAAAGATTGACGGTGTTGTTCGTTTTGAGAGAGTAGGCAAGGACAGAAAGCGTGCTTGCGTATATCCTGTTGAACAGTAATTTTTATGGGCGGTTTATCCGCCCTTTTTTATTAGTAATAGTATAGGAGAATGATTATGGCTGATAATATTAATGAGGGCGAAAAGAAGATTATGAACAATAATCCCAAGGTTGCAAGTGTTAATATGATTCACGATATTGTGGGTGACGGCGGTGACGGTCTTGCCTTTAAGGTAACTGTTGCAGTCCTCACATTTTTAATGACAGTTATCGGTGTTGCCCTGATTGCAAACGGTAGGGTAGTATCAGGAATTATTGTGCTATCCATAGGTGCAGTATTGGCTTTTACAACCATTGGAGTTAAGTACAAAAGAAAAAAATACAGAGTTGACAAAAAGATTGTAGAAGATATTGAACCATTATTCAAGGATTAAGGAATTTTTATATGTTTGTTGATGTAGCTAAAATTAAAATAAAAGCCGGTGACGGCGGTGACGGTGCAGTTTCTTTCCACAGAGAAAAGTATATTGCATCAGGCGGACCTGACGGCGGTGACGGCGGAAAAGGGGGAGATGTTGTGTTTCTTGCAGACAGCAACATCTCAACCCTTGCAGACTTCCGCTATAAAAAGAAGTACAATGCCGAAAAGGGCGAAAACGGACGAAGCGGAAGAAAATTTGGCAGAAAAGCACCCGATTTAATCATTCGTGTTCCCATAGGTACTGTTGTTAAAGAGGCAGAAACAGGCAGAATACTTGCTGATGTTTCAGGCAAAGACCCTGTTGTTGTTGCCCGTGGAGGAAAAGGCGGTTGGGGTAATGTCCACTTTGCCACACCCACAAGACAGGCACCTCGATTTGCAAAGCCGGGTTTACCCGGTGAGGAATACGATGTTGTCCTTGAACTAAAGCTCCTTGCCGATGTTGGACTTGTAGGTTTCCCAAATGTTGGCAAAAGCACACTTGTTTCTGTTGTAAGTCAGGCAAAGCCTGAGATTGCAAATTACCACTTTACCACAATTACACCTGTTTTAGGCGTTGTGTCAATGGGGGAGGGCAACTCATTCGTTATGGCTGATATTCCGGGACTTATTGAAGGTGCTTGGGAGGGTACAGGTCTTGGTCACCAGTTCCTTCGCCATGTGGAAAGGTGCCGAATGCTCATACACATTGTTGATGTCAGCGGAAGTGAGGGCAGAGACCCCAAGGAGGACTTTGTCACAATTAACAACGAGCTTAAAAAGTTTAATCCCGAGCTTGCCGAAAGACAAATGCTGGTTGCAGGTAACAAGTGTGATATGGCAACTGATGAACAGATTGAGGACTTCAGAAAATTTGTTGAGGATCAGGGTTATTCTTTCTTTCCTATTATGGCGGAAATTCACTACGGTGTTGACGAGTTGATGAATAAAACCCTTGAAACACTTAGCAAACTGCCACCGATAAGGGAGTTTGAGGCAGAGCCGGCTCCCGTTATCCCTGCTGAAGAAATTGACCGTCACGAGGTTAAAATCACAGTACAGGATGATGTGTATTTTGTTGAGGGCGAATGGCTTTTACAGGTTATGAAGTCTGTA
>JAQXVY010000043.1 GCA_029225165.1 Oscillospiraceae bacterium
TAAAAAACTTGACAATCCTATAGCCGCAACAAATTTTATGACAAAACTCAAAGATACCATTTCTAATGTTACCGCTTTTCCTAACTGTGGAATGGTAGTGGAGAACGATTTCATACAGAGAAAGGACATTCGCAAGCTTCCGATTCTCAACTATTCTTTTTATTACCAATTCATTAAATCAGATAATTATATTCTGATTTTGAGAATTATTTACGGAAAACGAGATCCCGAACAGATTTCGAGAGAAATAACTTATACTAATACCTGATAGAAAGTAGACTTATATTTGCGAGGATAATTTTCAGAGGAGAAGGCGGAGGACGCCGCAATGCTTACGCCTTGCAAGGACGACAACGCAGTACTCTGGAAATTAGACCGCAAAGATTGTCTACTTTTTATCAGGTATTAGTATTAATAAAGCACTTTTATTTATAAGACATCACAGAAATGTGGTGTCTTTCTTTGTGCCCAAAACAAGGAGGTGACAGAATGGCAGACAGCTTTGGTATCAAGCTTGGGGTTGAGGGTGAAAAGGAATTTAAGAGTGCCTTGTCCGATATTAATCGTAGCTTCAAGGTGCTGGGTTCTGAAATGAAGCTTGTTCAGTCACAGTTTGGTAAAAACGATTCATCTGTTGAAGGACTGACATCAAGAAATGAAGTTCTGAATAGGCAGATTGAAAAGCAGAAGGAAAAAATTAGTACACTAAAGTCAGCACTTGATAATGCCTCCTCTTCCTTTGGTGAGAACGATAGGCGAACTCAAAATTGGCAAATTCAGCTTAACAACGCAGAGGCATCACTAAACAGTATGGAGAGAGAGGTAAAGGAAAACAACAAGGCTCTTGAAAATGCTGAAGATAACCTTGAAGACGCAACGAAAAATGCCGATAAATTTGCCGAAAAGATTGATGATGTAGGTGACGAAAGTGCCGATACAAAAGGCAAGCTTTCAAAACTTGGCAGTAGTGTAAAAGCAGTGGGTGTGGCTTTGGGTGCAACAATGGCCGCCATTGGTACTGCTACTGTTGCTGCCGGCAAGAAAATGTGGAGCCTTGCAAATGATGTGGCACAGTCCGGTGACAAGATAGACAAAACATCACAGAAGATAGGCATCAGTGCAGAGTCATATCAAAAATGGGGATATGTGTTTGAGCGTTGCGGTGCCAATGTTGACGGTTTGCAGGGCGGTATGAAAAAACTGTCCGGCGTCATAACAGATGCCGCCAAAGGCTCTGACTCTGCTGTTGATAAGCTGTCCGCCGTTGGACTTACCATTGATGACCTTAACGGAAAAAGTCAAGACGAGCAACTAAGCATTGTAGTTACTGCTTTGCAGAATATGAAGTCAGGTGCAGAGAGAACATCTGCCGCCAATAAGCTACTGGGTAAATCTGCTACGGATATGGGCGCAGTGCTGAATATGACAGCAGAAGAAACAAATGCCCTCAAGCAAGAGGCACAGGACTACGGTATGGTAATGAGTAATGATGCTGTTTCTGCAAGTGCCAAATTTCAGGATAGTCTTACCAAAATGAAAGGCACATTAAATGGTCTGAAAAACAGTATGGTCGGTGAATTGCTACCGGGTATTACTCAAATTACAGATGGCTTTTCCGACCTTGTTGCAGGAAATAAAGGTGCAAGCGAAGAAATAAAAAGCGGTGTTACTTCCGTCATTGAAACTGTTTCACAAATGATACCACAGGCGGTTGAATTAATCAGTACTATTGCAGCGGCAATACTTGAAAGCACACCCTTAATTATCACTTCCCTTGCACAGGGTATTCTTGAGGCAATACCACAGTTGGCAACAGTAGTAACAGGAGTTATTCAGCAGTTGATTGAAACACTGTTTTCTCTGTTACCCCAAATTGTTTCTGTGGGTATGCAGGTGTTAGTTTCATTAATGGAGGGCATCTCTCAATCATTACCGGAGTTAATACCGCAGATTGTCC
The DNA here is from genome assembly GCA_029225165.1 of Oscillospiraceae bacterium. Classification (GTDB taxonomy): domain Bacteria; phylum Bacillota; class Clostridia; order Oscillospirales; family Acutalibacteraceae; genus Ruminococcoides. The sequence continues at coordinate 1,958 of JAQXVY010000043.1, forward strand.
TTGTGGTTACAGAAATGATAAATGCATTTGTAAGCAATTTAAGCTCATTTATAGATGCCGGAGTAGAGATAATTCTTGCCCTTGTTCAAGGGTTAATTGATGCTATCCCTGTGTTAATTGAACAAATGCCGGTGATTTTAGAGTCACTGATAAATGCCCTTATGGAGTCACTGCCTGTGGTTATTGAGGGTATAACAGAATTGATAAATTCAGTAGTGGAGGCTTTGCCTGACATAATCAGTGCCATTATTGAAATGCTCCCACAGATAATTGAAATTGTAGTAAGTGCCATTACTGAATTACTACCTGTAATCCTACAAGGTGTAGTGGCAATTATTACCGGAATTGTTGAGGCGCTTCCCGAATTAATCACTATGCTTGTTGACGCACTACCCGACCTTATCACCACTATTATTGACGCACTTGTAAATTTACTCCCTACAATCATTGAGGCTATACTTGAATGTCTGCCTACCATAATTGAGGGTGCAATTAAGCTGATTTTAGGAATTGTAAAAGCACTTCCCAAAATCATAAAAAGCTTGATTTCGGCACTTCCAAAGATAATTACATCTGTTGTAAAAGCAATAATAAAATGCCTACCACAGTTAATTAACGGTGCAATAGAATTAATAGTCCAGTTAGTAACCCACTTGCCTGAAATCATCTTAGGCTTGATTGAGTCAATACCCGACATTATTACCGCCATTATTGACGGTCTGCTCAATGCTTTGCCACAGCTTATTGAGGGGTGCATCACCCTTGTTGTTGAGCTTGTTAAGAACATGCCAAAGATTATTCTGGGACTTATTAAGGCAGTACCGAAAATTATCGCAAGTCTTGTAAAGGCCTTTGGTAAGGGTGTTGGAAAGTTTGTAGAAATCGGCGGAAATTTAATCAAGGGCATTTGGAAAGGTATTTCCGATTGTGCCTCTTGGATATGGGACAAAATCAGCGGTTTCTTTGGTGGAATTGTTGACGGAATTAAGGACTTCTTCGGAATTAACTCTCCGTCAAAACTCTTTAGAGATCAGATTGGTAAAAACCTTGCACTTGGTCTGGGCGAGGGTTTTGAAAGCACAATGGAAAATGTTGGTAAGGATATGCAACAGGCAATTCCAACGGACTTTGACACACAGGTTCAGGCAACAGCGAATGTAAACAGTTTTACAAACGGTAATGACAATTCATTTCTTGGAAGAGCAGTACAGACATTTAACAACACTATTAATTTTGGAGAAGTACATATCAACAGTGAGATGGATATTGACGATGTTGCCCACAGGGTTTCTTCTGTAATAGTTTCAGATATTTTAGTGAAAGGCGGTGCTTACACCTAATGGGAAGATACAACTTTAAGTTTGGCGATGTTTGGCTATCTGAATTTGGCGGAGTCTGTACTGAAGAACCGCCCATAGAAATTGCACAAAGGGATATTACCTTAATTGATATTCCCGGCAGAGATGGAAGTGATTGTATAGACAACGGACGGTACAACAATGTGGAGTTCACAAGGACTATTGCCCTTGTAGGCAAAAGGATAAGTTCAGCAAAGGAGAAAACAATTCAGCTGATAAACAGCTTTGCGTATTTGCAGGGTTACCAGCCCTTTGAAGATACAGACCATGAGGGTATGGTTACCGAGGCTGTCCTATTAAACCTTGAAGAAGTGATAAAAAATCTTCGCACTATGTACACTGCAACTCTGAAATTTTCACGAAAACCATACTGGACTTTAAAATCCTCTCTTGAAGAAATGCCACTTGATAATACAGAAGTATCGGGAAATGGAGTTGAAATATATAACCCATATCCCACAACAGCCTGTCCCATAATCAGATTTCACCTGAAAACAGACCCACACAGCACCCTTGCAACAGTAAAGATAAAAATGTACATATCTTCAAACTACGATGGAGTATATTCAACTAAAGACTACTCAAACCTCGGCATAAACTTTCTCTACACTCACAACATTCTTGATTTTGATATTGAAAACCAAAGGGTAGTTGTCCATTCTCCAAGTGGTGAGATATACAAATACGCTGACGCACCCGTTCCAAAGCCTATCGGACCGGGTGCTACTAAAATCCAAGCAGAAATAAACAAAGACATAGACTATATTTCTATTATCCCCAAGTGGAGGTGCTTATGATTCCAAAGCTATATGAGAAAGTAACTGCAACCAAGGCTGATTACATAGGCAATATTAATAAATGCACAAAATGTGAGGTTACAGAGGTTCGAAACGGTGCATACACCCTGTCGCTTGAAACCACAGTAAATGACGACTGTGCAAATATGCTTTTGTCACAGCGAATTATCGGAGCAAAAGCAAACCCCTTTGACGGTGTGCAGTATTTTGAAATCCAGTCCACAGAACGAGGAACAACAGGCATAATCAAGGTTGAGGCAAAGCACATAAAAAACTACTGCTTTCAGTATTGCTCCGAGGGGGATTTAGGCTTTGACGGGCAAACTGCAACCATAAACGGAACACCCTCACAAATATGGAACAGTTTGAATAGTGAATATATCACAACGGAAATTCCCTTTAGCTTTTACTCCGATATTACAGAGAAGCTTGACTTCTCCTTAGGCTTAAGCACACCGGAAACTTTAGGCAATATCCTTGGCGGAAAGGAAGGCAGTTTTTTAGACATATGGGGTGGTGAGTATCATTGGAACAACTTCAACATTCAGCTACTTGCACAGAGAGGTGAAATGAAAGATTTCCAAATACGATACGGAAGTAATATATCCGACTACACGCAGAGTGAAAGCTGTGACGGAACATATTCCCATGTGTTGCCCTATGGCAAGGTATCCCTTGGTAACCGCAAGATAAACTTTTTCGCTCCTGTATTTGAAATTTCAGGACACAAGTGCAGTACAACAAAGGTGTATATGCTGGACTGCACAGGTTTTCTTGATAACTACTCTGTGGGTGAACAGGGTGCAAGGTACGATACTGTAAGAAGTGCAATGACAAAGTACGCAAAAGCATATGCAAAGAACAACAGATTAGGAGAATTACAGGTAACCATTGATGTTACCTTGAGAGCCGAGCTTGACGAGATGTCACAGATAGGTCTATGCGACACAGTAAAGGTTATACTTGATGATTTAGGAACAACAGCAACAGCGAAGATTACCGAAGTCACCTACAACACCTTAACGGAGCGTTGGGAAAAGCTTGTTGTGGGCGAGTCAAGGGTGACGGTAGCTGATATGATTTTAAATAAAGGGAGGTACATAAAATGATTATAGACAAAAGCATTACACTTGACCTAAACCGTATTCAGCCACTAAAGGTAATCAGAATACATCAGGGTGATGTAAACAGCGTCAATATTGTTATTAATGTGACCAACGAAAATAAAAGTGTTGACCTGACAGGAAAAGCCGTAATGTATGATGCCACAATATCAAATATTCTTGCCGAGCAGGATGCAACAGGTTCAATCAGTGGCTCGAAAATCACAATTCCCATTACAAAAAATATGACTGCACACAGTGGTCTGTTAAAGGTTGATGTAAAGATAATCGAGGGAATAACAGAGAAATCTATCCTATACACCCAAACCCTGACCCTTATTGTTGAGCGTTCGGTAATCAATGGTGACACTATTATTGACGCATCAAAGACCACCATTGAACAGAAACTGAATGATTTTGAACTAAGGCTTGAGGGTTTAGTTTCAGACATTTACCGCAAGTCAGAGGTTGACGAAAAGCTGGAATCATATTACACAAAGCCACAAACCGAGAGTCTTATTGCAAACAAGGTGAACCATGTGTTTGTAAATGATGCTACCGAAGAAAACTGCGATAGATTTACCGATTGGAATACAATGTATCATTTATACATTAACGGAGAATATCAAATGCTGTTAAACACTTCCCTCACAGGTTGCCAGTATCGTTTCACAAGAAGTGGAGATGTATTTTACAGAACCTACAACAATGACCACAGCATCTGGGGTGAATGGAGTCACTTAAGTAGTCGTATTCCGAATAATACAATAGTTGACGATATGATTTTGAAAGAAACAATTTCATACGAAAAACTCACTGATGACTACATTAGGTATTTTGATAATTTTAATTTAGATAACCTTGACAGCATTGGAAAATTGGGAATTTATTCCGGAACAGCAAATGATTATTGGATTAACAATTATGAAGTTTACGGAAATTTCACCTTACTCTTTACAAACTCACAGCTTTTATTCTTTACCGACTGTAATAGGATTTTCGTCAGGCACCGTGCAATTTCAGGCTATTGGTTGGATTGGAATGATATTTCCCCAAGCACAGGTGGTAGTTCAGGCAATGCCTTAACCCAAGAAACCGGCACAGTAGGTGAAAACCACGCTTGGTACACAGACCAAAGCCAAGGTTACTCGCTGACAGGCACATATCACCTTATTGGAGATATGTGCTTTCTTTGTGGCAAGACGCCTTTAATTAGCGGTTGGGAAAAGGTGTATTATTCTCTTCCTGTTGCCTGTGTTTCACCAAGCACCACATTAGCGACATATGACTCAAACATTTTCACCATATCAACAGGCACAATAAACAACATATCAGTGCTTGAACTTAAAAACATTAATTCTTCCCTGATGCCCTCAGGGGAGATTAGTTTCACACTGATATACAAATATAAATAACGGAGGTAAAAATGACGACGAAAATTACTA
>JAQXVY010000044.1 GCA_029225165.1 Oscillospiraceae bacterium
ATGTTAAGAAGATTTATCCCCAAAGGCAAAAGTATAGATAATTACAGTGCAGACGATATTATGTTTTTTGCTGACAAGATAAACAATCTTCCCAGAAAGATATTAAACTATCACACTCCGGAAGAACTTTTTGAAAAACAGCTTTACCTGATATACGCAGTCTGAGGAATGCCGTCGATGTGTGCTTTCTTCACTCGTCGCTACGCTCCTCACTCAGAAAGCACACATCGTTTTGTTACAAGAAACTTGCTAACTATTGCAATTTGATATTGCAATTTGCGAAAATAAATTATATGAATCTATAAACAAAAAATCCACCTGAGTATCAGATGGATTTAACAGTAATTGAATTTTGCATCTGTAAGAAATTAGCAGAAGAATACATCCATTTCTTTTTCTTCGCCGTCAGCAGTGAAGTATGCCTTCTGATCCTGTGGCTTTAAGTAGATTGTATATTCCTGTGCGTCCTTGCCATTAACAATCTTAACATTGTTGATAACTTCTTCAAGAGAAACCTGAACGCCGTTGTACTCAACAAATACATTAACCTTTGGAGCCTTAACAGCCTTCTTGGAAGGAGTCTTTTTAGTTGTAGTCTTCTTTACAGGAGTCTTAGCTGTTGTCTTCTTAGCAGTAGTTTTCTTTTCTGCTGTCTTTGTTGTCTTTGTTGCCTTCTTTGCAGGAGCAGCTTCTTCCTTAGTAGTAGCAGTAGCTGCCTTTGCTTCAGTTGCCTTTGCCGCAGTTGTCTTTGTTTCTGTTTTCTTTGCGGCTGTCTCTTTTTTAGTAGTTGCCATTAGAAAAAACCTTCTTTCAAAAATTACGGCAGTGTTCTGCCCTACATAGAATTATAAGTTTTTTGGCAACCTAAGTCAATTTATTATAGAAAAATTCGGAAGAATACACATATTTGTTACTTTGTAAAAAAATGGGGTTAGTCAAAGTGACAAAAAATAAGCCCTATTTTTTCTCTTTTTCGCCGAAAAAAATATCATCTTGCACAGATTAATCAAAATATATTATGCAATTACAACAAAAAAATAGCCTTAATTTGGCAGTTAAACTTGTTTTATTGTTGACTTTGTTTTTTATGAGGATATAATAGAGCTTAAATAGAAAACAGAAAATATATAAGTCCTGTTTATGGTACAGTGATTGTGGTATTATTATGGAGATGAGAATAGTGGAAGAAAAATTAAGACGGTTACTTGAGGATGCCCGTCAAAATGAAGAATTGAGAGAAAAACTACTGAAAACAAGGCAAGACAAAGACCCTATGAAGGCTTTTTGCGACACCTGTCAGTCACTTGGGTACGAGATTTACCTTGGCGAGCTTTTTGCCTGCGGTCAGGTTATGAACGACAGCAAGCTTCGTTCCGTTAACGGTGGCGGTGTTTGTGCCATTGACGGTTGGGATGATGCATACGAGATGTTTTTTGCTTCACTGGAGGTGCTGTGATGTTATCTAACTTCTTAACTGTGGGTCAGCAGGTGGTTATCCTGTTCATACTTATCGGGGCAGGCTTTGCCTCAAAAAAGGCGAAGTTAATCAGTGATAATGCGGTAAAGGGTATGACTAACCTTGTTCTTTACCTTGCAACTCCCTGCATAATTATTTCATCATTCCAAAACTGCAAATTTAACAGCGAAATGCTTATGAATTTGCTCATTATGACCGTTGCGGTTGTGTGTATTTACATAGGAAGTATAGTGATTGCGAATCTTGTTTTTAGGGACAAGGATATGTCCAGAAGAGCTGTTTTCAGGGTGGCAACAATTTATTCCAACTGCGGATTTATGAGTTTGCCGTTGCAACAGGCAATTCTCGGTAGTGACGGAGTTTTTTACGGTGCAATTTATGTTGGTATCTTTAACCTTGTTGTGTGGACTCACGGACTTGTTACTATGAGTGGCGACAAAAAGGATTTAAGCGTGAAAAAGCTTGTTGCCAATCCCGGAGTTATCGGTGTGGTAATTGCTATTTTCCTTTGGGTAATGAATATCACATTGCCGGAGATTATTTCTTCACCAATGAATTACCTTGCATCACTAAACACACCTGTACCTATGATTATTATCGGCTGTCAGCTTGCAGGAGTGAACTTCGCAAAGGCATTTAGCGACAAAAGGAGTTATTTGTCCATTGGGTTAAGACTGCTGATTATTCCTGCATTATCTCTACTTTTGATGTATTTGTGCGGAATGAGGGGAAGTATGCTTGTTGCCTCGGTTATTGCAACCTCTGCACCGTCAGCGGCAACAACCACTATGTTTGCCACAAAATTTGACAGGGATGTCACATTATCTGTCAGCCTTGTTTCCACAACAACACTATTCTCTATCATTACCATGCCCCTTATGGTTGCGCTTTCACAAAACTTCGCATAGGAGGATTTATTATGCCCAAAAAATCTAACCATAAGCAAAAACTGCTGTATATTCAAAGGATGTTTTACGAGAAAACAGACGAAAACCACGGAATTACCGTAAATGATATTATTGATTACCTTGAGCAAAACGGAATTGAAGCCGAGAGAAAGTCTATTTATACCGATATTAAGACCTTGCAGGATTTTGGTATGGATATTGAAAAGTGTAAAAGCAAAACCGTAACCTACAAGCTTTTGTCAAGGGAGTTTGAATTACCTGAGCTTAAGCTGTTGGTGGACGCTGTTCAGAGCAGTAAGTTTATTACGGAGAAAAAGAGTCTTGAGCTGATAAAAAAGGTGGAAAACCTTGCATCTCAATACGAGGGAAAGCAGTTACAGCGACAGGTGGTTGTTAGCAACCGCATTAAGACTATGAACGAAAAAATTTATTACAACACCGACAAAATATACAGCGCCATTGATGAGGGCAAGCAGATAACATTTTCCTATAACCAATGGACACTTAATTTTGGCGGTGGAGAAAAGGTAATAAAAAAGAAACGCCGAAACGGAAAGCTTTATAAAACCTCCCCTTGGGCGCTTACCTGGGATGATGAAAATTACTATTTGATTGCCTATGACGAAACTGAGGAGAAAATCAAGCATTACCGTGTTGACAAAATGGAGAAAATTACCATTACAAGTGACAAACGAGCAGGACAGGATGTGTTCAGAAAATTCAACATAGCAACATATTCACGGAGAGTTTTCGGAATGTTCGGCGGAGAAGAGGTGGAAATTACCCTAATGTTCAGCAACGACCTTATTGGGCCTGTGGTGGACAGACTGGGCAAGGATGTTTTCATCACCAAAGCAAATGACGACAGCTTTTTTGTAACAACCAAGGTTAACCTCAGCCCCCAGTTTTACGGCTGGCTCTTCGGCTTTGGCAACAGCGTAAAGGTGGTTTCACCACAATGGGTTGCAGAGGAATACGCAAACAATGTGGCGTCAGTTGCAAGGCTGTATCATTGTGATGTGTAATTTTTGATGAATCAACCTTGGAAAATAAATGACAAAACGGACATCATCTATTTGGGCGGTGTCCGTAATTTTTATTATTCAGTGTTTCCTTAGGATAGGATAAAATGCAATTTTCAAAAAAATTTATATTTATTTGAAAAAGTTGTCCCATTTTTTAATTTTTCATTGTTGTATATAGTGCAAGGTAAAAATGAAATACGAAACTGACAATTAACAGGTTAAAAATATTTGTTTTAGAAAGGTTTTTTATTATGAAAAGAATAATCAGCATAGTTTTATCATTAATTATTTTTTGCACTCTGTTCAGTGCCACAACTGTTTCTGCAAAAGTTAAGAAAGGAAAATGCGGAAAGAATATCACATACACATTAAGTTCCGATAAATCAAAATTAACAATAAGCGGTAAGGGTGAAATGTATAATTATCTATCTTTAGAATGTTACCCTCGCTATGCTTCAGGGTTTGATGTGAATAACCACAAGTGTCTTCCGCCTTGGATAGAATATGAGCGTTTTTTTGAGGGTTACGGGAACGAGAAAAATGAAATCTGGGAGCCAGCCCAAAACAACTACACAATTTCTGTTGGCAAAGGAATAACATCAATTGGTGCAAATGCTTTTTTTGGTTTGGTAAACCCAAAGTCACAACAAGTAATCACCTTGCCAAATACTGTAAAAACTATATATGGCGGAGCTTTTTCTTTTAGTGGATTCAAAACTATAGTAATACCTGATAATGTAAGGAAAATTTCCAGTGAGGTTGTTTATTATAAGGATAATACGGTGTATCCGATGTTAGGGAGTTTTGAATATTGCATTTCAAAAAATATCAAAATTTCAGAAAAATCAAAGCTAAAAACAATAGATTGTAATGCTTTTAAAAATAGTAATGTAAATTATTTCAATAAAAATAATTCATTGCCAAAAGTGACATGTGTGGGAGAAAGTGCTTTTTATGGTGCTGATATTCCAAACATATCTTTGCCAAAGGCAGAGGTTTATAAAAGTGCATTTAAATATTGCCGTAAGTTAAAAAAAGCAGATATTTCAGGCACAAAGAAAATCAGAGCATATACTTTCCTTGGTTGCAAAAAACTTAAGGATGTAAAGCTTGGAAATAAGCTGGTATGGATTGGTACAGAATCCTTTAAGGGTTGTAAGACCTTGGAAAGCATTACTATCCCAAAAAATGTAAAAGAAATAAAAGACAACGCTTTTATGAATGCTGCAAAATTGAAAACTGTTGTAATAAAATCAAAAAAGTTAAAGACTGTTTGTACAGGAGCATTTGAAAATGTTAATAAAAATGTTGTATTTAAGGTGCCAAAGTCAAAGCTCAAGCAGTATAAGGCATTAATCTCTCCTAACGCACCTAAAACTTCAAAGTTTGTAGGAATTTAGTCAGTTTTCCCATAACTAATAGGAATAGAACCAAGTTAAACATAAATCAAGGAGGATAGGTATGAAAAGAATAATTAGTATAGTGTTATCTTTAATAATATTTTGTACTCTGTTTAGTGCAACTACTGCTTCCGCAAAAGTTAATAAAGGCAAATGCGGAAAAAACATCACATATAAGCTGGATACAACTAAAAAGGAATTAACAGTTAGCGGTAAAGGTGATATGTATGGCTATCTATCGTTAAGACAGTATCCCCTTTCTACTTTAGATTTTGATAATAGTCACCGTAAGTATTTTGCACCTTGGGTAAAAATTAAGACATATGTTGATAATCGAATGGTGATAGGTGAATTAGCGAAAAACAATTGCCGGGTTTCTGTTGGTGAAGGAATAACATCAATTGGTTCAAATGCTTTTTACGGTGTGAAATTTACAAATCCGGAACAAACATTTACCCTGCCAAATACAGTGAAAAAAATATATGGCGGAGCATTTATGGAAAGCGAAGTCAATACAATAAAAATTCCTGATAATGTAACGGAACTTTCAAGTAAGGTGGTTTATTATAAGGACAATAGGGAGTATCCGAGTTTGGGTTGCTTTGATTGCTGCAGTGCAAAGAAAATCCTGATTTCAGAAAAATCAAAACTGAAACACATAGGGGATAATGCCTTTAAGTCGTGTTCTGTAGAGTATTTCAATGATAATAATTCATTTCCAAATGTGACATATGTGGGTCACGAAGCATTTTTCGGTTGTGATGGGATTTTAAGCATATCCTTGCCAAAGGCAGAGATATATGGAAGAGCGTTTATTTTTTGCGAGTACTTGAAAAAAGCAGATGTTTCAGGTACTAAGAAAATACGAGCTTGTACCTTCCAAAATTGTCCCGACCTTGAGGAAGTAAAGCTTGGCGACAAACTCACATATATTGGAAGAGGTGCATTCCAAAGCTGCGTTTCCCTCAAACAAATTACCATACCTAAAAATGTACAAGAGATAAAAGATGCTGCTTTTAATAATTGTGAAAAATTAAAAACTGTTGTAATTAAGTCCAAAAAGCTTAAGACTGTTGAAGACAGTGCATTTACGTATGTAAGGGACAATGTTGTGTTTAAAGTACCAAAGTCAAAGCTTAAGCGGTATAAGGCGTTGATTTCCCCTAATGCACCTAAGAAAGCAAAATTTGTAGGGATTTAAGCAATAAAACAAATTTTCTGATTTAAAGATAAGTACCGTTTATGGGACACCTGAAATGTTATTATTTTAATTAACGGAGGGTGTCAGATATGATTATAAATCTTTGTTTATTTGTTTTTTTAGGATATGTAGGTGCCGAGGTTTATAAAATGGTTAAAGCGAAACCGGTCTATAAACGAACGGTAAAAATAAAAACCCCTTATAAAAGTGTAAAGATTACCTATGACGAGGGGTAGCGACAGTAAAAGAAAATCAGGCAGTCCATATGGCTTGCCTGATTTTTTCCTCTAAAACAAATTTTCCAAAAGCTGTTTGCCTGTGTTGGTTTTGAATACTTTTTCTCCAAGATTAACAGCAGTTTCCCTGCTAAGGTTGTCCTCACAGGCGTTTACAAGAAAATCAGCCTCAACAAGAATTTGCAGGTCGATACTGTCAATGCTTTTGTAGGTGTGATGGTTTGCAATAAGGAATTTTACCCTGTCAATAACATCCTGATGAAAATTAAGTTTTTTCATCATTTTTTCAGCCTCATCAGGACCAAGCTGTTCCTGAATTTTTCCGTCGTTGCGACTATATAGCTCCTCGCCTTTTTTAATTCCGATGTCGTGGGTGAGTGCGGCACATTCAAGGGTAAAAAGACTCTTTTCGTCAATATTTTCCCTTTCGCCAATGAGCTTTGCAAAGGAATGTACCTTGACAAAGTGATTAATCCTCTTTTGGTCACTCTTAAAGTAATCTGTCATTGAAATAAAAAGCTTATTTATCATTTTTCACCATCCTTTTTACATAGGCGAAGGTTTCTTTTTCGCCTTTTTCTGCAAGCATTCTCAGTATTTTTTCCAGTTCATCGGCGGTTTCGGGGTGCATATGGTACCTTGCCTTGCCGTTTAAGAAATAATCCAGCGGGTGGTGGTCTGTGTAATTTTTACCGTTGTAAATTTTGCTGGCGGCAACTCTGTCGCAAAACATTTCAGCCCAAAACCTTGTTGGCATTTTAACAGGCATCACCTTTTTGGTTTTTATGTCAATGTCAGTCCAGTATTCGTAGTGATGTCGGTTTCGTCCCTTGTGGTGCATCCAAGCCAAGGAGTAGCCCTGCTTTTGCCTTTCCAGCTCGTTAGGACTTCTTGTACCAATGTAAAATTTTGCACCGGGGATAAATTCTGTGGGGCTGTATTTTGACAAATCGTGTCTTAACCCCTGCCAAAAAATTCCGGCACGAAGGCAGTTGTAAATTACCTTGTGGCGGTGCTTTGTAATTGTTCTAAAGTGTCCGACAACGCTTCCCATTTTTTCACCTTCTGTAAATACATTTAGATTATTATATCACAGTTTGTAAAAATTACAAATGCAATAAAAGTGTTTACATAAAGGGAAAAATGATGTATGATAACAGAACAAAGAGAGGTTATTTATGAAAAGATATGTAAGAGCAAATTTCGGCAAAAAAGGCGGACAGGCAGTTCTTGCAGTTTTCTTTATTCTTTTATTGGCACTGTCTGCGGGAGGAGCGCTGTATATCTTCTACGGCGACTCCTTAAAGGGCAATGAACAAAATCAGCAGACAGCAGTTTTATCCCAACAAAATGTAAATACCGCAGTATTTTCAATCAATGATAAAAAACTGAAAATGACTGTGGGTGACAGGCAGAAAATTAAGGTTACATCCGATACTGAAAATGCTTATGATTCCATTAGCTGGGAAAGCAGTGACAGCAAGGTGGCTCACATTGACCCTGAGGGCAATATAGTTGCCCTTAAAAAAGGAAAGGCGAAAATTACAGCCACAGCAGGATATTACAGTTCAAGTCTTGATGTTACGGTGAAAGGGAATAAGGAAAAAAGCAAAAAAACTTTTTCCACAGCCTATACCGCCAACAAAAAAGTTGTAGATAAAAATAAAAAAGACGGCAGCGGCAGAAATCTTTACCATATTGATGTTAACCGCCTTAAAAACTGCGTCACAGTTTACACCTATGATAAAAAGGGAAAATACACAGTTCCTGTCAGGGCGATGATTTGCTCCTGCGGTGACGGTGATAAAACACCAACAGGTACATTTAGTGTGTCGGTAAAAGGTCGTTGGCATCCTCTTTTCGGCAATGTTTACGGTCAGTATGTGACAGCCTTTAACGGAGAGATTCTCTTCCACTCTGTTCCATATGAAAAAATGAGTAAGCCGAATTCTGTTGAAGTAAAGGACTACAACGGTCTTGGCACAAGCATTTCAATGGGTTGTGTTCGTTTGGCTGTGGCTGACGCAAAGTGGATTTATGATAATTGCCCCGAGGGTACAACTGTCAGGGTTTTTGAGGATAAAAAGGACGGACCTTTGGGTACTCCACCGGCTATGAAGATTAACACAGGCAAAAGGACAGGCTGGGACCCTACCGACAACGACAGGAAAAATCCGTATTACAAAAAAACTCCAAGCTTTGACGGTGTGGTAAATGTCACTATCAATTCAGGGGATAAATTTGACAAAATGGCAGATGTTTCCGCAAGGGATACAAGCGGAAGTGTAATTACCGACAAAATCAAGGTTAAGGGAGATGTAAACACCCAAAAAAGGGGTGAATATCTCCTTGAATACACAGTAAAGGACGATATGGGCAGAAGTAAATCCCAATACAGATATGTTACTGTGAGGTAGTTTTTAATAACAACCGAATTATTATAGGCGGTCGAAAGACCGCCATTTTTCATACAATGTTCACGAATATAGAGGATAAACACCGTTGCAAAATATCACTGTTCGTGTTAAAATGTAGAGGAAATGAGGTGCGACCTATGAAAAAAGTTTTTTCAGTAATATGTATTTTAAGTCTGCTCACTGTCTTTATGCTGACAGGCTGTGATAATAACGATAATAACCAAACGGAAACATCCACAGTTCCATCCACAACCTTGGGTTATCCCGGTGAAAACGGTAAGGTTGACCCATCTTTGCTTGATGAGTCAAATCTGTATGAGGTTTATGCAGACAGCGACAGAGACCATATTTATCCGCTTCAGTCATATGAATGTGAGGATGACGGCACTATTATCTGCGGTGACAACTACGAGTATGATGAGAACCACAATACAATCAAGCAGGTGCATTACGAGGGGGACATACTTGACTACACCGAGGTTAGGGAATACGATGAAAAAAATCAGAACACAAAGATAATTAGCTATGCCGGTGATGTCAGGCGTGAAAACCTTGTTTCAACCACAACCTTGGAGTATGACGACAACGGTGACCAGGTGAGAAGCGAAACCTACGACAGCGACAATGCCCTTGTTTCCTATGATGTAACAACATATGTGGAGATTGACGGGTTAAGCTACATCAAGGATAACACCGTATATGACAGCAATGATGAAATGACATCACAGACTGTTTATACATACCGAAATGACGGAACACCCTCCTATGATATTCGCACAGTTTACGAAAACGGAGATGTTGCCTACCACTACCAAACAACCTACAACAGCGAGGGTGATGCCGTTGCATATGACTACTTTGACAAAAACAACAAAAAGATTGACACTCCTCAGCAGGAGATAGATGCTTTTGGAGAATAATTTAAAATGATTTAAAATTAAAGGCTGTTTGCTGAACCCAAAGTGGGATAAGCAAACAGCCTTTTTAATTAAAAAAATTCAATTTCGACACTGCTGTCATTCCGTATCACCCCACTGTCATTCCGAGCGTAGCGAGGAATCCCCTACCTTTACCGCCAATTTTGTTAGTGAAATCATACTTTCCTATAACCTGTTAGTGTCGGTTAATGCACTACTGCTATCCTTTCAGATTCCTCGGTCACTTCGTTTCCTCGGAATGACAGGGGACAGTAAGCAGAAAATTATTCCTTTACCAGCACTTTTTCAATCTCTGAAATGTACATTTTGTGGAAGTCACTGCCGTCAGGGGCATAGCTTGAAAATACGCTTTTGTCAACAATGCTTTCACCGTTAAGGCTTTGTGCGTACATCTTTCGGCAGATAACAACAACCTTGCTTTCGGCAAAATAGGGCGCTTTTTCGTCACAGACAGGTGTTAGTCCTGTTTCCTTAACCTTGTCAAAATCTCTTCCGCTTTTAGTACCGCAGAAGGAAAGCTGTTCCTTGTAACCCTCAGGCAGGAAAGAAATTGCAAAGTATTCTCCATTTTCCATAAAGTCAAAGGTGTATCTTTGAGGACGGATAAATGTGTAGGTAACAGGCTTGTTCCACATAATGCCGACCCCGCCCCAAGAAATTGTCATCATATTTACCTTGTCCCCGGCATTGACTGTGACAAGTCCCCAGTCCTTGCCGATGAGTTTAAATGGGTTTTCCTTTAGTTCCTCAGGTTTAATTTCCTTAAAATTATTCATAGCTAATGTTCCTTTCGTAAGATGTGATTAGTTACTTATAATATACCATATTATACTATATGTTTTCAAGAAAATGAATATAATACATAAATAATGAATATTTATACAATCGCTTTGCATATATTCAGGGGCGAATTTTGCCCATCAGACTGAAAAACAGCTTATATTATGCACTGTGCAACATAGAACTTGCATTGATTTGTCATAAAATTTGAAATTATTGCCACTGCAATTGTTGAAACATTACAAAATCACAAATATTTGAATATTTATGCAAATAAACCTTGATTTTTTGCATAATTGGTGTATAATGTAACTATGATAAATAAACACTGGATTTCAGAAAGGAAATAGAACAATGGCAGATACAAGCATTAAAAAAGTAGTACTGGCTTATTCCGGCGGACTTGACACATCAATTATTATCCCTTGGTTAAAGGAAAACTATAACAACTGCGAGGTTATCGCTGTTTCCGGTAATGTTGGTCAGGGTACAGAGCTTGAAGGTCTTGAAGAAAAGGCTATCAAGACCGGTGCAAGCAAGCTTTACATTGAAGATTTGACAAAAGAGTTTATCGAAGATTATGTTTTCCCAACAATTAAGGCTGACGCAGTTTACGAGGGCAAGTACCTCCTTGGTACATCCTTTGCCCGTCCTATCATTGCAAAAAGACTTGTTGAAATTGCAAAGGCAGAGGGTGCTGACGCTATTTGCCATGGTTGCACAGGTAAGGGTAACGACCAGGTTCGTTTTGAACTTGCTATAAAGGCTTTTGCTCCTGA
>JAQXVY010000045.1 GCA_029225165.1 Oscillospiraceae bacterium
AGATTACAACTATTATGATGAGCGGCATAATTGTTGCTTTGATTTTCCCGATGCTGGTTATGCCCGCACTTGGTGTTGACAAGGCAAAATGGATTACTGTAATGAGTATTCTTTCAATAGTAGCTCTACCTCTTGTTCTCCTTGAGTATTACTTCACAAAAGAGAGGGTTACTCTTGAAGGCGGAAATAATGAAGAAGAGAAGCTTCCGTTCAAATCGCAGGTTAAAGCACTTTTCAGTGATAAGTATATGATTATTATTCTTGCGTATTTTCTTGTGTATTCAATTGGTACATGTATCAAGAATCTCGGACTTGTTTACTTCTGCAATTATGTTCTCGGTACATATAATGACGGCAAAACACAGACACTTGTTTCTGTTATCGGCGGTATCCCGATGGGTATCGGTATTTTTGCCGTATGGCCGCTTGCAAAGAAATTCGGCAAGAGAAATGTTACAATGGCAGGCTTTGTGCTTTATTCAATAGGAAGTGCAATATGCTGGATTTGTCCTACAAATATGGTAGTTGTTCTTATCGGTCAGTTCATTAAGAATATCGGCGGTCTGCCTTGCTCCTATGTATTTATGGCTCTGTTTGCAGATGTTCTTGACCATTTGGAGTGGAAGCATAATTTCCGTTGCGATGGTATTGCGATGTCGGTTTATAACATTATCGCAGTATCAAGCGTAGGTATTGTAACGGGCTTGTTCAATATGCTCATTGCAAAGGCAGGCTATGTTGCACCATACTACAATACTGCAGGCGAGCTTATCGCAGTTCAAAGCGATGAAGTAAAAAGTATTATCACCTTCTGCTTTGTAGGACTTGAAACAATTACAGCTCTTCTTCTTGTTGTTATTTTAGGCTTTATCGGTGTTGAAAAGGGACTTGGCAAGAAGCAGGAAGAAATCAAAGCAAGAAAAGGCATAACAGAAAACACAGAGGAATAAATATGAAGGCGATTAATATAAAATGTGAATACTTAAAAAACCCTATCGGAATTGATATTGAGAGTCCTCGGATTATGTGGAACTGCGAGGGCGGTATTAAGCAAACCGCCTATCAAGTTGTAGCAGACGGTTGGGACAGCGGCAAGGTTGAATCAAGCTCAATGAGATGTCACCTTCCTATCAAATTAGAAGCAGGAAAAAGAGTTACATACAAAATCAAATTATGGGATGAAAACGGGGACGAGGGCGAATTGAGCGAGGAAGCCTTCTTTGAATACGGAATAAAGAATTGGAAGGCTAAATGGATAACAGGTGATTATGAGCCTACTCATGCCCTAAGCGATAAAAAGAAATTAATCGGAAAATCCTTCTTCCTATCGGGGGTTGATTATCTTGTTAATCAAAAGAAAAACATAACTCCCGAAAGATATCCTGTTGATTGTTTCCAAAAGAGCTTTGAAAGTGAAAAAGAAATTTCAAAAGCAAGGCTTTATATCACCGCCTGCGGCATTTATGAGGCAAGAATTAACGGAATAAAGGCGGGAAACTTCTGTCTTGCTCCGGGTATAACCGACTACACAAAGCGTGTTCAGTATCAGACCTATGATGTTTCGGATTTAATTAAAAGCGGAAATAATGAAATAACCGTTGAGCTTGCAGACGGATGGTATCGTGGCTCTGTCGGTGCTTGGGGAATTAAGCAGGAATACGGCTATGAAACAAAGTTCATTGCTCAGCTTGAAATTAAATATTCGGACAACACAAAAAATATTATTTCAACCGATAGCACTTGGCAATGGAGCAACGACGGGCCTATTCGCTTTGCAGATAATAAGGACGGAGAAATTGTTGATGCAAACAAAAAGCCTACATACGCAGGCAAAGCTAAGTTAACCTCGCATAATGTTACACCTACTGCTTCAAATAATGTTGACGTTGTTGAAAAAGAGCGCTTCAAACCTGAAATTATAACTACCCCAAGCGGTAAAACCGTTCTTGATTTTAAGCAGAATTTTGCAGGATATATAGAATTTAAGCTCAATGCAAAAAAGGGGCAAAGGGTATTTTTGCGCTTTGGAGAGCTTCTTGACGAGAACGGCGAATTTACGCAGAAAAACATTCAATGCGTATACAAGGGTATAGCCTCACCGCTTCAGCAGGTTGACTACACCTGCGCCGAGGGTGAAAATCACTATAAAACAAAATTCGCGATTTTCGGTTATCAATATGTGCTTATTGAAACGGATGTACCCTTTGCTGCCGACGATTTCACAGGCATTGCGGTTTATTCGGATATGGAGCAAACAGGCTTTTTTGAAAGCTCAAATGAACTGCTTAACAAATTAGTTCACGCAACTGTTTGGTCAACAAAGAGTAACAGCGCCGATTTGCCAACAGATTGCCCGACCCGTGAACGCCACGGATGGACGGGTGACGCCCAAATCTTCTTCCAAAGTGCGTCATATCTTTTTGACTATGCGACATTTTCTAAAAAGTTCTTAAACGATATGTATGACTGGCAGACCGAAAACGGAAAGCTTCCGCAAATCGCACCGCCGGGCGGAATAGATTTCTTTATGAGTATGATGAACGGTAGCGTCGGATGGTCGGACGCAGGAATTATCATTCCTTATTATTTTTGGAAAAAATATAACGACAGGGAGATTCTTGTTGATTATTATGACAGAATGAAAAAATACGCTGAGTTTATGATTAAGCGTGTCGGAAAAAATGCTCTTCTTTCAAAACGCCACAAGGTTAAGGGTCAGGACAGAAAATATATTGTTAACAAAGGTCAGGCGTATGGCGAATGGGCTGAGCCTGAGGATGTATATCCAAATCATTGGACAAATGTTGTTCTGCCCGAAACAGAGGTTTCAACAGCTTACACAAGCTATGTTTTAGGTCTTATGAGTGAAATAGCAAAGGAGCTTGGAAACAATGCCGAAGCATATAGATATGCTGATATAAGTTTCAAATGCAAAAAGGCATATCAAGCACTTGTTGAAACAGAGGATTATTCGCTTGACACCGACCGACAGGCGTTGCTTGTCCGTCCCCTTGCATTTGATTTACTGAATGAAAAGCAGACAGAATTTGCAAAGAAAAGGCTTATCAAAGCACTTGATAACTACGGCTGGAGGCTTGGCACAGGCTTTTTGTCAACGCCCCTTATTCTCGGTGTGCTTGATAAATACGACCTTGACTCAGCTTACAGACTCCTTGAAAATGAGGAAATGCCCGGTTGGCTCTTTATGAGTAAAATGGGTGCAACAACCATTTGGGAATCTTGGGAGGGCACACAGGCGCAGGGCGGTATTGCTTCACTTAATCATTACTCAAAGGGCGCTGTTTGCGATTGGCTCTTTAAGTCAATGTGCGGTATTAATGTTGACGGTGAAAACCATTTTGTTATTTCACCGAAGCCGGGCGGACATTTTACCTTTGCCAAGGCAGAATACAAAAGCGTTTTCGGAAAAGTAATAAGCGGTTGGAAAAAGCTGAAGGATAATTATATTTTTGAAATTGAAATTCCTGTAAACACAACTGCAACTATCATTTTGCCAAATGGCATAAAACAAACTATAACAGCAGGAAAATACACTTTCTCTTAAGGATTAACACAATGACATATCATTTAGCAATAGATATCGGTGCTTCAAGCGGACGGCATATTTTAGGTTATATAGATAACGGCAAGCTGAAGCTTGAAGAAATTTACCGATTCGAAAATTACATAAAGGACGAAAACGGCACTCTCGTTTGGGACATAAAGCATCTTGTAAATTCAGTCATTTCAGGCATTGCAAAATGCAGGGAAATCAGCAAAATCCCCGAAACCGTTGCAATCGACACTTGGGGCGTTGACTATGTTCTGCTTGATAAGGACAAAAAGGAGATTATACCTGCTGTGTCCTATCGTGACGGCAGAACAAATGCAGTTACCGATATAATCAGCCAAAGTGAACTGTATTCCCGAACAGGTATTCAAAAGCAAAGTTTTAACACTATTTATCAGCTTTACTGCGATAAGCTCAGCGGTAAGCTTGACAGTGCCGAATACTTTTTGATGATACCCGATTATCTGTCATTTAAGCTGACAGGTGTTATCAAAAACGAATACACAAACGCCACAACAACTAACCTTGTTAATGCAAAAACAAAGACTTGGGACACAGAGATACTTGATAAATTAGGTATCAAAAATATCTTTTGCGATTTATCTCTGTCTAAAACAGTTATCGGCAATTTCACAGATGAGATAAAAAAGCACCTTGGGTTTGATTCAACAGTTATTTACTGTCCCTCCCACGATACTGCAAGTGCAGTTGCAGCCTGCCCGATAGGTAATAATTCGGTGTATATTTCGTCAGGCACTTGGAGCTTAATCGGTACGGAAAATTTAGAGCCTGTTTTAACCGACGATGCTTTATCTGCAAATTTCACAAACGAGGGTGGAATTGATTACCGCTTCCGTTTTCTCAAAAATATTATGGGTATGTGGCTTTTGCAGAGTATTCGCCGTGATTTGAACAAAAAATTTACCTATGACGATATGATGCGTCTTGCAATGCAAAGCAGGTTTGTTGAACAGATTAACCCAAATGCACCCGAATTTATTGCACCCGATAATATGATAAATGCTGTGAGAAAGCACCTAAATAACGAAAGCCTTTCCATTGACGGTGTTATTAATTCCGTTTATCATTCTCTTGCCCAAAGCTATGCAGACGCAGTAAAGGAGATTGAAAATATCAGCGGTAAAGCCATTGATACAATCAACATTGTAGGCGGCGGCTCAAAGGATAGCTATTTGAATAGACTGACTAAAGAGTACACGGGCAAGCGTGTTTTGGCAGGACCTGTTGAGGCAACTGCCACAGGTAATATTATATCTCAGCTTATGTATGCGAATAAGGATTTAACCCTTTCAAAAGCAAGAGAGCTTGTTAAAAATTCCTTTGATATTATGGAGGTTAGATAATGTCATATATTGAAGCAAAAGAAAAATATGCAAAGCTCGGTGTTGATACCGACAAGGCTATTGAGACGCTGAAGGATATCCCCATTTCCGTTCACTGCTGGCAGGGTGATGATGTAACAGGCTTTGACAGTCGTGAGAGCCTTTCCGGCGGTATTCAAACAACAGGCAATTATCCCGGCAAGGCGAGAACTCCCGAGGAATTAATGGCGGATATTGACAAGGCGATGTCCCTAATGCCCGGCAAAAAGAAATTAAATCTCCACGCAAGCTATGCAATTTTTGACGGTGAAGCAGTTGGCAGAGATAAGCTTGAACCAAAGCATTTTGAAAAATGGGTACATTTTGCAAAAGAGAGAAATATGGGACTTGATTTTAACCCTACCTTCTTTTCTCACCCTATGGTTAAGGACAATTTAACGCTGTCCTCAACCGATGAAAATGTTAGACAATACTGGGTAAATCACGGCAAAGCATGTCTGAAAATCGCAGAGTATTTTGCAAACGAAACAGGCGTGACCTGTGTAATGAATATTTGGATTCCCGACGGCTACAAGGATATTCCTGCCGACCGCCTCGGACCTCGTGAAAGATTTAAGAAATCACTTGACGAAATTCTTGCAACTCCTTATGATAAAAGCAAGGTTTATGTAACCCTTGAAAGCAAGGTTTTCGGCATAGGTCTTGAAAGCTACACAGTTGGCTCGGCTGAGTTTTGTTTATCGTATTCCGATAGAGCAGGTATAACTCCGCTTATGGATAACGGACACTATCACCCAACCGAAATGGTTAGTGATAAAATTTCGTCATTACTGTTATTCAACGAAAAAATTGCATTGCATATAACACGACCTGTTCGTTGGGACAGCGACCATGTTGTTCTTTTTGACGACGAAACAAAGGAAATATGCAAGGAGATTGTACGCAATGATGCTCTTGACAGAGTCTTCATTGCAACGGATTATTTTGATGCAAGCATAAACCGTATTTCTGCCTGGGTAACAGGTGTTAGGAGTGTTCAAAAGGCTCTGCTGTTTGCTCTTTTACAGCCAAACGACAAACTTAAGGAACTGCAAGACAGTAATAATATGACCGAACTTATGGTATTGCAGGAGGAGCTTAAAACCGCACCCTTCGGTGATATTTGGGTAGAGTATCTTGAAAGTGAAAAAATCCCCGCCGATTATCTCAGCGAGGTTAAAGAATATGAAAAAGAGGTATTGTTAAAAAGATGAAGGATATATTAACTGCACCCTTTGTGGAGGAAATGAAAAAGACCACCGCCAATATGTACCGTCTCGGCTGGGACGAGCGAAACGGCGGTAACATCAGCTATATGCTTGATACCGATGAGGTAGCTCAGTACCTTGATTTAGATAATGTTATCAGAACTATACCCACAGGCTTTAATGCAACCGACCTTATCGGTAAAATCTTTATCGTAACAGGTACGGGCAAGTATTTCAAAAATGTTGAGTCCGACCCCGAAAATAATTTAGGTATCATCCGTATTGCCGATGACGGCACAACGGCAGAGCTTTTGTGGGGCTACGCAGACGGCGGAAAATTCACAAGCGAGCTTCCGGCACATCTTATGAGCCATATGGCAAGGCTAAAGGTTGATTCGGAAAACAGAGTTGTGATGCACTCACATCCAACAAATACCCTTGCAATGAACTATGTTATTGACCTTGACGAAAAGACAATAACCCACGCCCTTTGGGAAATGTGTACCGAGTGTATAGTTGTATTCCCCGACGGAGTGGGTGTTCTTCCTTGGATGCTTTGCGGAACTAACGAAATAGGCGAGGCAACTGCAAAGAAAATGGCGGAGTTCCGCCTTGTTATTTGGGGTATGCATGGCATCTACGGCGCAGGCAAAACAATAGACGAAACTTTCGGACTTATTGAAACTGTTGAAAAGGCGGCACAAATTTATATGCTCACCGCACATCTGCCCAGAGTAAACACAATCAAGGACGAGGATATGAAAACCCTTGCCGAAGCCTTCGGTGTTGAATACAGAAAGGACTTTCTCAATTTAGATTGATTTTCTGTCAACCACTTGAAAACAAAATTAATTTTTGGT
>JAQXVY010000046.1 GCA_029225165.1 Oscillospiraceae bacterium
TCGGGAAATTTGTCAGCATACAGGGTTAAAGTCAACTTCTACTGTGCATCTCCACCTTAAAACTTTGGAGGAGAAGGGTCTTATTGAGCGTGACAAGGGTCTTAACCGTTGCATACGCATAGCCGGTGAAGAACGCACAAAGCAAATCCCCGTACTTGGCAGAGTAACAGCCGGTTTGCCTGCCTTGGCAGTGGAGGATATTGAGGGGTATGTTCCTGTTAAGGACAGCTTTATAAGGGGCAGGGAGCTTTTTGCCCTGCGTATTGACGGTGAATCTATGATTAATGCAGGTATCCTTGACGGTGACATTGTTATTGTTCAACGCACTCCTGTGGCTAATAACGGAGAAATTGTAATTGCCCTTATGGAGGACGAGGCAACCTGTAAAAGATTTTACAAGGAAAACGGTCACTACCGTTTACAGCCTGAAAACGATATGTTTGAGCCGATTATTGTTGATGAAGTGGTTTTGCTTGGCAAGGTAATCAGCTTGGTGAGAAATTACGAATAAACCTTTGCTTTAAATATCTGTTTTTGATAAGTTTTATCTGCAAAAGCAGAAAAACAGGTAAACAGAATTACAATGTGAAAATTAATTTGGAAAATCCCCTTTTATAGGGGGTTTTGTCATATAAAGCATTATTTTTGCAAATAATGTTTTAAAAATAAAAATTTTGTGGTATAATAGTGATATGTTTTCACAGATTAGGGTAAATAGTGAAAAGTGAAAGGAAAGGTCAGAATTGTGATTAAAATTGCAGTTTGTGATGATGACAAAAGGTTTTGCCTTGTTATTAAAGATTATTTGGAGGCTCAGGTATATGAGCTAAAGATACAGGGAAAGGTAGAGCCGATATACAGCGGAAGTGATTTGATAGAAAGATTTGAGGAGTTTTCCCTGATTTTTCTTGATATTGAAATGCCGGAAATAAACGGACTTGAGGTGTATGATACCATTTCAAAATTTTCAGGTGACAGCGAGCTTCCCTACATAGCATTTCTTACATGCAAGGACGAAATGGTGTTTGAGGCTTTAAAGAAACGACCTCTTACATTTATACGAAAGTCCGACTACAAAGAGGACATCCTCTATTGCCTTAAGAAACTTATCGATAAGGCGGAAACTCCCTTTGAATATTACCTTAAAGAGGGCAGAAACACTGTTGTCCTTAAAGTTAAGGACATAGAATATATTGAAAAGGATAAAAATTATCTGTTTTTTTACACAACCAAGGATAAATACAGAGAAAGAGGAACAGTGGCAGATATTGAAAAAAAGCTTTGCAAATGCTGTTTCCTAAGGCTGGGCTTAGGTTGTCTTGTTAACCCTATACACATCCAAGAAATCACAACCAACGAAGTAATCCTGCAAAGCGGGAAGCATTTACTAATCAGCAGAAAGTACAGGGCTAAATTAAAAAGTGATTATTACGGTTGGATGGTGGATAATGTTGGTTAATATTGTTATTGAGATTTTGACAAATCTATTTCAGTCGGTAGTTTTTTCCGGCTTTTTGTTGTTATTTTTTAAGCCCGATAAATTTAAGGCAAGGGATTTTATTGCATATGGGTGTACGGCGATGTTAATTTTTGCTGCACTAAATTTCTTTACCTTTTACGACAACTATGCAGTTATAGTAAGTTCAGTTGTATATATAGTTATTTTGGAGCTTTACTCTATACTATTCTTAAAGGGCAATACAGCAGCACGAATTGTTATGCCTATGTTTTCCTTTCTTATAAATGCTGTTATAAGTTATGTTTTTGGCTACCTTGTCAGCTATCTGTCGGGATTATCGTATTATCATCTTGCTACAAAGTCCTCTGCATACAGGTTGCTTTGTATAATTTTCATAAATCTTGCAACGCTCCTTGTCTATGTGATTATTCTAAAGTTAAGGTCAACCGAACTTAAGCTTATAAAGAAAAGTGACATTGTGGCATTTGTTCTCATTCCGCTTCTTTCTATGGTAGTAACTTATTCCACTGTTGAGGTAATTACAATTACTGAATTTCGCTCCGATATTCTGCCCTATCTATTTTTGATTTGCAGTAGTATGATCGTAATAGCCGTAATTGTATGGCATATGATGACTTATATCAGCAAACAAAACGATATAAAAACAAAGCTGTTGTTGTCAGAGCAAAGGGAAAAGCTTTACGAAAACAGTATTTTAAGCACACATCAGCAGGTGGAGCAAATCTCCGGCATAAAGCACGATATGCACAATCAGCTTTTGTGCATAAGTGAGCTTATCAAAAACAAGGACTATGAATATGCACTTGAATGTTGCATTAACGGTCAAAAAAGTCTTGAAAGCACATATTCCCCAATATCCACACAAAATCCTTTGCTCAATGCAGTGCTTAATGTTGAACAGGACAAGGCTGTAAGAGAGGGCATTAATTTCAAAATAAATATTGAGGACAATATGCTGACTCTGCCAAACAATATGGATATTGTTTCCATAGTAGGTAACCTTTGCGACAATGCCATTGAATACCTAAAAGGTTGCCACAAGGAAAGGCGTGTGATGGGTATAGATATTTCCCGCCACAACAACTACTACATTATTGTGTGTAAAAATAAGATTGAAAAATCTGTCATAAAGGATAACCCCAATTTTGATACAAGCAAGGAAGATAAAAGGTATCACGGCAGGGGTATAAGCATTGTAAGGGAAACTGTTGAAAAGTATGACGGTGAGCTGAAATACTACGAAGATGAAGGTTTTTTGTTCGCAACAGTAGTGTTGAAGGTCTAATTTTACCAGAAATTCGACAATTCTTACCAGAAGTGAATATTCTTCACGAAAATCTGCTATTATACAGGCAAAGAGGTTTTATATTATGTTACTGAATTCTTTGTCTGAAAAAATAGCAGATTTTTTGTTTGCCGACAGCAACGATTACCCGCTGGAGGTTTATATTTACGGAATAAAACTGCTTATATCTTCTATAATCGGTATGTGCGTTATTTCCGTCTTGGGTTTATTTACAGGTTATTTTGCTCAGGCTATGATTTATATAGTTGCACTTTCCCTGATAAAATCCTTTGCAGGAGGTTATCACGCAAATACATACCTAAAGTGCAACACAATATTTGTGATTTCCTTTTTGTTTTCAATATATATGTATCGGTTGTTAATAAAGGTGAGTGCAATGGGGGTTTTTATTACAAGCGGGTTGGTGTTTGGTGTAACTCTTTTGACTATTCTTCTTTTTTCTCCTGTTGAGCATTCAAACAAAAAGATAGAGCCGAGTGACAGGAAAAAGTACAAATTAATATCCATCATTATGCTTTGTGCAGAAATTGCGGTGAGCATATGTTTTTATACAGTATTTCATATATATGAATTTCTTGTGATTTTGCCAATGCTTATTGTGGTGGATATTGCTATTTTGGCAGATGTTATAGGAAAGGGGGCTTTTCACAATGAAAATGGTTAAAAAGGTTGTTGGTGCTTTGGCTATTAAGTCAGCAAAGCTTGCTTCAGGTACAGCTTCTGCAAACCATTTTGCTCAGCCAAAGGAGCCTGAGAATCTTAAGAAATACTTTAAGAAGTAATTTCTTACGGAACAAAGCTGTTTACAAAATTTTCCTTATTTGTGGGCTGTGGCTGTTTGGTCACAGCCCACAAGCCTTTTTTAATACTATTCATATGTAATACTGAATTTACTTTTTAAATCCTTATTTCACCGTCAGTCTGTCTTTGTTCAGTTCAAAAATTTTTTCCCCTATACCCGGCACATTGATTATCTCCCTTATGGTGTGGAAATTTCCGTATCTTATGCGGTATGTAACAATATCTTTTGCCCTTTGTTCTCCTACAAGCTTTAATTCTGCAAGTAGTGATACATCTGCTGTATTTATATTAATTTTTGTAGGAGTGGTAGCAGTTTGCGTTGTAATTTCTGTCTTTGGTACATCCTTAGACCGCAGTGTGTGGGGAACAAAATCTGCAAACATATTTACAACAAGGATTATTGCTATAAAAATAATCCCGATTAATACAATAAATCTTTCTGTGCTTATTTTTCTCTTCATTATTTTTCACCAATTAAATTATACAACCATCTATATTTTATTACAATTAGTTGATTGACTAAAAATATAAAAAGATATACAATGTACTAAATAAGCCCAAGATTGGAGTTGGCAATATGACAAGCAAATCCAAATATATTATTTCTGTGATTTTTGTTGCCTTTACAGGCATTTTTGCAATACTGTTTTGGGTGTTGCCCAAAAGTGATTTCAGTCCAAAGGAAAAGCGTTATTTGCAGAGTTTTCCCGAAATTTCCGTACAGACCTTAACCGACGGTTCCTTTGAAACTGATTTTGAAAACTACATCAACGACCATATGGTGCTTAGGGATGTGTTTATGGGAGTTAACAGCTATTCTAATATTGCTGTCCTTAACAACGGCAGCGACGGTGTATATAAATGCAGTGACGGATACCTTATTAATGAACCTGCAACGGATTCCCGACTTGACCTCAACCTCTCGGTTACAGCAGATTTTAAGGATAAAACAGGGATAGGCACAACGATTATGATTGTCCCGTCAACAGGCTATATTATGGATGATAAACTGCCTTTAGTTCACAAAAATTACAATGATGACGAATATTACAACAGGATAGAGTCATTCTGCCAAAAGAACGGACTTGACTTTGTTGACTTAAGAGATACCTTTAAAAGCCATAAAAATGATACACAGCTCTACTACAAAACCGACCACCACTGGACAACAGTGGGTGCTTACCTTGCGTATCAAAGTTTGCTGGAAAAATGGGGGATAGAGTTAAAGGAAACGAATGGCTATATCGTTGGAAAAACTCCCGATTTTTACGGCACAACCTACAATACATCAGGTTTTTGGCTTAACGAAAGCGACACCATTGAGGTGTGGAAAAACAGGGATAATCATTCCACCTGTGAAATTACGGCTAACGGAAAAACAACAACCTACAAATCAATGTTTTTCCCAAAACAGCTTGAGGGTGCAGACAAATATACAGTATTTTTAAACGGAAATAACCCTGTGACTACCATAAAAAATCCAAACAATAAAGGCAAAGAAAAACTCCTTGTGATTAAGGACAGCTTTAGTCATTGCCTTGCACCGTTTTTAAGCGAGAAATTTTCTCAAATCACCTTGGTGGATATGAGATACTACAAAAAATCCGTAAGTGAGGAAATTGTTAAAAACGGAAAGTTTGACAAGGTGCTTATTTGTATGAGTATGGATAATTTCCTTGAGGATAAGGACTTTGCGTTTTTGGAGTGACATAAAAAACACATAAAGAAACATAAAAAGGACTGTGCACGGCATCAGTCCTTAATTATTTGCTCTTTTATTTATTTACTTTGATTTATCAGCAGTTCTGCCTTGTCAATAACCCTAAGGTCGTTTTCGTAGGTGCAGTTCTTCCTTGCCTGTTGAATATCCACCCAAATGTGGCTGTCGATTTCCTCCGGCTGGTCAACCACATCATCTGTGAACGCCTGTGCCAAAAAGAACACAACCCTTTTTTTGATATTTCCAAAGGGGCAATAGTCGCTGACTTCTCTGAAACCGTCAATGATTTTTACATCAAGGTTGGTTTCTTCCTTGATTTCACGAACAGCAGTTTCTTTTTCTGTTTCGTTAAGCTCCATATGTCCTTTTGGAAAGCTCCAGTATCTTCCGTTGTGATTCTTTACAAGCAGGACCCTTACACCCTGCTTATTACGGTAGAATATCAATGCTCCACAGCTTTTTTCGTAAAGGCAGTTAATGTCCTTAATTTTCAGGTTGTTTACACAGCTGAGTGTATTAAGTATTTGAGGCTCGTAGTATATCTCTCTGTCGGGAGCAACAACCACTCGCTGTTCGGTGCTGTCCTCAATGTTAATTGTGGCAATTACCTGACCGCCCACACTGCTTTGGTGCAGCGGTTTTGAGGAGATGACGAAGGCTTTTATGTTTTCGTTGTTTTCTCCGGTAATATATCCGCTGTAAAGTGTGTCGGAAATCTGCCCAAACAAATTTACTGTTACCCTTTTTGCAAGCATTGATTTTCACCTCCCGTAATATATTTTTGCCTTATAGCCTGATGTTTTTATTTTCCTATCAGTTTTTCCAAGTCGGAAATTCTGTCGCCTGAATTTGCAGACATAAGGTTATTGATGAACATAACCTCTTCTATGCCGTTATCCTCACAGTACTTTTTAAGGTTTGTTATTCCGCAGTATCTCATATCCAAAACATGAATTTGGCTGTAATTTGCAGATAGATAAGGAACGAATGCGTTGCCAAAGCTCTCTTTTACAACGGCAATCTTCTTGTTTGTATCACACTCTGAGTCGATTGTGAAAATAGGCTGGTCGCCGTTGATGAATACACCATAGGAGTTTTCTCCACCTGTTTCGCCCTGATAGTAAATATCAGCGTCCTGTCCCTGGGAATCAGGAGAAGAATAAATCTTACAGCTTGTGCTGTAGGGTAAGTCGTAGTAATAAACCGTGTCGGAAAGCCCTGTTCCGTAGGTGTGGAAGGAACCTGTAAAGCCGTCTATCTTGTGAGTTCCCTCTTCGGAGATTGTCATTGGTTTTTGATTTGTCTGTTCGCAGAAAGCTGTGTATGCATAGTACGCACCAAGTCCTGTCCAGTGGTGGTCGGACTTAAAGTAGATGTATTCGCTGTTGTGCTGTGCCAAGGTGTTGTAAACATTGATTGGCTGTGCACTTTCAAACTTGCTGTACGCATTGTAGATGTTGTCAGCCTCATTGGTGCATCCTGCCTCGTCCTTTAGTCTTTGAGGCAGGCTCATCTCGGCGTGGAGAGGAACCATAATGCTGTACACCTTTATATCTTTTCCCAAGTGGTCTGATGCCTCGTTGATAACATCGGAGTAGATGTCACTTCTGTCGGCAGACGCACCGAAAATCTCGTAAGCGCTGTCCTTCCAAAGATATACTGCACCGTTTTGACTGCTAAAGGTACCCTTTGAGTTGTCGTCCTTGATTTCAGGAGCAACAAAGCTTAGTGGGTCACTGTCGCCGGAGGTGTTTTTAGGAGCAGTTGAACCGCCCTTGTTGTTATTTTTGGAGCTTGTGGCAGGCTGAAAACCGCCGGTCTGTGTGCTGTCACCGCTTACACAGCTTTTGATACCTGTGCAGATAAGTACCACAATAGTTACAATTATTGCAAGTAGCAGAATTCCACAGAGTACAATTTTGATTCTGTTGTTTCTTCTTCTCCTTGCAGCAGCACGCTTTCTTGCTCTTTGTCTGCGACGCTGGTCAGTAGAAAGCTGTCCGTATTCTGTTGACATACCAATATAAAAATCATCATTATATGTTCGGGGACTTTGATCCGAGTATCTTCTTTTAGCCATCAATTTACCTCGCAAAACTTTTATATATATCAAAACTTTATACATAGTTACTTAGATTTAGTATAATACAAAACAACATTAATTACAACAGGAAATAACAAAAATTTAGAACGTAAATTTATGAAGTTGAGTTTTATTGCACTTTTCATTATATTGTGATAGAATATCAGTATGTATTATTGGTATATATTTAAAAGGTGGTAACACAATGGAATATAAGTTCAGCGACAGAGTACAGTCCCTTAAGCCATCTGCAATAAGGGAGATTTTCAAATATGCCGCAGACCCCGAGGTGGTTTCGCTTTCGGCAGGTAACCCAAGCCCCGAGGCTTTTCCTGTAAAGGAAATTGAAGAAATATCCAAAAAGCTGTTTGAGGACAACCCAATCGGTGTTTTGCAGTACGGTATATCAGAGGGATATCCACTTCTTAGGTCAGCCCTTACGGAATATATGAAGGAAAATCACAATGTGGGTACTGATGAGGACGATATTCTCATTACAACAGGCGCACAGCAGATTATGGATTTGACAGCAAAGGCACTTGTAAACGAGGGAGATGTTATAATCACAGAGGCACCGTCCTTTATCGGCTCTCTCAACACATTCAGAAGCTACAATGCAAAGCTGGTGGGTGTTCCTGTTGAAAGTGACGGAATGGATATGACCTCCCTTGAAAACGCACTAAAGGAAAACAAAAACGCAAAGCTTATTTACACAATACCAAACTTCCAAAATCCTTCAGGCATTACAATGAGCCTTGAAAAGAGGAAGAGGATGTATTCCCTTGCAAAACAGTACGGAGTTTTGATTTTGGAGGATAACCCCTACGGCGACCTTAGGTATTCGGGAGAATATGTGCCTTGTATTAAAAGTCTTGATACAGAGGGGATTGTAATTTACGCCGGTTCAATGAGCAAGGTTATTTCCCCCGGTATGCGAGTTGCCTATGTAATAGCCCCAAAGCCTGTATTCCAAAAGCTTGTTGTGTGTAAGCAGGGAAATGATGTTCACACAAATATGTGGGCACAGATGGTGTGCTATGAATTTATGACAAAGTATGACTTTGACGGACACCTTGAAAAGCTCCGCAGAATATACAGCAAAAAGGCACAGTATATGATGGATTTGATGGATGAGTATTTAGTTCCTTTGGGAATTACCTACTCCAAAATCACAGGGGGACTTTTCACAATGTGCAGTCTGCCAAAGTATGTGGATATGCCACAGTTTTGCAAGGAGGCTGTCCTTAACAAGGTGTGCGTAGTGCCGGGTAACGCCTTTTTGACAGACGAAAGTCTTGAGTGCCACACCTTTAGGGTGAACTTTTCAACACCGACTGATGAACAGCTTGAAAAGGGAATTATATTACTTGCCGAAACAGCAAAAAAATTTATTAAATGAGGTAAAGAGAAATGGGAGAAAAAAAGCCAATCGTTTTAAGCGCAATTCAGCCAAGTGGTTCAATGACCCTTGGAAATTATATGGGAGCAATCAGAAACTGGGTAAAAATGCAGGATGAATATTTCTGCTTTTATGCCCTTGCAGATTTGCACACAATAACAGTAAGACAGGATCCAAAGGAAATGAGGAAGAACATTCTTGATATGTACGCCCTACTCCTCGCCTGCGGTGTTGACCCTGAAAAAAGTGTATTTTTCATTCAAAGCCATGTTACAACCCACGCACAGCTTGCTTGGATTCTAAACTGCTACACACAGTTTGGGGAGCTTTCACGAATGACACAGTTTAAGGACAAAAGCCGTAAACATGCCGACAACATCAACGCAGGACTCTTTACATATCCTGCCCTTATGGCGGCTGATATTCTCCTTTATCAGGCAGACAAGGTGCCTGTTGGTGCAGACCAAATGCAACACCTTGAAATCACCCGTGATATAGCTACAAGATTTAACGGAATTTACGGTAATGTTTTCAAAATTCCTGAGGGTTTTATTCCTAAAAACGGCGCAAGGGTTATGTCACTGCAAAATCCCGAAAACAAAATGAGCAAGAGTGACGAGAATGTAAACGGTTGCGTATATGTCCTTGACAGACCCGAAACAATTATGAAAAAGTTTAAGAGGGCAATCACCGACAACGACGCTGTTGTTCGCTTTAGCGAGGATAAGCCGGGTATCAGCAACCTTATGACAATTTACGGCGCTGTTACAGGACTTACAATGGAGCAGATTGAAAAGGACTTTGACGGAAAGGGCTACGGCGACTTTAAAACAGCAGTGGGCGAGGCTGTTGTTGAACACCTAAAGCCTATTCAAGCCGAATACGACAAAATCATCAAGGACAGAGCATATATGGAGGAAACCTGGAAAAAGGCAGACGACTTTGCCCAATCCTTCAGCCAGAGAACCCTTGACAAGGTAATGAAGAAAATCGGATATATTAAGTAATTTTTCAATCAAGATAAAAAATGACCGAGCAGACTAAATGTGGTGACCCACAAAAGTTTGCTCGGTTTGTTTTTTGAATATTTTTCGTTATTTTTAAGAAATAGCCTCTTTCATACTCTTTACATAATCGGCAACATATGGAACACAGTCCTTGCCGTATTTTGCACAAATTTTAACTATTGCAGAGCCAACGATTACTCCGTCGGCTTTTTTAGCCATTTCCCTAGCCTGCTCCGGTGTGGAAATTCCAAATCCAACAGCACAGGGGATGTCATTAACGGATTTTACAAGGTCAATCATTTCACCGATATTGGTTGTTATATTTTGCCTTACACCTGTAACTCCAAGGGAAGAAACGCAGTACATAAAGCCCTGTGCATCCTTTGCAATGGTCTTGATTCTTTGGTGGCTTGTTGGTGCAACGAAGGAGATGAAGTCAACTCCGTGTTTTTCGCAGTATGGCTTTATAACATCTCTTTCCTCATAAGGAATGTCTGGTACTATAAGTGCGTCAATACCAGCCTTTTCGCAGTTTGACAAAAACTTGTCTGTGCCGTAGCCGTAAACAGGGTTTATGTAGGTCATAATTGCAACTGCACAGGAAAGTTTTGGTCGAACCCTAATGAGCATTTCAAAAATTTTGTCTGTGGTTGTTCCGCCTGCCAATGACCTGATGTCAGCCTCCTGTATTACCACACCCTCTGCAACAGGGTCGGAAAATGGGATTCCTACCTCGATGATGTCAGCACCGTTTTTGTCCATTTCAATAAGCAACTGTTCTGTAATTTCAAGGCTTGGGTCGCCTGCTGTGATAAAGGGAATAAATGCTTTTCCCTTTTTGAAAGCGTCTGCAATTTTACTCATAAATATCCTCCCCTCTGTAACGGGCAATGGCGGCTACATCCTTGTCGCCTCTGCCTGAAAGGTTTACAACAATGATTTTGTCCTTGTCCATAGTGGGCGCCAGTTTGATAGCGTGGGCAACTGCGTGTGAGGACTCTATTGCAGGGATAATTCCCTCTGTCCTTGAAAGGTACTCAAAGGCGTCAACCGCCTCGTCATCTGTAACGGGAACATATTTTGCCCTGCCTATGTCGTTAAGGTATGCGTGTTCAGGACCTACACCGGGGTAGTCAAGTCCTGCGGAGATTGAATAAACAGGAGAAATCTGTCCGTATTCGTCCTGACAGAAGTAGCTGTGCATACCGTGGAAAATTCCATCCCTGCCTGTGGAGATTGTGGCGGCTGTTTCCTCTGTGTGGATACCCTTGCCGGCACCCTCACAACCGATTAGCTGTACCTCTTCGTGGGGGATAAATTCGTAAAACGCACCCATTGCGTTACTTCCCCCACCGACACAAGCCATTACAACATCGGGGAGCTTGCCTTCCTTTTCCAGTATTTGACTTTTAATTTCCTTGCTGATAACACTTTGGAAATCCCTTACCATTGTAGGGAATGGGTGAGGCCCCATAACAGAGCCGATTACATAGTGGGTGTCGTCAATTCTGTTTGTCCATTCACGAAAGGTTTCGTTAACTGCGTCCTTTAGTGTCATTGTACCGCTTGTTACTGCGTGTACCTTTGCACCAAGTAGTTTCATTCTGTAAACATTAAGTGCCTGTCGGTCTGTGTCCTCCTTACCCATAAAGATTTCACATTCCATACCCATAAGTGCGGCGGCTGTGGCTGTTGCCACACCGTGCTGACCTGCGCCTGTTTCGGCAATTACCCTTGTTTTGCCCATCTTTTTGGCAAGTAGAACCTGACCTAAAACATTGTTCAGCTTGTGACTTCCTGTGTGGTTAAGGTCCTCTCTCTTAAGATAAACCTTTGCACCACCCAAGTCCTTTGTCATTTTTTCCGCATAGTAAAGTCGTGACGGTCTGCCTGCGTAGTCGTTTAAGAGGGTGTTAAGCTCCTGTACAAATTCAGGGTCGTCCTTGTATTTGTTGTAGGCATCCTCCAATTCAATAATGGCATTCATCAGGGTTTCGGGAATAAACTGACCCCCGTGCTTGCCAAATCTTCCTTTTGACATTTTGTTCTCTCCTTATCTCTTTTACATTTAAAATCAATGTTCTTTTATTCTAAAGCGGTGAACCGTTAAGTTTTTCAAGGGCAACTTTTTTGTTGTTGCTCCTCATAAGGGTTTCACCAATCAGCACAGCGTCAACTCCGGCTGACCTTAATTTTTCAATGTGGCTGTTGTCCTTTATTCCGCTTTCACCAACAAAAATTATGTCCTTTGGTACATATTTCCTTAGATTAATGCAGGTGTCAAGGTCAACGGTAAAGTCCTTTAGGTTACGGTTGTTTACACCGATTATCTCTGCACCAATGGAAAGTGCTGTGTTAACCTCATCCTTTGTGTGAGCCTCCACCAAAGCGGAAAGTCCCAAGGAGTGGGCAATCTTTAAATATTCCCTCAACTCATCCTCAGTTAGCAAAGCACATATGAGCAAAATTGCTGACGCTCCAAGCACCTTTGCCTCATAAATTTGATAGGGACAAACTGTGAAATCCTTGCGTAAAACAGGAATTTTCACTTCCCTTGCAATTTCCTCTAAATATTTGTCACTGCCTAAAAAGTACTTTGGCTCTGTAAGGCAGGAGATTGCAGATGCTCCTGCATTTTCGTAGTCCTTTGCTATTTGCAAATACGGGAAATCCTCTGCAATAACACCCTTGCTGGGACTTGCCTTTTTTACCTCACAGATGTAGGAAATCCCCTTTTGTGCAAGTGCCTTTTTAAAGGGAAAGCCTGTGTTCCTGTCCATAGAGAGTGCTTTTCTTTTGATTTCCTCTAAAGGAGCGGTGTTTTCTAACCTATTATATCGTTCTTTTGTGTAATTTGCAATTTCATTTAGTATTGTCATAGCGTTTTCCTGCATTATTCGTTTGTAAGGGCAACAAATTCCTCTTTTTTGCTGAATGCCTTGCCCTCGTCAATTATTTTTCCTGCCAGTTCAACTCCCGATTTTATACTGTTTGCTTTGCCTGCAATATAAAGGGCAATTCCTGCGTTTAGTAGAACAGCATCTCTTTTTGCTCCAACTGTTTCGCCCTTGAGAATGTCTATAGCGATTTGTGCGTTTTCCTTGCCGTCACCGCCCAAAAGCTCATCCATACTGTACCTTTTAAGTCCCATTTCTTCCGGGGTGATGTAGTAGTCCTTGATTTCTCCGCCCTTAATTTCACAGCAGTAGGTTTTGTCTGTTACTGTTGCCTCGTCAATTCCGTCAAGACCATACACAACCATACCCTTTTTAACACCAAGGTTAATAAGCACCTGTGCCAAAGGCTTGCAAAGCTCCTTGCTAAAAACACCCATAACCTGCATATTGGCGTTTGCAGGGTTTGTGAGAGGTCCGAGAATGTTGAATATGTTGCGAATTCCCATTTCCTTTCTGACAGGGGCAACATATTTCATAGATTTGTGGTAGCCCTGTGCAAACATAAAGCACATTCCGCATTGGTTTAGAATATCCTCACTTCTTTCGGGGGTGATTGAAAGGTTAACACCCATATTTTCAAGGCAGTCGGCAGATCCGCTTTGTGAACTCATCGAACGGTTGCCGTGCTTTGCAACAGGCACACCGCCTGCGGAAATTACAAATGCCGATGTTGTGGAAATGTTAAATGTGCCTGAATTGTCACCGCCTGTGCCTACAATCTCCATAACATCACCCTTTGGGTTGATGTGCAGAGCCTTGTCACGCATAACCGATGCAAAGGCTGTGATTTCGTCAATAGTTTCGCCCTTCATCATCATTGCTGTCAAGAGGGATGCAATTTGTGCGTTGGTTGCTTCACCCTCCATAATTTCGTTCATTACTGCTTTTGCAGTTTCAAGGTCAAGGCTTTCGCCCTTGACAACCTGAGAAATAGCCTCTTTTATCATAATTGTCACACCTTATCTGTTGCTAATTCATATTGATATTTTTAAAAAGTTCTCCAGCAGTTTTTCTCCGTCTGTTGTAAGTATGCTTTCGGGGTGGAACTGGAGTCCGTAAATTTCGTAATCCCTGTGCTTAACCGCCATAATTTCTCCCATATCGTCTGTTGAAATTATCTTTAGTTCCTTTGGGAGAGTTTCGCTTTTGGCGATTAGTGAATGATACCTTGCCACTTCAAGGTTTTTGCCCATTCCCTCAAAAATTTTGCAGGTATTGTCAATGTTTACGGTGCTTTTCTTTCCGTGCATAAGCTTTTTTGCGTGGGTGATTTCTCCGCCGAAAACCTCGCAAATTGCCTGATGCCCAAGACAAACGCCTAAAATTGGGATTTTGCCTTTGAAGTAACTTATAACCTCCTCACAAATTCCTGCGTCCTTTGGGTAGCCCGGACCGGGGGAAATTATTATGTGAGAGGGATTCATTTCTTCAATATCTGTAACTGTTAATTGGTCGTTTCGCACTACCTTAATATTGGGGGTTATACTTCCTGCAAGCTGTACCAGGTTGTAGGAAAAGCTGTCGTAATTGTCAATTAGTAAAATCATTACCTGTCAACCTCCCCTGCGTTTTTAATTGCGTTCATAACAGCAAGTGCCTTGTTGTAGCTTTCCATATACTCGCTATAAGGAATACTGTCGGCTACAATTCCGCCGCCTGCCTGAACATAAACCTTGTCTTTGATTTTAGACGCCATTCTTATGGCAATACAGGTGTCCATATTTCCGTTAAAGTCAACATAGCCGATTGCACCGCCGTAAATACCCCTCGGGCATTTTTCAAGCTCCTCAATGATTTCACAGGCTCTCACCTTTGGAGCACCTGAAAGCGTACCTGCCGGCAGAACTGACTCAATAGCGTCAAAGGCATCAACATCAGCCCTTGCATCACTTTGTACCTCGGAGCAGATGTGCATAATTTTGGAGTAGCGAAGAATTTGCATATACTCCGTCACTTCAACAGAATTAAACCTTGAGATTTTGCCAAGGTCGTTTCTGCCCAAGTCAACAAGCATATTGTGCTCCGAAAGCTCCTTTTCGTCCTGTAGCAAATCCTTTTCAAGAGCCAAATCCTCCTCTTCTGTTTTGCCCCTTGGACGGGAGCCGGCAATAGGGAATGTGGTAAGTCTGCCGTTTTGGTATCTTACAAGGGTTTCGGGAGAAGTGGATATAATCTCGTTGTCACCGATTTTCATAAACACCATATAGGGGGAGGGGTTTGTAACCCGAAGCACTCTGTATGCGTTTAAAAGTGAGCCTTCATAGGGAGTTTCAAACCGTCTTGAAATAACAGCCTGAAAAATATCTCCGTTAAAGATATATTCCCGTGTTTTCTCCACAGTTTCGGAATACTCTTCCTCTGAAAAATTGGACTGAAATGAAACATTTTCATACGAACTGAGCTTTGATGGGGGAGCGGGGTCGTTTATCATATCAACGATTTCATCAATATCCCTGACAGCCTTTTCGTACTGAGCCTTCATATCAGTGGTTTTCATATTTACAATTACGGTTATCTTCTGCTTAAGGTGGTCGTAGGCGATTATTTTGTCGCAGAGCATAACATCAAAGTCGTTAAATTCGCTGGATTTTAGCTTTAGTGTAGGCTCGGCATAGCCAATCATTGAGTAACCGTAATAGCCTACAAGACCGCCTGTAAATGGTGGATTTTCCTTGAAGGTTGGTGTTTTGTAGTGGCTGATATATTCCCTTAGCACCTGAAGAGGCTTTTCGGTTTTGATTACATTAGCACCCTCACCCTCTATTGTAACAGTGCCGTCCTTGCAGTACAGCCTTGCCTTTGGGTCAAAGCCGAAAAAGCTGTACCTTGCCCACTTTTCACCGCCCTCAATGCTTTCCAGCAGATAAAAGTTCTTGTATTTGTCTGCAATTTTGCGAAGTAGTGTAATTGGTGTGATGATGTCGGCATAAATTTCCCTTGAAACAGGGATAACATCATAGTCCTTGTAACGATTTATTTCGTCATAGCCGGGTGTATACATCTTTTTCCTCCTTTGATTTATTTCATATAATTTGTAGCAAGTTTGTAAATTGGATATAAAAAAGGCCTTTGTCCTCTAAAAAGGGACAAAAGCCTGTAACTCCTGCGGTGCCACCCAAATTGGTATAAAATACCCACTTAAACATATGCTAACACATACTCCTCAAGATAACGGTAGAGGTTTCCGTCAGTACCTACTGTAATTTCAGCCTGCCCTCCCGAGCCCATTCAGCAAAACTTCCGCTGTTGCCTTCCACCAAACGGCAACTCTCTGAAAACATCTGTAAAGCCTACTCACTCTCGGTCAACGGTTTGTGACATAATATTTATTTGTTAAGATTATATGCCCTAATTTTCAAAATGTCAAGACTTATTTTTAATGTGTTTATTTGACACTTGTTTTCAATGTGCTATAATTATCTTATTTGGAAGAGAAAAAGAGAAAAGAAGTGTAAAAGATGATTGATAAGAAGTACAGGGGCATAGTATATATCATAATATCAGCCTTTTGCTTTGCCCTTATGAATATGTTTGTTAAGCTGTCGGGAGATTTGCCAACCTTTGAAAAGGCTTTTTTTAGAAATTTTGTGGCGTTTTTTGTGGCTCTGTTTATGATGCTGAAGGACAGAAAGGACTTTCATTTTAACCCCAAGAATTTACCGCCACTTATTTTAAGGTCCTGCTTTGGTGTTTTTGGAATAATATGCAACTTTTATGCTATTGACCATTTGGTGCTGAGTGACGCATCAATCCTTAACAAAATGTCGCCATTCTTTGTTATACTGTTTTCCTTTGTAATACTAAAGGAAAAGCTAACTCTGCCACAGGGACTGATTGTTGTGGGTGCGTTTATCGGCGCTGTGTTTGTTATAAAGCCTGATTTTTCCAACGCAGAGTGGCTACCCTCACTGTTAGGGTTTATCGGCGGTATGTGTGCAGGACTTGCCTATACAATGGTTAGGTACCTTGGCATAAGAGGTGAAAAGGGAAGCTTTATTGTCCTGTTTTTCTCCGGCTTTAGTGCTGTGGTGCTGTTACCGCTAATGATTATGAACTTTGAGATGTTCACACCCTTTCAGCTTTTTGCCCTCCTTATGGCTGGTGTATCTGCCGCCGGAGGACAGTTTGCAATTACAGCGGCATACACCTATTCCCCTGCAAAAGAGGTTTCTGTTTACGATTACAGCCAAATTATCTTTGCCGCCGGTCTTGGGTTCTTCGTCTTTGGAGATGTGCCGGATTTACTTTCTGTTGTAGGCTATGTAATAATTGTTGCAATGGCAATAGTGATGTTTGCCTATAACAATAAGCTGTGGTTCTTTAGTCACAGCGATAAATAAAATAACTTCACGCAAAATCCCGAGTAATTCATAGGAGTTACTCGGGATGCTTTTTGTTATTGGTAGTGCTTTTTATGGAAACACTGATTAAATCATTTGCACAGATTGTGCTGTCAGATTTTTTGTCGGTTAGTTCAAAAAACCACAGGAATACTGATGTATTGCGAGGATTTTTTGGGCTAACGGTTGGAAAATATGCGCACAAGATGTGTGAAGTGATTTATTCAGTGTTTCCTTATATATTTTTCTTGCAAAAGTCCTTCATACAGCAGTTTTCGCACTTTGGCTTTCGAGCGTCACAGGTTTTTCTTCCGTGGAGGACAAGCCTGTGGCAAAAATCGTTGCTTTCCTCAGGCGGAAGCAAATCTCTAAGGATAAATTCAATCTTCTTTTGGTCTTTTTCCTGATGTAAACCAAGTCTTTTGGTAATTCTTATGCAGTGGGTGTCAACCACTACGGCAGGCTTGCCGAAAATATCCCCCACAATTAAATTTGCTGTTTTTCTGCCGATTCCGGGGAGTTTTATAAGCTCTTCTATTGTATCCGGCACAACACCGCCGTAATTTTCTGTCAAAGCCTTGCCCATATCCACAAGGGATTTTGCTTTGGTTTTGTAAAGTCCGCAGGATTTTATTAATTCTTCAACATCCTTTACATCAGCATTTGCAAAGTCCTGTGCATTCTGGTATTTTGCGAACAGGTCGGGGGTTACCATATTCACCCTTGCGTCGGTGCATTGGGCAGCAAGTCTTGTTGCCACAAGTAGCTGTAACGGGTCGCTGTATGTAAGGGAGCATATTGCATCGGGAAATTCCTTTTTTAGTGCCTCAACAGCCAGCAAAGCTCTTTCTTTTTTTCTCATAATAATAACCGCCTTTTGTATTACTTGACTTTAAGTATATCACATAAAAATAAATGTTGCAAAGATATATCCGATATGTTAAGGTTTAGTTGGGTGATATTATGTTTAAAAACTATATTTTTGATTTATACGGAACACTTATTGACATTAATACTGATGAGTGGAGTGACGATTTGTGGGAGAAAATGGCGCTCTATTACAGCTACAAGGGTGCTATGTACAGCGGTAAGGATTTCCACAAGGAGTACGATAATTTGTGCAAAAAGGAAAAGGCTGAAATTAAAAAGGCTCATCCCGAGTACAAAAACGATGTTGACATTAAGGTAGAAAAGGTGTTTAAGACACTCTTTGAAAACAAGGGTGTAAAGGTAACAGACAAAGAGATTCTTGACATTTGTGCAATGTTCCGCTGTTACTCAACAAAGTACATAAGGCTTTATGACGGTGTTATTGATTTGCTTGACACTCTAAAGGCAAAGGGAAAGAAAATTTTTCTGCTTTCCAATGCTCAAAGAAGCTTTACAATGAACGAGCTTAATATGCTGGGCTTAACTCCTTATTTTGACGGAATTTTCATCAGCTCCGACAAAGAGGTTTGTAAACCCAGTCCATACTTCTACAACGGTCTTGTTGAGGAATTTTCCCTTGATAAAAAAGAGTGCGTAATGATTGGCAACGACTACAAGGCTGACATTAACGGCAGTAAAAGAGCAGGAATGAAAAGCCTGTACATTCACCAGTCCATAAGCCCTGAAATTAAGGGTAAAATGAATACCAAGTGGTGCATTATGGACGGAGATGTTTACAAAATTAAAGAGATGATTGTTAAGTAAGTTTTTTACTTTTTCAGTACGCAAAAAACTGCACTGCTTGGGATAATATCCTTGCAGTGCAGTTTGTTTTTGAGCTGTAGTTATAAAAATTATTTCTTCATATCGGCAATAATGTCGGCTATAACCTCTCGTTCGTCAAGGTGGTATTTTACACCCTTGATTTCAAGGTAATCCTCGTGTCCCTTGCCGGCAAGTACTATAATATCTCCCTTTTCGGCATTTTCCATACAGTAGCGAATTGCGTCCTGTCTTTTCGGTACTACAACATATTTTCCCTCTGTCTTTTTAATTCCGCCCTCTATGATGTCGTTAATAATGTCCATAACATCCTCGTCACGGCTGTTGTCCTCTGTTAAGACGGACAGGTCGGCAAGTCGTCCCGCAGTTTCGCCCATTTCGTATCTTCTCACCTTTGGTCTGTTTCCTCCTGCACCAAAGAGGACGATAAGCCTGTTTGGATTGTACTCCCTAAGTGTTTCAAGGATGTTTTCCATAGAAAGTGCGTTGTGGGCGTAGTCAATTAGCAGTGTGTAGTCGCCGGGAACAGGAACAGCCTCAACTCTGCCCTTTACCGTTACTGTGTCAAGGCCCTTTAGGATAGCCTCCTCTGAAATGCCCATTTTTATAGCGGTGGTCATTGCGGCAAGGGCGTTGTAAACAGAGAATTTTCCGGGAATGTCAACATCAACATCCATTGTCTTTAGTCCATTTGTGGAGAAATGCACACCGATATATCCCGGCCTTGAAATCAGCTTGTCACCGTAGGCGGTGATGTCTGCCTTGTTGCTAAATCCATAGGTGGTTTTGGTACAGGTTGCGTTTGCTGTTATTTCCTCATAAACCTTGTCGTCTATGTTGAAAATTCCGTTCTTGCACTGCTTGAACAGTAGCGCTTTGCAGTCAAGGTATTCCTGTAAATCCTTATGCTCGCTGTCGCCTATGTGGTCGTGGCTGAAGTTTGTGAAAACGCCGTAGTCAAAGTCTATTGCATCTGTTCTGTGCCACTTCAGACCAAGGGAAGATGCCTCGATAATCATAGCTTTACAGCCTTTATCCGCCATTTTTCTCATAGCCTTTTGTATTTCGTAGGATTCGGGAGTTGTGTTGTTGGTTTTGTAAATTTTGTCCCCGATAATAATGCCTAAAGTTCCTATTGTGCCAACAGAAATGCCCTCTGCGTTAAGTATGCTCTTTAGCATTGCAACAGTGGTTGTTTTACCCTTTGTGCCGGTCAGGGCAATGGTTGTCAGCTCCTTTGCAGGCTCGCCAAACAGCATTGCACTCATATAAGCAAGTGCTTTTCGTGTGTCGTCCACCTTGATTACTGTAATATCCTGCCGGATGTCAACATCATCAGATACAACAACGGCTGATGCACCCTGACTTACAGCCTGTGGGATAAACTTGTGTCCGTCAACATTGTAGCCCTTTAGGGCAACAAATACTGTTCCCTGTGTAACCTTTCGGCTGTCGTAAATAATGTCGGTAATTTCAGTATCTATATTTCCTTTTATAATATTAAAATCAATATTTTTAAGCAGATTAGATAATAGCATATATACCCCTTTCTCAGGAAAAAACTTCCGAATATATTTTTTGTTGGGATTGTTTAATAAATAGCGGAATGCACAAAAAGCGAGAGATTTTTTCGCAAGACAAGGCATTTTTTCGATGGAATACCGGCGTATTTCGAGGAAAAATAACGCAGTATTGAGGAAAAATATCCGCTTCTTTGGGTGTTTCGTCATTTACTAAACAATCCCTATTATGTATATGCTAAATTTACAACTTTTAAAAGGGTTTGTCAATTAAGATTTATATAAAGCATAAACAGACTGAAAAGTTTAATAATAAAGACTGTATTATAGGGCATATA
This sequence comes from Oscillospiraceae bacterium, assembly GCA_029225165.1. GTDB lineage: Bacteria > Bacillota > Clostridia > Oscillospirales > Acutalibacteraceae > Ruminococcoides. Next base: position 20,665 of record JAQXVY010000046.1, read on the forward strand.
AAAAGGAAAAAATATCCGTTTTGGTTATTTTACACTATAAAATCGAAAAAATACACCAATTTAACGGCAAAAAGAGTTTTTGAACAAATTGTGTACACGGATTTTTCAAATTTCGGAAAAGCGGTTTGACAAATTGCACAAAATGGATATGAGCATAATACACAATTATTTTAGGGTTGATTTGTGCAAAAATCATAATTACCAAATTATTTGTTGTTGTTTTGCACAAAAACAAAGTTTACTTTTATCGTTTTAGATAAAAAGTACAAAGGGAGTTGAAATCAACCCGTGTTTCGTGTTACAATTACCATAGTGATAAGGTGTGTGACTGTCCTGTCCTGAGGGGATTTTCACAGCCGACACGAAAATAAAATATTCTTTATGAAGGAAGGATTTCAAAATGAAAATCAAGAGAATTTTATCATTAGTTCTCGCTATTGCCCTTATGGCAGTAGTATTCGTTGGTTGCGACAAAGGCACCGACACAGAAGGTTCTGACAACACTGCAACAGTAGAGGTTGAAAAGAATGCAAAGCTTAAGGTTTGGGGACCTGCTGCATCCTTGGATCTCCTTAAGAGACAGGCAAAGGCTTTTGAAGACGAGCACAAAGACAAAAATGTTAAGATTGAAGTTGTAGCACAGGAAGAAAATGACGCCGGTACACAGCTTCTTAACGACGCATCTGCTGCTGCCGATGTATTCGCATTTGCATCAGACCAGATTTTAAAGCTGACACTTGCTAAGGCTCTTCTCCCTGTTTACAAGCAGTATGAAGAGGATATTAAGGCAAACCACACAGAGGCTGCTGTTGAAACAGTTAAGAGCGACTACGAGGGAACAGAAGTTCTTTACGCTTTCCCTGAAACAGACAACGGCTACTACCTCGTTTACGATAAGTCAGTAGTTTCTGACGAAGACGCTAAGACACTTGAGGGCGTTCTTGCTGCTTGTAAGAAGGCCGGCCGTCAGTTCATTATGGACGCTGGTAACGGTTACTACTCATGTATGTTCACATTCACAGGCGGTATGAAGTTAGACGGCCTTGAAGGTGAAGCTCAGGACACACAGAAATTCAATAACTACAATGAAGATGATGTTGTTGCTTCTATGAAGGCATTTGCAGACCTCTTCAAGGAATACAAGGGAACATTCTCCGCTGCATCAGTTGATAAGATTTCAGCAGGTTTCCTCCTTAAGGACAGAACATGTGCTGCAGGTATCGACGGTACTTGGAATGCTGCTCTTGATGCTGAGGCTCTCGGCGACGATTACGGCGTTGTAAAGCTTCCTACAATCAACATTAACGGCGAAGACAAGGACATCATCGGAATGATCGGTTACAAGTATATCGGTGTTAATGCTCAGACTAAGTATAAGAACGCATCTATGGCATTTGCAAGCTATATCACAGATTCAGAGTGCCAGAAGCAGCGTTTTGACGAGCTTGGCTGGACTCCAACCCACAAGGATGTTAAGGTAACAGAGAGTGCCGGTACACAGGCTATGCTGGACGAGGCTAAGACATTCGTTGTTCAGGCTAACATCCTCCAGGCATTCTGGGATCCAATGGCTAACCTTGGCACACAGCTCTACAAGGACGGTGCTAAGACAGACGAGGCATCCCTCAAGACATTGCTTGAAAAGACAGTTGCTAACATCAACGGTTAAGATTTAGCTGCTAATTTAGATAATTAATAGTATTTTGCCGGGGACGGCTTAGGTCGTCTCCGGTATCACACTAAATGCTTCTATCGGCATAAAAGGAGAGTGAATAAATGAAATATATTGATTATGTACAGCTAAATCCTTTTCAAAGAGCCGGTTACAAGATTAAGAATTTCTTTGTGAATCTGCCAAAGAACATAGGAAAGTTCTTCTGTATGATTGGTAGATTTTTCAAGATGCTTATCCTTGGTATTGCACACAGCTTTGCAAACTACGGAAAAAGATTTGCAAAGGGCGACTGGGCAACCAAGGTATCTTACCTCATTATGGGTACAGGTAACTTTAGCAAGGGTCAATACATAAAAGGTTTGCTGTTCTTACTAATCGAGGCAGCATATGCTGCATTCCTAATTTTCTTTGGAATAACCTATATTGCAAAGTTTGGAACTTTGGGTACAGAACACGGCGGATTCGAATGGGTTAACGGTATTCCAACTCATGTTGACGGCGATAACTCAATGCTTATCCTCCTTTATGGTGTTGTTACTATCGTTGTAACAATTATTTTCCTAACATTCTATATTATCAACACAAAATCAGCATACAAGGTTTGTCAGTTAAAGAGAGAGGGCAAGCACATCCCTACCTTTAAGGAAGAGATGAAGGAATATTTGGACGAGAAGTTCCACATTACACTTCTTTCAATTCCAACACTTCTTATTGGTATCTTCACAATTTTGCCGCTCATCTTTATGATACTGATTGCTTTTACAAACTATCGTCCGCCACATCTGCCTCCGAACAGCTTGTTCACTTGGACAGGACTTCAGACCTTTGGAGAAGTTTTCAGCTCAAAGGGCGGAGCAAGTATGGGACACACATTCCTCGTACTTACAGAATGGACAATTATTTGGGCTGTATTTGCAACATTCCTTAACTACATTATGGGTATGATTGTTGCCCTGATGATTAACAAAAAGGGCATTAAGCTTAAAGCTCTTTGGAGAACACTTTTTGTTATCACAATCGCTGTTCCACAGTTCGTTACACTTCTTGTTATGAACCAGATGCTTCAGCTTAACACAGGTGCCATTAATGTTCTGCTCCAAAACCTCGGTTTCCAGCAGATAGACTTTATTAACAGCTCGGCATTGACGGCAAGAATTACTGTTATTGTAATCAACCTGTGGGTTGGTATTCCGTATACCATTCTTATCACATCAGGTATTCTTATGAATATCCCTGCCGACCTTTACGAATCGGCTACAATAGACGGTGCAGGTCCATTCAAGAGCTTTATGAAGATTACTCTCCCATATATGCTCTTCGTTACAACACCATACCTGATTACAACATTTATCAACAACATCAATAACTTTAATGTTATCTATCTGTTGACCAACGGTTCACCGACCCATGAATCGTTGTATCAGGCGGGTTACACCGACTTGCTTGTTACTTGGTTGTTTAAGTTAACAATGAATTCACAAGACTACAACTACGCTGCCGCTATCGGTATTCTCGTATTTATAGTTTGTGCATCCTTGTCGCTTATTACATTCAACCTTACAAAATCTGCAAAGGACGAGGAGGCATTCTCATGATAAAAAGCTATAAATTAAGAAGAAATTTATCAAATGCCCTCGTTTATACTATCCTTGCAATCATGGGTTTGATTTGGATTTCACCACTTGTTTGGATGGTGCTCCATTCATTACGTGCAGAGGGCGGTTCAGCTGTTCCTTATTTGATGCCTGAAACATTTTCTTTCAAGAACTATATTGAATTGTTTACAGATACATCACTTTTGAACTTCCCAAGATGGTTCCTTAACACATTTGTTGTTGCTTGTTTCTCTTGCGTAATTTCAACATTGTCAGTGTTAATGGTTTCCTACTCATTCAGCCGACTGAGATTTAAGGCAAGAAAGCCTCTTATCAACATCGGTATGATTATCGGTATGTTCCCCGGATTTATGACAATGATTGCTATTTACTATCTGTTAAAGGCAATGGGTCTTACACAGACTCTTCCTGCTCTTGTTATCTGTTATTCAGCAGGTGCAGGTATCGGTTTCCAGATTAGTAAAGGCTTCTTCGACACAATTCCAAGGGCTCTTGACGAGGCAGCTACAATCGACGGTGCTACAAAGAACCAGATATTCTGGAAGATTATTCTTCCAATGTCAAAGCCAATCGTTGTTTATACAGTACTTACATCCTTTATCGGACCATGGACAGACTTTATCCTTGTAAGAATTATTATGGGTGACGCTCGTGATAACTACACGGTATCTGTTGGTCTGCAGTTGATGGTAAGTCAGCAGTACATTTCCAAGTACTTTACACGATTCCTTGCAGGTTCTACTGTTGTTGCTATACCTATCACATTATTGTTCCTCAAGATGCAGAACTATTATGTTGAAGGTGTTACAGCCGGCGGTGTTAAGGGTTAATATTAACGCAGTATTTTGGCTCCACAGGGTAACCTGTGGAGCTTTTGCTATTAATTTATTATAGTGAAAAGCTTTATTGGATTTAATCATTGTTTCCTTAATAAAACTTCTTTTAACCTATTGAACATTTTATTATATAATGATAAAATATGATACGACTCAACAAATAATTAAGAGGAGTACAAGTTATGAAAAAGTTATTTGCAATTCTAATGGTCTGCACTATTGTTGCTGCAACAATTTTTTGTACCGGTTGCAGTAAATCAACAGAGGATTTGATTGAAAATGCCAAGGTCAATATTCCTGATGATAAGTACAACAGCTATTATCAGATTTGGATTGGCTCTTTCTGCGATTCCAACAACGATAAGATTGGGGATATTCAGGGAATTATCAGCAAGCTTGACTACATCAATGACGGTGACGACAGCACTGATGACGATTTGGGATTTACAGGTATTTGGCTCAGCCCTATGATGCCGTCTCCATCCTACCACAAGTATGATGTTAAGGATTACTACAATATTGACCCACAGTTTGGTACTCTTGACGACTTTGACCAGCTTATTGCGGAGTGCGACAAGAGGGGAATTGATGTTATTATTGACTTTGTTCCTAACCACTGCTCAAATGAGCATCCTTGGTTCAAGAGAGCCCTTGCCCAGGCTGAAAAGGGCAATTTTGACGGATATGCAAAGTACTTCAATATTATTAAGAATAACGGTGACTATCCTCTTGGATACAACCTTGACCCTAACGACAACAATATCCTTTACGAGAGCAACTTCAGCGACACTATGCCTGAGTGGAACTACGACTATCAGGGTACAAAGGACGAAATTGCAAAGGCTGCAAAATTCTGGCTTGACAGGGGCATTGCCGGTTTTAGGCTTGATGCAGTTAGATATTTGTATTATGAGGATGCTGAAAGAAGCTCAGAGGTGCTAAAGTGGTTTTATGACACCTGCAAGGAAGTCAAAGAGGATGTGTATATGGTTGGCGAGGACTGGTCAACAGATATGAGCGAGATTTCCAAAATGTACAGCTCCGGAATTGACAGCCTGTTTGCTTTCCCATTTGCCGATACCTCAGGTAAATTCCTTTGCGCAGCCCGTCTTGGCGCAATTATGGATATGACTGACACACTTATAAATTACGAAAAGACTACAAAAGAGGCAAACAAAGACGCTATCAACTGTTACTTCCTAACTAACCACGATATGAACCGTTGGGCCGATATAATTGAAGAGCTTTATCTGAAGAAAATGGCTGCTGCCCTTTACTTGATGGCTCCCGGCAACACCTTCACCTACTACGGAGAAGAGCTGGGAATGGAAACCTACGACGAGGGCAACGACCCTGCAAAGAGAACAGCAATGATTTGGGACAGCGACAATCTTCCTGATGTAACAGCCTGCGGAATAGATTATGTTACCGATTACACAGACGGCGGCGGAGTTAAGCAACAGCAGGAAAATGAGGAAAGTCTGCTTAACTTCTACAAGCAGTGCCTGAAAATACGCAACACTCAACCGGGGCTTGCAAGGGGCGAAATCTCTGAATTGCCTGACAGCTTTGACGGCGGTGACGGTGTTGGAGGATATTACATCACATACAAAAACGACAAATATCTTGTCCTTCACAATACCGGTGAAGAAAAACAGTCCTTTGAAATCACAGAGGATTTAATGTCAGACTATATGATTTCCGGTATGCTCACAGCAAAGTCAGGAAAAATCACTATTGAAAATGATTTACTTTCTATGCCTGCATACAGCACAATTGTGCTACATTCTGCAAAATAAAAAATTCTATTAAGGAAACACTGAAGAAATCACATTTTAGTTATTGATTTGGTCAGTATTTTCACAAAAATGAGGAAAGCTCTCGACTTGGAGGGCTTTCTTTTTTTATTCTACAAACTCATTTAAAACAATCAAAAAAAGTACATTCACATTGTGACAAAAGTGTCAGTCCAATCTGCCTATAATAAAAACACAAATAACGAGACAGGATGTGTAAAGATGACGGCAGTAAAAAAATTATTGATAAGCAGGTTGCAGGAAATCAGGGAGAGTTCAACGGGGCGAAGTATCATAGTACAAATAATTTATTTTTTCTGCGGTACACTTATCTCTCGAGGGGCAATGTTTGGTGAGCTTTCTCCCTTTGGTGCGGCATTTGTGGCGGCTGTGCCTTACCGATATATATTAACCTCAATTTTAGGTTCAATGCTGGGCTACATAGTCCTGACTCCGGTGGGCAGCTTTCGATATATTGCCATTGTGGTTGCCATTGGTGCAATAAGGTTTGTGGCTAACGATATTAAAAATATCAGCAAAAGTGCAATTTTTCCCTCTATGGTAGCCTTTTTGCCTGTATTCGCAACGGGAGTTGCCATGTATTTTTCGGACTCCTCAAGGATAAACTCCTTTGCACTTTGTACAGTTGAGGCTGTTATTTCCGGTTCAGCCGCCTTTTTTATCGACAGGACAATTTGCCTTTGCTCATCAAGAAGAAACCTAACTTCCTTTAATCAGCAGGAGCTTTCCTGTATGGTGATGTCAGGGTGTATTTTGCTCCTTGCCTTGGGAGGACTTCATTTCGGAAACTTTTCCTTTGGCAGAGCATTGGCTGTGGTTGTGGTCTTGTTGTGCGCAAGGTACGGAGGTGTGACAGGAGGAGCTATCGGAGGAATTTCAACCGGAGTGATTTTTTCCTTGAGCTCACTTTCCTACAGCTTTCTGTGTGGCGGTTTTGGCTTTGGAGGACTTATGGCAGGTTTGTTTTCCGTAACGGGAAAGGTTGGAACTGCAGTTGCATTTTTGCTGTCGGATGTGATAATGTCCTTTTCAAGCGGAAATAAGGATATTGTATTTGCACTTGCAGTTGAAGGACTTTTCGGTACAGGAATATTCCTCTTAATCCCACAAAGTGTGGGGAATTTGGTAGGTGCATTGTTCGCCCCCACAGATGATGTAAACAGCGGTGCGGCTCTCAAAGAAAATGTGATTATGCGACTGAACTTTACTTCAAAGGCGTTAAAGGATGTTTCCTCCTGCGTTTCAAAGGTGTCGGGAAAAATGAAGGAGCTAAGTGTGGATTCCTTTCCTGCTGTCTACGAAAATACAAGGTGCGGTGTTTGCAGTAGTTGCGGAATGAGGGTGTTTTGCTGGGACAGAGAAAAGGGAGTTACTGAGGATGACTTTAACCGATTAAGCGAAACACTTAAGAAACACAGTCACATTACAGTTGAGGATATTGATACTCTGTTTGTGAAAAAATGCTGTCGCAAAAATGAAATCGCAACAGCAATTAACAGGTATTATCAATCATATTTGATGAGCATTGAAAGTATGCGTAGAATAACCTCAATACGCAACGGACTTGCAGGTCAGTTTGGCGGGCTTTCTGATATTCTAACCGATATGGCTGAGGAATTTTCCGTAACAGATGTTTGCGATTTGGATAGCAGTGAAAAAATATCCCATATGCTTAGGCAGAACAGTCTGCTCCCTGTTTTGTGTAACTGCAGAATATCCGATAGTCAAATGACGGTGGAGATTGAGCTTTCCGACAGGAGCAGAGGGTCAATCAAAAAATCTGTGTTAAGGCGAGAGGTTGAAAAGTGCTGTGGCAGAAGGTTTTTGGAGCCTGTTGTATCGGTAGCCCAAGACAGAGTAAGGGTTGTTCTAAATGAAATGCCTGTGTTTTTAACAGAGGTTGGCTCCTGTCAGCATATTGCAAACAACGGAAAAATGTGCGGTGACAGTATGGTGTGCTTTAATGACGACAAGGGCAATATGGTGGCAATGATTAGTGACGGAATGGGAACAGGTGGCAGAGCCGCAGTTGACTCAATGATGGCGGTAAACCTTATGGAAAAGCTGATTAAGTCAGGGCTTTCCTTTGACTGTGCATTAAGCCTTACCAATTCTGCGCTGATGGTAAAGAGCGAGGAGGAAAGCCTTGCAACTGTGGATATGTCGGTTATCAACCTGTTTACAGGCAGGGCGGAGATTTTAAAGGCAGGTGCTCCATATACATACATCAAAAAGAAGGGCAAGGTTATCAGGAAAGAAATTCCCTCTATACCTGCCGGTATTCTTAATGAGGTATATTTTACAAGAGAGCATATTACGCTTTCGGGAGAGGATATGATTGTTATGCTTAGTGACGGAGCAGTTATGGGTGATGATAAATGGCTGTTAAGTCTTATTAAGTCCTGGAACAAGGGCAGTTGTCAGGAGCTTGCCGAGGCTGTTGTTGACGAGGCAATTCGCCAAAATGAGGGTCTAAAGGATGACGACATTACAGTTTTGGCTGTACGGCTAAAGGATAATTAATTTCCCTTTAATGCAACGCAAAAAGGCACTGCCTTTGTGGCAGTGCCAAGTAGAGTGTTTCCTTAATAATCACAGCTTTTCTTTTATCAAACGGTAAATATTCTTACTGCTGTTGTTTTTCTTAAAGGTTCTGATGTTGTTTTTCATAGTTTCCAAAGCATCATCGTCATTGATTAGGGCGTTGAGCTGTTTTGTACCCTCTTTACCATCTTTGAGAACAATTGCAAGATTGTGACGCTGAAGATACTCTGCATTGTCCTTTTCCTGACCGTCATAGGAACGGAAGATTGCCATAGGGATTTCCTTAGCCATGGACTCCGAAACGGTCAGTCCGCCGGGCTTTGTAATAATTACATCACCGGCACTCATATAATCCTCTATGTTATCTACAAAGTAGCAAAGCTTTGTTGGAATTTTCACCTTTATGTGATTTCCCTTTTTGGATGGAATAATGCCGTTTTTGACGATTGTTTGGAATGTGGAGAAGAGTTTTTCATTTTTACCTGTGACAACAACAAGCTGGTAATCTCCCGGATTTCTGTTGAGGTTTTTGTATATGTCAAGAATATTTGTAACACCAAAGGAGCCTGCCATCATTAAAACAGTCTTTTTGTAGGGGTTAAGTCCAAGCTTTTCCCTCATTAAGACAGGGTCTTCCTTGCGGTAAAAGGACTCGTAAACAGGAATTCCCAAAGGATGAATGATTGTACCGTCAACGCTGTACTGTTCCCTTAACTGATGTACCATATCGTCATTGGCAACTATGTAGGCGTCTACATCATTGTTGATGTATGCGGCGTGGGCGGCAAAGTCGGTAATAATGTTAAACAGCAGTGCCTTGGTTTTGCCTTTCTTTTTTAGAGTTGATACCATCTCGCTGCAAAAAGCGTGACAGCTTATGATGCAGTCAGGCTGAAATTCTGTAATAAGCTTACCTAACTTTCGGGAATAAAAGGAGGCAATTCCGTGGACAGCCTTGTCAATAACGGTGACCTTGTCTGCTGTGTTGTACAGCTTACCATATAGTTTCGGCGCTTTTGTGGCGAAGAACATATACAGTCCCGTTACAACAAAGTGGAGAAATTTTGATGAATACATAAGTGCATCCTCAATCATTACCTCGTTGCAAATATCTTTTTCAATAGTATCCTTTAGGGCAAGACTTGCCCTGTGGTGACCTCCTCCGGTGTCGGTCAGCAGTATTAAAACTTTCATAATATCACCAACAAATAATAACTAACTATACTATATAATAAAATATAAAAACGGATTTTTCAACAAAACTACAATAATGATACATCTTTTTTTATAAAAAATTTGTCTGTATATGTAACATAGATAAAAACACCTCATTTTTAGAAATGAAATTTGGAATAATTTTGATGACAAATTACAATCTTGTTACTTTATTTTTTCTGTCCAATGTAGTATCATAAATTGTAGTGCAATAAAAGGTATTAGTATAAGATAGGTTTCCTGTACCTTGGAAAGGAGTGCTTTGGAATGAATAGAGATAGAGAAGAATTTGATTATTTGGCAGATTTAGAAGACCCCAATGGGGATAACTTTGTGCCGTCCGATTACAACACACAGGATATGCGCAATATTAACGAAAAGGTCAACAGAATCCTGTACGGAGAAAATTCCAAGAATAGTTCACAGGTAAACGATGATTTAAATTCGTACAAAAACGAAGAAGAACAGGTTGACATTAACCTAAGCAGTAGCAGAAGTAACTCCTCAAAGGACATTAACTCATTTTCAAATCCCAATAAGGAATCTGACGAGGGTTATATTTACGATACCTACAACAGGGACAAAAAACAGCCAAAGGCAGAAAAATCTAAGGAAAAAAAGCCTAAGAAAAAGAAGATTATCGTTGCCTCTATAATATCGGCAACAGTAGTGCTTTGTGCAGTAATGGTGCTGGTTATTCAGGCGGTGGTTGCTCCAAAGGACAATCTCCTTGCAGATATAGGATTAATCGAAAAGGTAACAGACCCTGTTGTGGTTGAAAACACAGACGGAGATTTTATCTTTGCCAAGGGATGTAAGGTTTCCGGTGTGGAAATTGGGGGAATGACTGTCGCCGAGGCTAAAAAAGCCCTTACAAACAAGGAGCTTGAGGCAAGACCTGAAATGAACATCACAGTTTCTGTTGATGACGAGGTTCAGGTTTACACACAGGACAACTTTACATTTACATATGATACAGACAAAATTTTGGAAGAGGAAAAGCAGTTTTCCGAAAAGCTGTCACAGGGTGCAACCTTCCCAACAGCAGAGGATAAAAACGGAGTTGAATATTTCCCTGACCAAATTAAGAAGATTTCTGCAACCTTAAATGAAAGCTCAGTAGAAAAACTTACTGGGAAGATTAATAAAAAGTATGATAAAAAGGCAAAGAACGCAAGGGTTGCAAAGTTTAACCCTGACGCAAAGAATATGTTTACCTTTACAGAGGGTACTAACGGACGAAATCTTGACGAAGAAAGCCTTTTGTCACAATTAAATTCTATTGTTGAAGAGGGCAACTCAACAGGCGTATACACCGGAACTGTCAGCGAATATACAGAGGTTGTAAAGCCAAAGGTTAACATTGATTTTCTTGAAGAAAATATGGTGCTCCTTGCACAGTGGCAGACAATTTCCACCAACGGTGCAAACGGAAACCAAAATATGAAGGTTTCTCTTGAGGCTTGTAACGGAAGTATAATAGACCCCGGCGAAGTGTGGTCCTTTAACGACTGTACAGGTGACAGCAACGACACTGCAAACGGTTATGCCCCTGCCGGTGTTATTATTGACGGCAGTTATACAGATGGTGTTGGCGGAGGAATTTGCCAGTCAAGTACAACAATATACAATGCTGCTGTCAGAAGTAACCTAACCATCTATGAGCGTCACAACCACACATATCCATCCTCATACGCTTTCAGCGGTTTTGATGCCGCCATTGACTACGGTAACTTTGACCTAAAGCTAAAAAATGACTCAAAATATCAGGTGTTCCTTGCCTGTTATATGGAGGGTACTACCCTTTATGCAAGCTTTTACGGAATTAAGCCTGACAGCTATGATGTTATTGATACATACAGCGAAAATTACAGCATCGGTTCATCAAGCTACCGTGCAAAGTCCTTTAGAGTATATAAGGATGCAAAGGGAAAGACCATTGACAAGGAAGAATTGCCCGGCTCCTATTACAGCCTTGAAAACGGACATTCTGTACAGACAGCAGACACAGGCGGAACAGACTACAAGCACAACATTCACATATCGGCGGTAGACCGTCCTGATAACAGCGATAAAGATGAGGATGAAAAGAAAAACAGCTCTTCATCCTCTGTATCATCAACAGTATCTCAAAATACTGTTCCTGCAAGCTCGGATGTTCCAACAACAACCAAAAAGCCAAAGGAAACAAAGCCGGCGTCCTCTGCAAGCAGTAAGCCTGAATCATCTTCAAGCAAAAAGCCATCTTCATCCTCTGCAAGCAGTAAACCGGCATCCTCGGAAAAACCGGCAACATCTGCAGTATCAAGCGAACCTGATGAGGATGAAGCGGAATAATTTATAATGGATTTTTTTACACCTCCCGTTGGGAGGTGTTTTCCTTTTTCTTTAGATTATCAACGAATTTTCAAAAGGTCAAAAAAAGTAAATGAATTATTCTTTTTTTGTTAATAAACATTGATTATTACTTGTTATTTCCTCTAAAAAATCAGGTGATGTTTTGTGAATATCTACAAAATAAATTTGTGATATTGTAAAGAAAAAATTAGAGTGATATAATACTTTATATTGATTATGCCAAGGAGGTATATAATAATGAAATGTTATAAAAAAGCACTAAGCCTTGTTTTAGTGTTGGCAATGGTGGTTACAACTGTGTTTATTTCTGCAGTTTCCGTCAATGCCGCAGGTGAATCACAGGTGTACTTTGACAACTCCGTTTATAAATGGGAGAATGTCTATGTCTATGCCTACGGTACAAAAGAAAATGCAGAGTGGCCCGGTCAGTTAATGACTAAGGACGACAGCGGAATGTACACAATGACTTTCCCCGGTACCTACAAATCAGAGAACATTATCTTTAACAATGGTCTTGAAAAGGGTGCAGGTAAAGAGCAGTACCCTGAAAATGCAGGTCTGTCACTTAAAACAGGTCAGTGTAAGCTTTTAACAGCTGATTTACAGTGGATTGACTACGGTAAGGTTGACGACCACGGTTACGGCTTCTGTTACACAGCGTCAGGCACATCCTTTAACAAAGACAGCATTACAGTTAAGCTGGGTCTTAAGAATGCGGATAAGGGTTACTACTCCATTGACGGTTCTCCAAACGCTGCCTATACAGAGGGAAAAACTGTTGTAATCGGCAAGGGTAAAATCGGTAATTCAGTTACAACTCTCACACTTACAGCAACAGGCAGTGACGGAGTAAAAACTACACAGGACTTTACATTTAAAAAGACCTTTACAGCCTCAAAGACTACATTCTCCGCAAAATCAGACGGTCACACAACAGAGCCGGAGGCAGGGAACTACGGCACAAACCCAAATATGCAGCTTGGTAAAAGCAAGACTATTACAGTTGACGGAAGTGTTGACGATTGGGACAGCTCTATGATTATTGCACAGGGTGTTGCAAATGACGACCCAAGAGTATATATGCCCTCTTCAATGCACGAACAGCCTTGGGACGCATATGCACTCTATGCAGCATGGGATAACGATAACCTTTACTTTATGTGGGAAATGGCAAACACAACCTACATCATCTCCCCAGGTGACGACTTTGCCGCTTCCAACGAGGCTCGTCCTTGGAGAAACAGTATTCCAATGTATCTTGCACTTTCTATTGACCCAACAAAGCATGCACCAGGTAAGGCTGTTGGCGTAGATAAAGGCGGTAACACATACACAAATCCATTCGTTTGGGGCTGTGACGGCGGAGTTGCCAGGGACGGCGGTACAGGCTTTACAACCCATATCGACACACTTATCGCAATGGACTCCAACAATTCCAACGGCGGTGCTTCTATCTTTAAGGCAGACACACTGGATACAGACGGAACATATATGTTTAACTACGACACAAGAGTTCCAATCGGTGTAACCTCCTTCCAAGCACAGGACAATAAGAACGGATTTAAGATTAAGTATGCAAACGGTACAAAGAGCAGTTCTATCATAGGAATTAACGCTCCAAAGGGCAGCAGAGTAATGGGCGACAACACAGACCCTAACTCCAACTGGGCTGACTTTATGGATTTAGGCTACAAATCAAGCTACGGATTTATCTATGAGGTTGCTATTCCTCTTTCAACACTTGGAATTGACAAGAACTACATTGAAACCAACGGTATTGGTGCAATGCAGATTCTCACCTACGGTACATCTGCAATGGACACATTGCCACACGACCCATCTGTTCTTGACACTGCAAATGTGCCTTACAGCTATGACGAATCCACTTCTCACGAAAAAGAAGATGTAGACAACATCACAGTTCCTCTTGCCCGTGTTGGCGCTCTCCTTAGCGATACAGTGATTAATGAGGCTCCATTTGAAGTTAATTTCGGTGCAGACAAGAACTCAGGTCAGGCAATCAACACAGAGATTACTCTCTCTGCTGAGGACTATAACTCAAAGGGCAATGTAAGCTACAAGTTCTATGTTAACGACAAGGAAATCACTTCCTCAGGTTCTTCTGCAAAGTGGACTCCAACAAGTGCAGGTAATTATGAGCTTAAGGTTGTTGCAACTGACGGTTCAGGTGCAACCTGTACAGAAACAAGGGAATATTCCATTAAGGACGCATCAGCAGAACTTAAGGTTGGCGATGTTGACGGTGACGGAGATGTTTCAATTAGTGATGCAACATTAATCCAAAAGTATATTTGTCATGATGCTGCACTTGACAATGATGCACTTATCTGTGCCGATATGAACAAGGACGGTATGATAAATATCAAGGATGTAACAGCAATTCAAAAGTCAATTTTAGGATAATTTTGATTAATAGTGTAGAGGGCGGTTTTCCGCCCTCTGTTTTTTTCATAATAACAACCATTTTGTACATAATAAATTCAAAGGGGTTTTGTTTTATGATAAAAAGAGTTGGTTCCTATACATTGAAATTTTCTGAGCCGCCTGTGATTACGGGATACGGTTCTGTTGCAGGTAAAAAAGAGGCAGAGGGGCCTTTGGGGAAATGCTTCGGAAAAATTATTTACGACTCACGAGCAGGACAGGACACATGGGAAAAGGCTGAGGCAAAATTTCAGCAGGAGGCTTTTATTCAGGCTATGACAATGAGCAAAAAAAAGCCGGAGGATTTGGACTTTATTTTTGCAGGAGATTTGCTTAACCAACTGATTAGCTCCAGCTATTCAATGAGGGATTTTGCTATTCCATATCTCGGTCAGTACGGTGCCTGTTCCACTATGGCGCAGGGCTTGATTATGGCAAGTATGACTGTTGCCGGCGGTGGTGCAAGAGAAGCCGGAGTTGTCACCTCGTCACACTTTTGCACGGCAGAAAGGCAGTACCGTTTCCCTTTGGAGTACGGTGGTGTAAGACCCCAAACCGCCCAATGGACAGTAACAGCATCCGGCTCCGTTATTGTCAGTGAAAGAGGTAAAGGAATTGAGGTATGTCACGCAACTGTGGGAAAAATCGTTGACTTGGGAGTTACAGACCTTAACAATATGGGTGCGGCTATGGCTCCTGCCGCTGCCGACACAATAATGACATACCTTAAGGACACAGGCTCTTCACCCACTGACTACGACAGGATTTACACAGGAGACCTTGGTCAGGTTGGCACAGATATTCTTCATCAGCTTTTGTTTGACGAGGGTGTGGATGTTGAAGGCGTCCACCACGACTGCGGACTGATGGTGTTCAACAGAAAAAAGCAGGATGTTCACGCAGGCGGTTCAGGCTGCGGTTGCGGTGCGTCTGTGCTTTGCAGTAAAATTTTGGGGGATATGACTAAGGGTAGCCTTAAAAATGTACTGTTTGTGGCTACGGGCGCACTTATGAGTCCAACCTCAAACCAGCAGGGCGAGAGTATCCCCTCAGTCGCCCACCTTGTCAATCTAAGGAAACACTGAATAAATCACTTAATACTAATACCTAATAAAAAGTAGACAATCTTTGCGGTTTAATTTCCAGAGTACTGCGTTGTCGTCCTTGCAAGGCGTCAGCCTTGCGGCGTCCTCCGCCTTGTCCTCTGAAAATTATCCTCGCAAATATAAGTCTACTTTCTATCAGGTATTAGTATTACACATCTTGTGCGCATATTTTCTGCCGGTTTGCCCAAAAAATACTCGCCATACGTCAGTATTCCTGCGTTTTTTTGAACAAACCGACAAAAAATCTGACAGCCCTTTCTGTGCAAATGATTTAATCAGTGTTTACCTAAAAGTTCAGGAATAAATATTTTGTAGTACAAAACCGCACCTGTTGCGGTTTTTGCTTTATGACATTTTGTAATTCAAAAAGTCTTTATATACAATATATGTTGGTGTGATTACAGGCACTTTTGTGATTTATGTAAAATTATAAGTTTTTTTCAGTTAATTCTGTAATTGCATTGACAGGATAAATATTACTAATTGTAATATTTTTATGTTGAAAACTATATGGAAAGTGTTAATGTTGAAAACTTTTATGTAGAAATTTTTTTGATTTTAGGAGAAATCTAACTTGAAACAAGTAGTTTTCATAACTTTTCACATAGTTTTCCACATAAATGATGATAAAAAGGAATTTTACAAATAGTATAATTCTTATTTGAAATTATTACAAAGAATTATCATTTTTGTTTTATTCTTTTGAATACATTATCCTTTTTTTGCCTAAAATATAGGCAGAAAGAGGGTTTTTCATATGTTGCGTGGAGTAAACAGACAGGTTATTGAGGTTACGGAAACAAACAATATGTATTACGAAAAGGCACTCCTTGTAATTCGTCCGGAGTACACAGGCGCTCAAAGGCATATTCTTGAAAAAGAGGCGAGGGCGATGCTGAAAAGGATGAAACCGCCGTCAGCAATTAAGGCAAGGACAAAGCTATGGTACTGGCTTGTCCGTCTTGGTTCAGCCTCCTTAGTTGGCGGAGGTGCCACTGCTTTAATAATATTCCTGATTCAGTAATTTATGACTATTTAATTCATATACTTTACTGTCAACAGTCTGATAAGGTTTTGTGAAAGGAGCTTACGGTCATAAATATGAATACAAAATATTTTCGGAACCTTGAAATAGTGGGTGTTTTTTTGGTCTTTGGACTTGCAACCCTGCTACACTTTATCTATGACTTAACAGACGGAAGTGTGTTTTCCATACTCTTTGGCGCAATCAACGAGTCGGTGTGGGAAAATACAAAGATTTTCCTCATAGCCTATGCAATTTGGGCGTTGATTGAGCTTTTGGTTTCTAATGTTTACTTCAAGCCGTTTGTGGTGGGCAAGGTGCTTTCCCTTTACTTTTTAGGGGCATTCATAATTGTTCTTCACTATTTGTCTGTGCTGATTTTCGGCAAAAGCATTGTGTGGGTTGATGTTGTCATTGGCTTTTTAGGTGTGCTGTTGTCACAGCTAATGTCCTACAAGCTAATTGTGGGGGATAAGGACTTAAAGCCTTATTTTGTCCCGTCACTGTTTTTATTGGGGTTGTTCCTTGTGGGGTATTTTTCCTTTTCCGTATTTCCTCCTCACATTGAGCTTTTCAGGGATGAAACAACAGGATTTTACGGTATTTTGCCGGATTATGCCGACCAAAGCGAAACTGTGCTGAACAATTTGTAGGTGAATTATCCAATATATTAAAAAATAATATTTTTTATCTGTAATGCTTTTAATAAAATTCCTTTTGTGATATACTTGTATTGATTATATAAGTGAAAATATAAGGAAACACTGAATAAATCACTTTACACATCTTGTTTGCATATTTTCCGCCGGTATGCCCAAAAAATCCTCAGAGTACGGTCAGTATTCCTGCGGTTTTTTGGACATACCGACAAAAAATCTGACTGCACAATCTGTGCAAATGATTTAATCAGTGTTTCCATAAGTATATGCAAAAGGATTTTTTTATGAAAGATTTTAATCGTGAATCCCAAGTGGAGAGAAACGACATAATAGCCGGTCGTAACCCTGTTATGGAGGCAATTCGCAGCGGCAGAAGTATTGAATCTGTCCTTGTGGCAAAGGGCGAAAGAAACGGCTCTGTGGTTGCCATTGTTGCAAAGGCAAAGCAAAGGGATATTCCCGTAAAAGAGGTTGACTCTAAAAAACTCGATTTCCTTGCAAGGGGTGTGAGTCATCAGGGAATTATCGCCCAGTGCGCCGTTAAGGAATACAGCACTGTTGATGATATTCTCGCTCTGGCAAAGGACAGGGATGAAAGCCCCTTTATTATTGTCCTTGACAGGATTGAGGACCCTCACAACCTGGGCGCAATTATCCGTAGTGCAGAGTGTGCCGGTGCTCACGGTGTAATTATACCCGAAAGGCGAAGTGCAGGACTTTCCTATACTGTGGAGAAAACCTCAGCAGGAGCCTTGGAATATATGCCTGTTGCAAGGGTGAAGAATATTACCGCAACTCTCCAAAAGCTAAAGGAACAGGGCATATGGGTTTACGGTGCCGATATGAACGGAGAAAACTACAAAAAGGTGAAGTTTGACGGAGCAGTTGCCCTTGTTATCGGCAACGAGGGCAAGGGTATAGGTCCTCTTGTTGCAAAGGAATGTGATGTAATAGTGTCACTGCCGATGAAGGGCAAAATCAATTCCCTTAATGCCTCTGTTGCGGCCGGAATTTTAATGTATGAAATAGCAAATTACAGATAATCAGGAGTAAAGAAGATGGAGTTTAATAAATCTGACTTCCTACAAAAGATAAAAAATATCGGAAAAAAGGACGAACCCTCAAAAAGTGAGGAGATAAAGCCAACTGTTAGTCAAAATAATATTGACGAGGACTTTGGCGGTGAAAAAATCAGCGAAATGCTGTACAGGGTTGCCCCCATTGATGTTGATGATGACAACCTTATTGTTGGGGAAAAGACAGGAACCACAATGAACGCCGAGGTTATGATGGAGCGTCAGGGTGACGACAACGGAAAGGTTTCCCGTGACGAGGAGCTTCCGGAATACAGCACAGAAATTTTCAGCGCACCTCTTCCCGTTGAGGAGGATGTTCAGTTCAGGACTGAAATTCCTGAGGGTATAAAGGTGGCAGAGGACATCATAGACAATGTACCTCAGTTTGATATTAAGCCTATTGAGATACAGGACATTGACACCATTGATATAGATGTTCCCGATATTACCCCAAAGGATACCGAGGTTGACTTTGCACTTGCTGACCAGGATTTTGACGAGGAAAAGTTTAAACAGGAGAGCCTTGAGGAGCTTATTAAGAGAGAAAACCTCCCTCCCCTTCCAAAGCACGAGGAGGAAGAGGAGCTTGACCAATTTGAATACGAAAAACTGTTTGGCAAGCAAAAGCCTGTACCGCCGGGAACTACTCAGGCATCTAAGGTGCCTGTTTACACACCTGACAGCGGTTACGAGCCGTTAAATGTAAATGTGGGAAAGTTCTCTGTTGTTGTAAGGCAGGAGTATGAGGAATATCTAAAGAGCAAAAATCCTGAAATTTCCGCTACATACAAGCCCACAGAAACTGTGGTGACAGAGAGGATAAGAAAGGTTAAGCCGGGATTTTTCAACACTCTTATGGGATTGTTGACGGAAAATCCTGACGAGGACAAGCTGGGCAACAGAACAACAGCGGAAAAGGTTGTGACAGTTGACGATTACGACAGCCGTGACGACATTGAGAGTGTTTCCGAAGAAATCGGCGAAAATATGCGTAAGCTAAGGTTCCAAAGCCTTGCCTTGGGGGTGCTTACTGCCCTCAGCCTTGTAATGGCAATTCTTCACAGAGCTTTGCCCTCATCATTGGGTAACAGTTACACAGCTCCTGTTATTTTGGGAGTTCTCAACCTTTTGGTTATTGTTGCCTCTGTGATGGTTTCAAGGGTTGCAGTGAGAAACGGTCTTGTTGTCCTTAGAAAATTCAAGGGTAACTCCGACACAGCAGTTGCCGTTGGTCTTGCCGGAGCATTTGTTGCCGGATTTGTAGGACTGTTCGCCGCAAAGGATTACTTTAGCGGAGCATACAGCTACTACACGGTAATTGTCCTTGTGGGACTTCTTTGCAACACCCTTGGTAAGCTTGTTATGGTGGACAGGGTTAAGAAAAATTTTGAATTTTTATCTTCAAAAAAGAAGTTTTATTCAGCAAAAATTTATACCGATGAAAATATAGCCTCAAAGATGATGAGCGGTACTGTGGTTGAAAAGCCCATAATCGCCTATCAACACAGGACAGACTTTCTCACCAATTATCTTCAGCTTTCCTATGCGCCTGACCTTTCCGAGGAGGTTGCAGGAAAAATCGCACCATTTACAACTGTGTGCGCCGTTGTAGTTGCAATTCTCTACGGTATTATGGCAGGGGATTTTGTCGGTGCATTTTCTGTTCTTTCGCTAATTACAGCGGTGAGCATACCTGTTTGTGCCTTACTTGCTGTCAATGTTCCAATGCGTTCCCTGTGCAAAAAGCTCCTTAGAAAGGGCGCAATGCTGTGCGGTTTTCAGGGTGTTAAGCAGTTTTGCGACACCTCTGCAATTATGGTTGACGCAAGCGAGCTTTACCCCGAGGGCTCTGTAATTCTCAACAACATTCAAGCCTTTAACGAGAGAAAGCTGGACGAGTCCTGCCTTGGTGCTGCGGCAGTTTTAAGGGAAGTAAAAAGTCCCCTTGCATCTGTCTTTAATGACGCATTGCAGGAGAGTCGTATGGTTTTGCCTGATGTTGAGTCAGTTATGTACGAGGATCAGCTTGGACTGGTGGGTTGGGTAAACAACGAGCGTGTTCTTGTCGGGAACCGTGACCTTATGAAGAAGTACGGTATCAGCGTTCCAAAGCAGAATTTTGAGGAAATGTACCGCAAACAGCACAAGCAAATTACATTTGTGGCATTATCAGGTGTTTTAACCGCTATGCTTATCACAACATACAGACCGAGCATAGAGGTTTCCAACGAACTGCAAAGGGCAGAATACAACGGCATCAGTCTGCTTATAAGCACAAGCGACTGTAACATAACATCAGAGCAGATTTCCGAGGATTTCGGTGTATTTTACCGCAGTGTAAAGGTACTGCCAACAGGACTTGGAAATGTGTGCAAGGAGATTGCAGATGTACATACCGAAAAATCCCGTGCTTACCTTGCCACAAGCGGTAAATTCACCCAGCTTGCAAGGGCGCTTTCGGGAAGTGTTCAGCTCAAGGCAAACATCAGTTTGTCTGTGATTATTCAGCTAATAGGAATTGTGCTGGGTATTTTGGTTATGGCTACAATCACCCTGTATGCAGGACCGCAAATTCTGGGTACAGTGGAAATGCTTTTATATACTGTTTTCTGGGGACTTGCCACAATGATAGCCCCGTCAATTAAGCGACCTTAGGAGGAGATTATTATGAAAATAGCACCGTCACTTTTATCCTGTGATTTTTCCGTTATGGGACAGGAGATTGAAAGAATGGACAAGGCAGGAGCCGACTATATGCACCTTGATGTTATGGATGGTCACTTTGTGCCAAATCTCACATTCGGCGCACCTGTGATTAAGGCTGTACGCAAATATACCGATAAGCCCTTTGATGTGCATTTGATGATTTCCGACCCGTTAAAGTATATTGACGACTTTGCCGACGCAGGTGCGGATATTATTACTTTCCACTACGAAAGCGACAGCGACATTCAAAAGACCATTGACAAAATCAAGTCAAGGGGAGTTAAGCCGGGAATTGTCATTAAAAAATGCACAGAGGCAAAGGAGATTTTCCCCTACCTAAAGGATTTGTATATGGTGCTTGTTATGACTGTTGAGCCGGGCTTTGGCGGACAGGCATTTATGGCGGATATGCTGCCAAGAGTGGGAGAAATCCGCAGAGAGGCAGAAAAGGTCAACCCGGATTTGCTGATTGAGGTTGACGGCGGTATAAATGCTCAAACCATCACTCAGGCTTACGAGGCGGGTGTTGACATCTGCGTTGCCGGTACTGCTGTTTTTAAGGCTGAGGATTCAGCAAAGGCTATTAAAGAACTTAAAGATCTTTGTAAGTAAAGCTTTCACCAATAAGGGCAATGGAATTACCCTGTGTTAAAAGGTGACCGTACTCGGAAAGTATGCTCTGCGTAATCTGTGTATTTTCGCACTTCTTTCCGTATTCCGACAGCAAAACCTTTCCGCTTTTGGGCAGATATGTATTTGAAAATGACAGGTAGTATTTGTCGTTCATAATGTGTGTACTGCTCTTTTTTGGAATGATATGCCCTTTGTAAAGTGCACAAATACAGGATAGTAAATCCTCAAGGTTTTCAAAACTGTATATAGAGGAAGTAAGGTTTTTCTTAATCTTAAATTTTCTTCTGCCGTTCTTAATTGTGAGCAGAAAGACAAATCCCTTTTTGGATTCAACCCCCTCAAGTAAAAATGCGCAGTTTTCGGTGTTAAGGTGTTCTGCCGAAACTGCTATGCTTAAAATATGGTACAAAAGGTCCTCCTCGTTCTTGTAGGGGACTTCTTCCGTTAAAAGCTCCAGCATTATGGTTTTGTCGTTAATGCGTGTTATGGTCATAAAACCACTCCTTTATAACCATAATATGATGGTAGCAAGTCTATATCAACAAAAAAAGAATACCAGTAAACAAAATCCTAATATTTTTAGAATATATTGTAAAGGAAACACTGAATAAATCACTTTACACATCTTGTTTGCATATTTTCCGCCGGTATGCCCAAAAAATCCTGGTCATACGACAGTATTACTGCGGTTTTTTGAACATACCGACAAAAAATCTGACAGCCCTTTCTGTGCAAATGATTTAATCAGTGTTTCCTAAAATTAATTATGAAAGGATGATTATTATGCCAAAATGGTTAAGTGACGCAGTATTTTATGAGATTTATCCCCAGTCCTTTAACGACAGCAACGGTGACGGTATCGGCGACATTCAGGGAATAATCGAAAAGCTTGATTATGTTAAGGATTTGGGCTGTAATGCAATTTGGCTCAACCCTGTTTATGATTCTCCATTTATGGATGCAGGTTATGATGTCAGGGATTACAAAAAGGTTGCCCCCAGGTACGGCACCAACGATGACCTTGTAAGGCTCTTTGACGAGGCTCACAAAAGAGATATGAAAATTCTCCTTGACCTTGTTCCGGGACACACAAGCGAACAGCACCCGTGGTTCCTTGAAAGTAAAAAGGCAAAGGAAAGCGAGTACAGCAACAGATATATCTTTACAAAGTCTGTGTGGGACGCCCCGCCTGAATACAGAATGATGTGCGGTATCTGCGAGAGGGACGGAAACTATATGGTTAACTACTTTAGCAGTCAGCCGGCACTTAATTATGGTTTCTACGAGGTAACTCACCCTGAGTGGCAGCTGCCCTATGACCATCCCGATGCTCTGAAAACTGCTGATGCTATCAAGGATGTTATGCGTTTTTGGCTTGACAAGGGTGCTGACGGCTTTAGAGTGGATATGGCGGATTCCCTTGTTAAGAATGATGATGAAAAGATAGCCACAGCCAAGATATGGCGTGGTGTTCGTGAAATGCTGGACAGGGAATACCCACAGGCGGCTATGGTTGCAGAGTGGTGTAATCCTCAGAAGGCAATAAATGACGGCGGATTCCATATGGACTTCTACCTTGACCACTACGGAAACGGATATTCAAGGCTGTTTAGGTACGAAAAGAACGGAGAAAACTGCGCATTTTTCCACAAAAACGGAAAGGGTGACATCACCTCTGCCTTAGACGAATATGTGCCTAACTACGAAAAAACAAGGGAAAACGGTTATATCAGCTTTATGACAAATAACCACGATATGCCCCGTATGACCCACTACGCAGACAAGGAAACAATAAGGCTTGCATTTGCAACAATTTTCACTTTGCCGGGCGTTCCTTTCCTTTACTACGGTGACGAAATCGGAATGAGGTATCAGGGTGATTTGGTGTCAAAGGAGGGCGGTTTCTCCCGCACAGGCTCCAGAACACCAATGCAGTGGAACAGCGGTAAAAACCTTGGTTTTTCAGATGCTGATGAGTGTTATCTCCCTGTTGACAAAAGTGCTGACGCACCTACTGTTGAAAACCAAAAGGATGACCCTGACTCCATTTATAAGGTGGTAAAGGATGTTATTGCCCTTCGCCGCAGCAACAAGGACTTGGGCAACGACGGTGACTTTAAGGTTGTATATGCAGAAAAGGACAAGTATCCATTTGTATATCAAAGGGGAGAATTTGTAATAGTAGTAAACCCCTCTAATGAGGATGTTACAGTACCGGTTGACTTCGATGTAAAGGAAACTGTGTATCAAATCGGCAAAACACAGGTTGAGAACAAAACCGTAACTGCATTTGCAAGTTCCTTTGCAATTTTTAAGGTTTGATACAAAAATAGAATAAAAATAATCCGAGCAGACTTTTTAGTAAGTTTGCTCGGATTTTGTTATGTGTATAAAAGTTTTTACAGAGTTTTCATTTCCTCTTGCCTTTTGATTTTGTTTGTGGCTGTTTTGATTAATGGCTCCTTGGAAACCACAATACCTCTTATAGCCTTGTATGCAGGGAAAGTCCTGTTTACAGCCTTAACCTCTTGGAAAAGGGCTTTCTTGATGTCGTGTTCGTCACTTACACGATAAACCCTCTCCATAGTGTCTTGGTCATAGACAATCTTTGCGTAAATTCTAAGGTCGTCCTTGTCTGTTCCGTGAGGTTTACCGTAAATTAAGGACTCCTGTACACCCTCAATTTTGTTTATGATATTCTCCATTTCCTCAGGGAAGATGTTTTTGCCGTTTTTAAGGACGATAACACTCTTCTGTCGTCCGCAAATATAGATGTATCCGTCCTTATCAATCCTTGCCAAGTCACCTGTGTGGAACCAACCGTTTTGCAGAACCTCGGCGGTTGCCTCCTCGTTGTCATAGTAACCAAGCATAACATTGGGACCTCTTACAACAAGCTCACCAACTCCGTTTTCGTCAGGGTTTGCAATCCTTGCCTCTACGCTTGGGGCAGACCTGCCCACAGAGCCGATTTTGTGGTGTCGGCTGGTTGACATAGAAACAATAGGAGCAGTTTCCGTAAGTCCGTAAAACTGGAGAATGTTAAGTCCCAAAGCACGAAATCTTCTCTCAATAATTGGGTCAAGAGGAGCAGCACCGCTGATAAAGTAGCGGATATTTCCACCCAGCATATCGTGAATTTCTTTAAAAAGCTCCTTGCGTTCCTCCATAGTTGCATTTGGATAAAGGGCTTTAAGCTGGTTGATTTTATCAACCTTGTTTGCCTTGGCAAGTGCCTTTCTTACATGACCGAATATCATCTCGTATATAGCCGGAACACAGGCAAAAAATGTAACATTGTAGTCGTGGAGGTTTTTAACAATTTTTCTTGTTCCCTCTGCAAACACTATCTTTGCACCCTTGTAGATTGGGAATAAAAATCCGACAGTACATTCAAAAACATGGTTCAGCGGAAGATAGGACAGAAAAACATCATCACTTGTTATGTCCAGTTTTTTGTCAATGTCCAACAGATTTGTGCAGATGTTGTTTTGTGACAATGCAACAACCTTTGACCTGCTTGTAGTACCTGATGTAAACAGCATAATGTTCATTGTGTATGGATTTATCTTAGCGTCGGTATATTCGGTAAATCCTGCGTCAATCAGGTGTCTGCCGTAGGAGGCAAGCTCCCTTTGGGAGTAAACACCGCCACAGTGCTGTTCAAGCTCCATTGAGATAAGGTGGCGAAGATTGTTGTGACTGCTGAACTTAATGCGTGTCAAAACCTCCCTGTACTTTTCTGTATAAAAAATTGCGTTTACGCCTGAACGCTCAATTACGCTTTTCAGCTCGTTTTCAGGCAAGGTTTTGTCAATAGGAACAACAATACCTGTACCGCAGACAATAGAAAGATAGGCAATTTCCCACTCAAAGCAGTTTGCACCGATAATGGCGATTTTTTTGCCCTTAAGTCCCATATTTACCAGACTTGTGCCAAGTCCCTCTACAATGCTGTAAACATCCTTGTAGGTGTAATATGTAAAGCTTCCGTCCTTATTCTTGATTTGATAAGCAACTTTATCCCCGTACTGCTCATTGGACTTATTAAGCATATCCTTAAGGTCGGAAATTGCAGGAGGTGTAAATGTAATATTATCCATAATAATCTCCAAGAAAATTTATCTTATTTACTCAACTATTTTAGCATAACAAAAGGATATAAGTCAAACAATACATAGAGGATATGAAGTAGAAAATTTGGAAGAAAATAGCTAACTTTTGTGGAACATTTTATGTAGCCGATAAAATTGTGTTTCTTTTTTCTTTAAATGATTTATTTTGCTTTATTACTATTGTATAATAATGTCGAATGACAATATAGAAACACCGATTTATTCTGTGCTTCATATATGTTGTAACAATTTAATTTACGGAGGAATTAAAAATGCCATTAGTAAATGCAAAAGAAATGTTGACAAAAGCAAAGGCAGGTCACTATGCTGTTGGCCAATTCAACATTAATAACCTTGAGTGGACAAAGTCTATTCTTCTCACAGCTGAAGAATTAAAGAGCCCTGTAATCTTGGGTGTATCCGAGGGTGCAGGTAAGTATATGTGCGGCTACAAGACAGTAGTTGGTATGGTTAACGGTATGCTTGAGGAGCTTAACATCACAGTTCCTGTTGCACTTCACCTTGACCACGGTTCATATGAGGGCGCTTTGGCTTGTATCGAAGCCGGTTTCTCATCTGTTATGTTTGACGGCTCACACTATCCAATCGACGAAAATGTTGCAAAGACAACTGAGCTTGTAAACATTTGTAACGAAAAGGGTCTTTCCATCGAGGCTGAGGTTGGTTCAATCGGTGGTGAAGAAGACGGCGTTGTTGGTGCAGGCGAATGTGCTGACCCTGACGAATGTAAGAGAATTGCTGACCTTGGTGTTACAATGCTTGCAGCAGGTATCGGCAACATTCACGGTAAGTACCCTGAAAACTGGGCAGGTCTTTCTTTTGAAACTCTTGACGCTGTTCAGCAGAAGACCGGCGATATGCCACTTGTTCTCCACGGTGGTACAGGTATCCCTGCAGATATGATTAAAAAGGCTATTTCCCTGGGTGTTTCCAAAATCAATGTTAACACAGAGTGTCAGCTTTCATTTGCAGAGGCTACAAGAAAGTATATTGAAGAGGGCAAGGACCTTCAGGGCAAGGGCTTTGACCCAAGAAAGCTTTTGGCTCCCGGTGCAGAGGCTATCAAGGCTACTGTTAAGGAGAAGATGGAGCTGTTCGGTTCAGTAGGCAAGGCTTAATAGGTTTTCTCTGAAAACTTCCATAACAAAATCCCCCAATAGTATTGGGGGATTTTGTGCGTTTACAAGCTTTATTTGATTGGACACATAATAAATAAGAATTCATAAAATAAAAGGGACTGCTTAGGCACAGTCCCTTTGGCTTTATTGGATTGAATCTTCCAAATAGCGTTCTAATTCAGCGTCATCCTTCTTTTTCTTTTCTTTTATAACAAAGAGAGTGGTGACTGTTGCAAGCAAAGCAACAACGGAAGAAACCACAGCTATAAACACGCTGACACTCATTCCACATATTTTTTTCATCTCAATTACCTCCCGAAAGGTTTTTGTTTACTATATTCTATCACTAATAATTAGAATAGTCAATAAATCAGAGAAAAATACAAAAGAAAAAAAGCAGAGTAAAAACTCTGCTTTAGTCTTCAAAAACTATTAAGCGTTTGCCTTTTTAGCCAAAGATGACTTCATTCTGGCAGCTGTGTTCTTGTGCATAATGTTCTTTGCTGCAGCCTGATCAATCTTCTTTGTAGCAAGACTAACTGCCTCAGCCTTATTAGCATCGTTATTTTCGATTGCTGCATAAGCTTTCTTAACTGTAGTCTTTAGGTTAGATTTAATCATCTTATTCTGTTCTGTCTTTGTAGCGATAACCTTAACACGCTTTTTAGCTGATTTAATGTTTGGCATTGTCTCACCTCCGAAAAATTAATTAAATCATAACGCAAGGGTAATAATAACATTTTTATTACAAAAAAGCAAGTGTTTTTTGAAAAAAATTCAAACTAATTTGAAAAATACCATATGTTGTAGTGTTTTGTCCCTAAATGTCAATGGTAATGTATATATAAAACCTATTTTTGGCTTTTTTTGTAACCTATGTAGCATAAAGCGATAGCCACAACAAAAATTGCTACTATTCCTCGGAAAACCCAAGCCAAGGTGCCACTCATAAAATCCACTCCTGACACAAGTGCGTCAATAAGCCACCAAAGTCCCATAAACAGGAACATAGCAGAGGCTACTGTGGTGGTTATGCCCAAACGGTTCTTTTTGCCCACATAAAAAATGCCTATTGCAATCACAAACCACATAACAGTATAAATAATGTGCAAATATTGAGTCATAATATCACCTTTACTTATATTAAATGGTAATACTATTATATAGGTAATATAGGGGCAAGTCAAAGAAAAATAATTATTTTGAGATAAATTTCATAAAAGTATTGACTTTTAGCACTCGTGGTGCTAAAGTATTAATAGTGGTTAGCACTCAAAGATAACGAGTGCTAAATCAAGAAAAAGGAGGTTTGTGATGAGTCTTTCGGAAAGAAAAAAGAAAATTCTCGCCTGTGTGGTTGAAAGCTACATTTCCGACGGCGAGGCGGTAGGCTCAAAAACCCTCCAGTCTTTCCTTGATTTCAGCGTTTCTTCCGCAACAATAAGGAACGAAATGGCAAACCTTGAAAACGAGGGGTATCTGATTCAGCCCCACACCTCGGCAGGAAGAGTTCCGTCGGAAAGAGGTTATCGTTTCTATATAGATAATCTGATGGAAAAGTCTCCTCTTAACGAAAGGCTCAGGCAGTACACGGACCTCTACTTGACAAAAAGGGCAGATTCCCCTGAGGGAGTGCTTAAGGCGGCTTCGTCCCTGCTGACAGAGGTAACAAATCTTCCGGCAGTTGCCACCACACCTCCGGCACAGGACTCCAGAGTCCACAAGCTGAGGTTTGTGCAAACAGGCAGACACACAGGTATGGTTGTGCTGATTACCTCAACAGGTATGGTTAAAAGTCAGCTGTTCCGAACAGAGTTTGTCATAACCCCTGATATGCTCAGGGTGTTTGACAGGGCTTTAAACGAAAGGTTTGAGGGATTGCCCCTAAAGGACATAACACAGGCTTTTATACAGACAACAGCCCTTGGCTTCGGCGAGCTTTCCCTGTTTATGCCAAATGTACTTTTGGCTATAAGAGATGCCGCAAAGGACGCTTCCCGGGTTTCCGTAGCAGAAAGCGGAATGACAAAGCTTTTGTTTGTCAACGACTTTGATATGATAGCGGCAAGGGATATAATTAAGTTTTTAAGTGACAAAAATGATGTCGCCGCTCTCCTTACCTCGGTAAACGGAACAAAGGTTTATTTAGGCGGAGAAAGCGGAAAATATCAGCTTGATAAAGCCGGAATAGTTGTTTCACGATATACCTTAGGCGGTGCATTTGCCGGTGCTGTTGCGGTTATCGGACCTCAAAGGATGAACTACAAGGACATTGTTTCCGTAACTGAATATGTGGCGGAAAAGTCCGGAGAATTAATTAATGAACTGCTTGAGGCAGGTTAGGAGATGAAATAAATGGCTAAGGAAAAAGAAAAGGAAAGCACAAAGAATAAAAAGGCAGAGGAAGAAATTAAAGAAGAAGTAAAATCTGCCGAAACCACTGAGGCTGAAGAGAAAGAGGAGGCTAAGGAGCCGACCAAAGAGGAAAAGCTGACAGAGGAACTGAAAAAGCAGAAGGAAAGCTATATGCGACTTGCCGCAGAGTACGACAACTACCGCAAGAGAACTCAGCAGGAAAAGCTGGGAATTTATGACGATGCAACAGCAAAGGCAGTTGAACAGCTGCTCCCAATGGCAGACGCACTTCAAATGGCTATTCAAAATGCAAAGGATGCTCCCGAGGAGTTTACAAAAGGTCTTGAGATGATTCAAAATCAGTTTAAGACTTCTATGGAAAAACTAAAGGTTGAGTCCTTTGGAGAAATCGGTGACGAGTTTGACCCCAATCTTCACAATGCAATTTCAAAGATAGACAGCGAGGAGCTTGGTGAAAATCAGCTTTCTGCAATTTATCAAAAGGGCTTTAAGATTGGCGACAAGATAATCCGCCACGCAATGGTTCAGGTTGCAAACTGTGATTAACACAGATTGATATATAGGGAAACACTGAATAAATCACTTCACACATCTTGTGCGCATATTTTCCGCCGGTTAGCCCAAAAAATACTCGCAATACGTCAGTATTCCTGCGTTTTTTTGAACTAACCGACAAAAAATCTGACTGCACAACCTGTGCAAATGATTTAATCAGTGTTTCCATAGATAAATAAAGATATTTAGAAAGAAAACAAAATTAGTTTTAGAAATAGTTGGAGGTTTTTATTATGGCAAAGACAATTGGTATTGACTTAGGTACAACAAATTCATGCGTAGCAGTAATCGAGGGCGGTGAGCCGGTAGTTATCGCTAATGCAGAGGGTTCAAGAACAACTCCTTCCGTAGTAGCATTCGGTAAGGACGGAGAGAGAATGGTTGGTCAGGTTGCAAAGCGTCAGGCTATCACAAACCCTGATAAGACTATTGCATCCATTAAGAGAGAAATGGGTACTTCATACAAGGTAACAATCGACAGCAAGGCTTACACTCCGCAGGAGGTTTCTGCAATGATTCTTCAAAAGCTGAAGGCAGATGCAGAGGCTTACCTTGGCGAAAAGGTAACACAGGCTGTTATCACTGTTCCTGCTTACTTCACAGACGCACAGCGTCAGGCTACAAAGGACGCAGGTAAAATTGCAGGTCTTGATGTTAAGAGAATTATCAACGAGCCGACAGCCGCCGCACTTTCCTACGGTGTTGACAAGGAAAACGACCAAAAGGTTATGGTTTATGACCTTGGCGGCGGTACATTTGATGTTAGTATCATTGAAATGGGCGACGGTGTTCAGGAGGTTCTTGCAACAGCAGGTAACAACCGTCTTGGCGGTGACGACTTTGACCAGAGAATTATCAACTGGATGGTACAGGAATTTAAGGCAGCAGAGGGTGTTGACCTCACTTCCGACAAGATGGCTATGCAGAGATTAAAGGAAGCTGCCGAAAAGGCAAAGATTGAGCTTTCAGGCGTTACACAGGCAGCTATCAACCTGCCGTTTATCACAGCAAACGCAACAGGTCCAAAGCACCTTGACCTGACACTTTCAAGAGCAAAGTTTGACGAGCTTACAGCAGACCTCGTTGAGTCAACAATGGGTCCTGTTAAACAGGCTCTCAACGACTCAGGTCTTTCAATCGGTGAGATTGACAAGGTTCTTATGGTTGGTGGTTCTTCAAGAATCCCTGCTGTTCAGACAGCTGTTAAGAATCTCATCGGCAAGGAGCCATTCAAGGGCATCAACCCTGACGAATGTGTTGCTATCGGCGCTGCAATTCAGGCTGGCGTTCTGGGCGGCGAGGTTGACGGACTTCTCCTCCTTGATGTTACTCCTCTTTCACTTGGTGTTGAAACAATGGGCGGTGTAATGACAAAGATTATCGACAGAAACACAACAATTCCTACAAAGAAAAGCCAGATTTTCTCAACAGCCGCTGACAATCAGACACAGGTTGAAATCAATGTACTTCAGGGAGAAAGAGAATTTGCAAGGGATAACAAACAGCTTGGTTTGTTTGCCCTCACAGGTATTGCTCCTGCAATGCGTGGTGTTCCGCAGATTGAGGTTACTTTCGATATTGACGCAAACGGTATCGTTAATGTATCTGCAAAGGATTTAGGCACAGGCGCAGAGCAGAAGATTACAATCAGCAACTCAACCTCTATGAGCAAAGACGATATTGACAAGGCTGTTAAGGAAGCAGAGCAGTTCGCCGCTGAGGATAAGAAGAGAAGAGAGGCTGTTGACGCTAAAAACGAGGCTGAAAATATGGCTTATCAGGCAGAAAAGCTTGTTAACGAAAACGGCGACAAGCTCCCTGAGGAGGACAAAACAGCCCTTACAACAAAGGCACAGGCTGTTAAGGACGCTTGTCAGAAGAATGACGCAGACCTTATCAAGGCTGCCAAGGAGGACTTGGAAAAGACTCTTATGTCAGTTTCCCAAAAGCTTTATCAGCAGGCAGCTCCACAGGGTCAGCCACAGCCGGGTCCTGCACCTGATATGGGCGGCGCTCCAAATCAGGGCGGAAATGACGGCAATGTTTACGACGCTGATTTCAAGGATGTAGATTAATAACTTTTCTTCATAAAAACCCCTAAGTCATTGGGCGGTAGATTTCTACCGCCCTTTGATGTGTGTTTTGTGATTCTTTAAATTAGTACTTGAAAGTACAGATTTGTACAGTTATAATTAGTTGGAAATAGTATAACTACAGAAATATGTACTCTCAAAACGAGGTGACTGTAATGGCAGAAAAAAGAGATTACTATGAAGTTCTGGGGATAAACAAAGGTGCCTCAGAGGCAGATATAAAAAAGGCGTTCAGACAAAGTGCTAAAAAGTATCATCCCGATCTGCATCCGGGAGATAAAGAGGCAGAGGCAAAGTTTAAAGAGGTGAACGAGGCTTACGAGGTGCTGTCCGACCCTGAAAAAAAGGCAAGATACGACCAGTTTGGACACGCAGGAGTTGACCCTAACTTTGGCGCAGGGGGTCCGGGCGGAAGTCCTTTCGGACAGGATATTGACCTTGGCGACATTTTCAACTCTGTATTCGGCGGTTTCGGCGGTTTCGGCGGCGGCAGAAGAGCCAACCCCAACGCCCCAAGGCGTGGTACAGATGTTGAGGCTAATGTTGTTATCACCTTTGAAGAGGCGGCAAAGGGTACAAGGAAAAGCGTACAGTACAAGGTGATTTCCACCTGTCCCGAATGTAACGGAACAGGTGCAGAAAAGGGCACTACACCAAAGACCTGTACATCCTGTGGCGGTACAGGAAGAGTAACAATAAATCAAAGGACGCCTTTTGGAGTAGTTCAAACTCAAAAAGCCTGTGACGCTTGTCACGGACAGGGCAAAATTGTTGAAAAGCCTTGCAGACATTGTGACGGCAAGGGTAAAGTGAGAAAGAGCAAAACCGTTGATGTTACAATTCCTGCCGGTATTATGGATGAGCAGATACTCAATATATCCGGCCACGGAAACAGCGGTATCAACGGAGGCCCTGCGGGAGATTTGCGTGTGTATGTAAATGTTCGTCCTCATCCTGTGTTTGAAAGACGAGGAGATGATGTTTGGTGCGAAATGCCAATCACCTTTGCACAGGCAACATTGGGTGACGAGGTTACTGTTCCTACCCTTGACGGCAAGGTTAAGTACGCAATCCACGAGGGCACACAGCCAAACGACATATTTAAGCTTAAGGGAAAGGGAATACCTCACCTTAACGGCAGGGGCAGAGGCGACCAATATGTAAAGGTTACAGTTGAAGTCCCGAGGAACCTTAACAGCAAGCAAAAAGAGCTTATTAAGCAGTTAAAGGACATTACATCCGACAAGCATTATCAAAAGAGAAAGTCCTTTATGGATAAAATCAAGGATTTGTTTAAGGATTAAGAATAGGCTATAAATACAAAAGGCAGTTCGGTTTGAACTGCCTTTTTGCGTGAAGATTATTAAATTACTCTTTATTTTCGTGTTTGTTATCCTGGGCTTTAAAGCTTTCTTCTCTTTTTATTCTCGCCCTTTGTCTGCTCCTTTTGTAGCGGTAGAGGATATTTGTTGCCCATTCTCTGTCAATGGTTAAAAATCCGTTTAGCTTTTTGTCCTTGTCGGCAATTTCGTCAACTATTGCAAGACTTTTGCTGTAAATTTCAAGCCTTACAGATTGAATGTAGGGTTCCTTTTCAAGACCGATTAAAAATGTAAAGCCCATTGTGTTGCTTTCTCTGTCGTACATAGAGAGGTATCCCTCTGTAACCTCCCTCAGCTTTAGTTTTCTTGCAACACTTTCGCTTATGGCAAGCTTGGTCATCTCAACAGCCATATCGTCAAGTCCGTTTTCAAAGATAAAAAGCTTTTCCTTAAAGGTGTTAAAGTCGGGAGCAAGGCGTTTGCGTATGCCCTTTAGATTTTTAAATTCCTCCTCAAGCTCGTTATCAGCAAGCTGAAAACGGTCAATCTCGGGAATTAAGTAAACCATAAACCTCTTTTTCATATCGTTATACAAAAGTGGGTATGTGAGCCTTGCCTCGTGGCCACAGCTGTGACATCTCCAATGAAAAAGATTTTCCTCCAAAATCTCATTCCTAAGGTGTGGGTTGTTTGTGGCATTGATGCTGGTGTATAGCTTACCCTCGGTGATTTCGTTGCATTTTGGGCAGATAATTTCTTTTATAACAGTTTTCTGCACATTGCCACCTCCTTTTGTTGCTATCAATAATTTGCTACTATCAATAATATATTAAATGAAATTTATTGGCAAGTAAATTTTGAAAATTTGTTGATTTTAAACCGTAAATCTGCAATAATATATTTGTAAAGTTAATCGGGAGGCTTACTATGTTTGTTTTTGAAAATATATTGGACGAGCTTGGCGAAATGCCTCTGCCTCCTTATATAACCCATAAGCTGGAGGATAAAGACAGATACCAGACGGTTTACGCCGCCCATGAGGGCTCTGCCGCCGCACCTACGGCGGGATTGCATTTTACAAAGGAGCTTTTGGAGCAGATAAAAGAAATGGGAGTTGAGATAGCCCATGTTACACTCCATGTTGGCCTGGGTACATTTAGACCCGTAAAGGTAGATGACGTTACTAACCACGAAATGCACTCCGAATATTATGTTGTGGAGCAGGAGGAAGCCGATAAAATAAATACCTGCCGCAAAAACGGCGGACGCATTATAGCTGTCGGCACTACAAGCACAAGAACAC
>JAQXVY010000047.1 GCA_029225165.1 Oscillospiraceae bacterium
TATTATTTTTACAGCAATTCTAATCCTGACTACCTTTATGCCCCTTTCAATCTGCTTAAATTTTAATGCATCAAGTAAGGTTGATTATTCACTAAAGGCTGAAAATTGTGACAAAGACAGGCTTTTCAATGTAGATGTATATGTAGAGGGCAACACAAATATTTCCGCTGTTACGGTATCAATATCCTTTAACCCAAGATATATGGAGTTTAGAAAGGTTAAAGGTGCAAATGACGCCTTTGATATTCAGCATAAGGAAAGTGACGGAAAAATCAGCGCAATAATACTTTGCAGTTACGGTTACGGCTTTAACGGTAAGGCAAAGCTTATGACATTTCAGTTTAAGTCTATAAAAAGCGGAAATACCGCTGTAAACGCAAGGATTTCAGACCCTGTGGATAAGGATTTGAATTCTGTTCCCGTAGGCAATGTATATGGTTGCAAAGTTACTATTAACGGAGATAAAATCAAGTCACAAAGTGCAAAAATATCTTCTAAGTCAAAGAGTTATTTAAGCGGTGAAAAGAGTGTAAACTCAACAGAGAATAATGTTGATGAAGAAGTTGATTCAGTTGTATCGGAAGAAGAGTATCAAGAATCGGAGGAATTTTTATCCGATGAAGAAAGCGAGTCTGCCGACCTTATAGACAATGCAGAAAAATATCCGTACACACCGTATTATATCGGCGGTATTATCGTGATTATTCTTGTTTTCCTACTTTACATTTCCTATAGAGTGGGTAAGAGTAATAATCAATCTGAGGAAGCGAATAATGATGAGGATGCAGAGCAGTAATGCTCTGCAATTTTTGTATATACACCCCATTATTAGTACAAAATAAAGGGAAGTTGTAAACTATTAAAAACTATGATATAATTCACAATAAAGAAATTAGGTGATAAAATGAGTGAAATGCAAAATATTCAATGGTTCCCCGGTCATATGACCAAAACCAAAAGACAAATACAATCATCATTAAAGCTTGTTGACGCTGTTGCAGAGATAATTGACGCAAGGATTCCTGTCAGCAGTCGAAACCCCGACCTTGACTCCATAATTCAAAATAAGCCAAGAGTTGTGCTAATGAACAAATGCGATATGGCAAACCCCGGTGCAACTCAAAAATGGATTAATTATTACAACGAAAAAGGTATTCCTGCAATTCCTGTTGACTGTAAATCCGGTAAAGGTCTTAACAAATTTGTACCGGCTGTCAATGAGGTGCTGAAAGAAAAGATAGCAAGACTCAAAGAAAAGGGTATGAAAAACCCGACAATAAGGGTTATGATTGTAGGTATTCCAAATGTGGGAAAATCCACCTTTATCAACAGAATAGCAGGCAACAACCGTGCAAAAGCCGAGGATAAACCGGGTGTTACAAGGGGAAACCAGTGGTTCACCCTTAAAAAAGGCTTTGAAGTCCTTGATACTCCGGGTGTATTGTGGCCAAAATTTGAGGATAAAACGGTAGGGGAAAGACTTGCCTTTACAGGTGCTGTTAAAGACCAGGTTATGGACACAGAACTTTTGGCTATGCGACTTCTTGACTTTCTGAAGGCTGAAAAGAATCCTCTGTTTGTAGAAAGGTTTAAGCTGCAAAATGAGGATATTGACCAAATGGAAAGCTACGAACTACTTGAACTTATCGGCAAAAAAAGAGGTATGCTCATATCAGGTGGAGAAATCGACACCGAAAGAGCCGCCATTATGCTCCTTGATGAGTACAGGAGCGCAAAGCTTGGCAAATACACATTTGAACTTCCGGTTGAATAAGTGGTGAATAATTATGGATTGGCTAAAGTACGAAAACGAGGCTCTCTCTAAGGGCTATAACAATATTTGCGGTGTTGACGAGGCAGGTCGAGGACCACTTGCAGGTCCTGTATGTGCCGCCGCAGTAATTTTACCTAAGGGCGAAATAATAGAGGGCGTAAACGACTCAAAAAAACTCACAGAAAAAAAGCGTGAGGCTCTTTATGATGTAATTAAGGAAAAGGCAGTTGCCTATTCAATAGCCTTTGCAACAGTTGAAGAAATAGAAGAAATGAACATCCTCAACGCCACAATGGTTGCAATGAAAAGGGCTGTTGAGGGACTGAAAGTACCGGCAGACTACGCAATGATTGACGGCAATAAGATACCCGACCTTAACATCCCGGCTGAATGTGTAGTAAAGGGTGATGCTAATTCAATTTCAATAGCGGCGGCGTCTATCCTGGCAAAGGTAACAAGGGATAGACTTTGTGCTAAATACGAAAGTGAATATCCACAGTATGGCTTTGCAAAGCATAAAGGCTACGGAACAAAACAGCACAGGGAAATGATTTTAAAGTACGGTCCATGCAAAATACACAGAATGAGCTTTCTGAAAAAGTTAATTAACAATGGATAAATCAAACAAGAAAACAATAGGAGACTTTGGAGAAAAACAGGCACAAAAATATCTTCGCAAAAACAAATACAAAATCATCTGTACAAATTACAGACAAAAGTACGGCGAAATTGATATTATTGCAGAAAAAGACAACTACATAGTTTTTGTAGAAGTGAAAACAAGGGGAGAAAATTCACTTTATGCCCCTGTGTATGCAGTTAATAAAACAAAACAAGTAAAACTTATGAAAACCGCATACATTTACCTAAAGGAATATCCTACAAATAAAAACATAAGATTTGACATAATTGAAATAATTTACAGCGGTAAAAAAGTTAATAGCATAAACCATATTAAAAATGCTTTTATTCAGGGAGGTAACTATGGAAGTTTTTGATTTACACTGTGACACCTTGTATAAAGCAATGATGAATAATGCACCCATAGATTCACAGGGTTATGAATTTAGAGTAAAAGATTTATATTCTTCATCACGCTGGAAACAATGTATGGCGGTATGGGTTCCTGATGATGTGTCGGAGCTACCAAAAGAATTTCAGGATAAACCCTTAATAGATTATTTCATTTCATCAGCAGAAAGGCTTATAGCGGAATGTAAAAGGCTGAACATGCCTTTTAACGACATAAAAGCAGATAAGTCACTATTGCTGACCTTAGAAAATTCCTCTATTTTGGACAATGATATTTCAAATATTGATATACTGCAAAAATACGGTGTAAAAATTTCAACCTTAACATGGAACGACCACAACTGCATAGGTGACGGTGCAATGGTGAATAACCCAAAGGGTGCAACAAAGTTTGGAAAATGTGTGATTAAGGAGTATATAAAAAGAGGAATTGCAATAGATACTTCCCACACAAGCGATGCCCTGTTTTATGATATTGCAAGTGAAAATCCAAAATATATACTTGCAACCCATTCCAATTCAAGAAAAATTGGCGACCATAAACGAAACCTAACAGACGAACAGTTTTGTTACATAAGGGATAATGGGGGAATAGTGGGGATAAATCTGCACAAGGACTTCCTTAAAAGTGACGGCAACCCTGAAATAAAGGATATTCTAAACCACATCTATCACTTTTTGTCACTCGGCGGAGAGGATGCAGTTGCTTTGGGAACTGACTTTGACGGTGCAGATATTATTGGCGAAATACCCTCAAGCAAGTATTTTTACAGGTTATATAATTCTTTAATAGAAAATAACTTTGAAAAATCCGTAATTGACAAGATTTTTTATAAAAATGCACTTGAATTTTATGATAAACTTTGACATTTACCTCATTATAGTGTAGAATGATAAATCGGTAATATGTACTGAAAGGAAGATAGAAATGTTATATAACAGTACTGAAAATAAGAATGAAGTAGTTTCTGCCGCACAGGCCATATCTCAGGGCATAAGCAAAGACGGTGGCCTCTTTGTACCCCAGGAATTACCTCAGTACACCTTGGACACTATCAAGGCTTTACTCCCAATGTCCTACAACGAAAGAGCAAAGTTTGTTTTTGCTGATTTTCTTTCTGATTTTACTGCTGAAGAAATCGCAGACTGTGTTGACAGTGCCTACACAAAAGAAAAGTTTGGTTCAGATTGTCCTGCTCCCCTGGTTACCAAAAAGTATAATGGCAACGAAATCAACATTATGGAGCTTTGGCACGGACCTACCTGTGCTTTTAAGGATATGGCTTTGCAAATTCTTCCTCATTTCCTTACAAAGTCACTAAAGAAGAAATATGACGGAAAAACAGCAGTTATCCTCGTTGCAACATCAGGTGACACCGGCAAGGCAGCCCTTGAAGGATTTAGGGATGTTAACAACACAAAGATGATTGTGTTCTATCCCGAGGACGGCGTTTCTCCAATGCAAAAACGCCAGATGAACACTCAAAAGGGTAACAATGTAAATGTTTGTGCAATTAAAGGTAACTTTGACGACGCTCAAACAGGAGTTAAGAAAATCTTTACAACAGAAGAAATTGTAAAGATCCTTAACGACAACAATATGCTGTTCAGCTCTGCAAACTCCATCAACTGGGGCAGACTCCTTCCGCAAATTGTATATTATGTTTCCGCTTACTGTGACCTTGTTAATGAAAACAAGATTAATTTAGGTGACAAAATCAATGTAGTAGTTCCAACAGGAAACTTTGGCAACATTCTTGCTGCATATTACGCCTGTTGTATGGGACTTCCAATTAACAAATTTATCTGTGCGT
Organism: Oscillospiraceae bacterium; assembly: GCA_029225165.1. Taxonomy (GTDB): domain Bacteria; phylum Bacillota; class Clostridia; order Oscillospirales; family Acutalibacteraceae; genus Ruminococcoides. The sequence goes on from JAQXVY010000047.1 coordinate 4,621, forward strand.
CCAACAAGAACAATGTTTTAACAGACTTCATAAACACAGGTGTTTATGACAAGAACAGACAGTTCTATGCAACAGCATCCCCATCAATGGATATTCTTGTTTCAAGTAACCTTGAAAGACTGCTTTATATGTTCTCTGATAACAACGACAAGCTTGTTGCAGAATGGATGACTCAGCTTAAAACAACAGGTAAGTACGAAGTTACACCTGAGGTTAAAGAAAAGATAACTTCACAGTTCTTTGGCGGTTACTGCGACGACGACAACACAAAGGCTACTATTAAAAAGCTGTTTGAGGATGAAAAGTATCTTTGCGACACCCACACATCGGTTGCTATCAATGTTTACAACCAGTATGTAGAAAAGACAGGTGACAAAACTCCTGTTGTAATCGCTTCAACCGCAAGTCCATACAAGTTCAGCCACTCTGTTCTTGAGGCTGTTGCCCCTGAGCTTATCTGTGATGACGAATTTGAAATGGTAGAAAGACTAAATAAGGTTAGCGGTGCAGAAGTGCCAAAGCCCATTGCAGAGCTACAAAATCTTGAAGTACGCTTTAACAATGTTACAGAGGCAGACAAAATGCCTGAATATGTTAAGAACACATTAGGTATTTAATATGTCCCTGTTCTGTATAGCAGACCTTCACCTTTCACTTGGTAATGACAAGCCAATGGATATTTTTTCCGGTTGGCAGGACTACACAAGTCGTATCTTAAACAACTGGAACAGCATTATAAAGGATGAAGATACCGTTGTAGTTGCCGGTGACATCAGCTGGGCTATGAAGCTTGAGGACTGCTTTAATGACTTTGATTTTATTAATAATAAGCTAAAGGGTAAGAAAATCTTGCTCAAAGGAAACCACGACTATTGGTGGGGAACAAAAAAGAAGATTGACAGTTACCTTGAAGAAAACGGTTTTGACAAAATTAAAATTTTGTTTAACAATTCCTACACAGTGGGAAACTACAATATCTGCGGAACTCGTGGATGGAATTTAGAAATAGACAGCGAAGAGGACGAAAAAATCCTTAACAGGGAGCTTGGCAGACTTAAGCTTTCCTTGGATAGCGTGGATAACGACAAAGAAACAATAGTTTTTCTCCACTATCCGCCTCTTTACGGTACTCAACGCTGTCAGGAAATTTTTGATATTCTACATAACTACAACATTAAAAAGTGCTACTATGGTCATCTTCATGGACAAAAAATCATCAAGTATTCCTACAACGGTGACTACGAGGGCATTAAGCTTAAACTAATATCAACAGATTCCGTATCTTTTACACCTGTATTAATTGGTTAATTTTTTGCAAAAAAGTATGGAAATTATCTGTTTAATATGCTATAATTGTTCAGTTATTTAGTGAATTACAGGAGGAAATTAATTATGAGTTTAAAAAATTCTACAAAGACTAAAGAAAATACTTACGAGGTTGAAGTATCAGTTGATGCTGAAACATTTGCAAAGGCTTGTAACAAGGCTTACAAAAAGCAGGTTAAGAACATTAATGTTCCGGGCTTCAGAAAGGGTAAGGCTCCTAAGTCAATCATTGAGAAAATGTATGGCGAGGGTGTATTCTACGAGGATGCTATGCAGGATTGCTACCCTGAGGCACTTGACTCTGCCGCTAAAGAGGCAGACCTTAATGTAATTGCTGTTGATTCACTTGAGGCTCTTGACGCATCAAAGGACGGCTTTACATTTAAGGCAACTGTTATCACATATCCTGTAATTGACATCAACGATTACAAGGGCATCCCGGTTACAAAGAAATCAACAAGAGTAACAAAGAAGCTTATCGACGAGGAAATCGAGAAGGTTCGTGACAGAAACAGCAGAATGGTTACTGTTGAAGACGGCGAAGTTGTTGACGGCGATATGGTTGTTATCGACTTTGAGGGTATGAAGGACGGCGTTGCTTTTGAAGGCGGCAAGGCTGAAAACTACAACCTTAAAATCGGTTCCGGCAACTTTATCCCCGGCTTTGAGGAGCAGATTATCGGCCACAAGACAGGGGAAGAGTTTACAATTTCCGTTAAATTCCCGGAGGATTATCAGGCAGAGGAGCTTAAGGGTGCTGACGCTGAATTTAAGATTAACCTCCACGAAATCAAGAGAAAAGAGCTTCCTGAGCTTGACGACGAGTTTGTTAAGGATGTAAGCGACAAGGAAACTCTTGACGAATACAAGGAAGAAATCAAGGAAACTGTTAAAAAGCGTCTTGAAGATGAGCAGAAGAAGGATATCGAAGACCAGGTTATCACAAAGCTTTGTGACTCTGTTGAGGGCGAAATTCCTGAGCAGATGTACGACAACGCTGTTAACGAGATGATTCAGGAATTTGATATGCGTCTCAGAAGTCAGGGTATGGACTTCGACACATATATGAAGTATATGGGTGCAACTCCGGATACACTCAAGGAGATGTACAGACCTGATGCTGAAAGAAGAGTAAAGTTAAGACTTGCCCTTGAAAAGATTGCCGAAAAGGAAAACTTTGAAATCACAGCAGATGAGCTTGACGCTGAGTACAACCGTCTTGCAGAACAGTACAAGATGGATGTTGAGGATGTTAAGAAGGCTATCAATGGCGAATCCCTCTCAGCAGACCTTAAAACTCAAAAGGCTATGGATTTTGCAGTAGATAACTCTAAGACAGAGAGCAAAAAGTCAACTGAGGAAAAGTCCGAAGAATAATTTGAATATTTTTACAACTAAGTGTCTATGATTTATATGAAAGGATTGGTAGTATATGGCATTAGTACCTTATGTGGTAGAACAAACAAATAGGGGCGAGCGTTCCTATGACATCTTTTCAAGACTTTTAAACGACAGAATTATTATGCTTACAGAGGAAGTGAACAACCAAACTGCAAGTCTTGTTGTTGCACAGCTCTTGTACCTTGAGGGTCAGGACCCAACAAAGGATATCAGCCTTTACATCAACAGCCCGGGTGGCTCTGTAACTGACGGTATGTCAATTTACGACACTATGAACTATATTAAGTGTGATGTTTCAACAATTTGTATGGGTATGGCGGCTTCAATGGGTGCTTTTCTCCTTGCAGCCGGTACAAAGGGCAAAAGATATGCCCTGCCTAACAGCGATATTATGATTCATCAGCCAAGTGGCGGCGCACAGGGTCAGGCAACTGATATGCTCATTCACACACAGCATATTATTGACACAAAGAAAAAGCTTAATGAAATTTTGGCAGCAAATACAGGTCAGCCATATGATGTAATTGCCAAAGATACAGAAAGAGATAACTTTATGACAGCACAACAGGCACTTGAATACGGCTTGATTGACAAGGTTATCACTAACAGATAAGGGGTAAATAAGCAATGCCTAAGGACGAAAAAAAGATTTACTGTTCATTTTGCGGTAAACCGCAGGAAATGGTTGGTCGTCTTATTTCAGGAAACGGCGTATATATCTGCGACCAGTGTGTAGATTTGTGTATGTCAATCCTTGAGGACGGTTTTGAACCGGAACCAAAACGCAAAAATAAATTAGAGGCACCAACACTTTTAAAGCCACAGGAAATAAAGGAAGTCCTTGACCAGTATGTTATTGGACAAGACAGGGCAAAGGTTACTTTAAGCGTAGCGGTTTACAACCACTACAAGCGTGTATTCTCAAATGATGAGGATGTTGAATTTTCAAAGAGTAATGTTTTGCTTTTGGGACCTACCGGTGTAGGTAAAACTCTCCTTGCACAAACCTTGGCAAAAACTCTTGATGTTCCTTTCGCTATTGCTGACGCAACTACCCTTACAGAGGCAGGATATGTTGGTGAAGATGTAGAAAATATCTTACTCAAGCTTATCCAAGCCGCTGACTATGATATAGAGAAGGCTGAACGAGGCATTATCTATATTGATGAAATTGATAAAATTGCCCGTAAATCCGAAAACCCATCAATCACAAGGGATGTTAGCGGAGAGGGTGTTCAGCAGGCACTTTTGAAAATCATAGAAGGTACTGTTTCAAATGTTCCTCCTCAGGGTGGCAGAAAGCATCCTCAACAGGATTTTCTCCAAATAAACACAAAGAATATTCTGTTTATTTGCGGAGGAGCTTTTGACGGACTTGAAAAGACTGTTGAAAAGAGGATAAATTCCTCTTCTCTTGGCTTTGGCGCAAATGTAAGGAGCCGAAAAGAGCTTGACAGCACCGACTGGATGAGTGAGGTTGTTGCTCACGACCTTGTCAAGTTCGGCATTATCCCCGAGCTTGTCGGTCGTATTCCCGTAATTACATCTCTGTCAGGTCTTGACGAAGATGCCCTTGTAAGGATTCTTACAGAGCCAAGGAACTCTATTATCAACCAGTACAAAAAGCTGTTTGAACTTGATGATGTTGAGCTGGAGTTTACAAGTGATGCACTCCACGCTATTGCTGTGATTGCAAAGGAGCAAAACACAGGTGCAAGAGGACTTCGTGGAATTTTGGAAAATATTCTCACAGACCTTATGTTTACAACACCATCTGACGAATCAATTACCAAAATCACAATCACCGAAGATGTTGTAAATAACGGTACAGAGGCCGAGATAGTCAGAGGAAGAAAGAAGAAGAAAACTCTCTCTATCAAAGACGAGAAATCTGAAACAACAGCTTAAATAAAATACAGTAGCTGTACTTTTTAGTACAGCTATTTTTGGTAAAAGGAAACTTATGGAAAAATTAACTAATATTAAGGAATTGCCTGTTCTGCCTCTCAGAGGATTAGTAGTATTTCCCGAGATGATTCTCCATTTTGATGTAGGCAGAAAAAGAAGCAGAGCTGCTATTGACGCAGCAATGAACAATGAACAGGAAATTTTCGTAACAGCACAAAAGGACCCGTCTGTAAACATTCCAAAATTGGATGATGTTTACAGAATAGGTACTATTTGCAAAATAACTCAAATTGTAAATACCAAGGATGACATAATCCGTGTTACTATACAGGGCAAAAGCAGAGCATATATCAAGGAAGTTACAAACAATGTACCTTGCATATTTGCTAATATTGCAGAAGTGCCAAAGTGTGAGCCTAAAAACACAGTTAAAGAGGCGGCACTTGTAAAGGCTACAAAGAGTATTTTTGATAAATACATAGAGCTTTTACCTAATTTTTCACCGGAGTATATTTTCAAGGTTACTATGTGTTCTGACCCGTCAGAAATTGCTGACTACATAGCCGGAAACATTATACTTGATTTTATTAATAAACAAACAATTCTTGAGGAATTTGACTCGGAAAAACGGCTGGAACTTCTCATAGAAATACTTTCTGATGAATTAAACATTATTGAAGTAGAAAATGACATCCTTGAAAAAGCAAGGATGAAAATAGAACAAAACCAAAGGGAATATCTCCTTCGTGAACAGCTTAGCGTAATTCAGCAGGAGCTTGGGGAGGATGATAACCCAACTACTGAAGCTGAGCAGTACATTGAAAAGCTCCAAAAGCTAAATTTACCTGAGGAGGTTTATAAACCTCTATTTAAGGAATGTTCACGACTTAAAAAGATGTCATCCGGCAGTCAAGAGGCAAATGTTATCAGAAATTACCTTGATATTGTCCTTGAATTACCATGGAATAAATATACAAAAGAGAATATTAACATTAAAAAGGCAAGAGCATCCCTTGACTCCAACCATTACGGTATGGAAAAGGTTAAGGAAAGAATTATAGAACAACTTGCCGTCAGAAAACTAAATCCTAACGGAAATGCTAACATTATTTGCCTTGTTGGACCTCCGGGTGTGGGTAAAACCTCAATAGCCCAGTCTATCGCAAAGGCTATTAACCGCAAATGCTCACGAATTGCCCTTGGCGGTATCAAGGACGAGGCAGAAATTCGTGGTCACAGAAAAACTTATATTGGCTCAATACCGGGAAGAATTATAAATTCAATTAAAACCGCAGGTAGCTGTAACCCTCTTATAATTCTTGACGAGGTGGACAAGCTGGGTAACGACTACAAGGGCGACCCAACATCAGCACTTCTTGAGGTGCTGGACAGCGAGCAAAACAGCAAATTTGTTGACCACTACATTGAAGTTCCCTTTGATTTATCAAAGGTTATGTTTATAACAACAGCCAACGATTTATCCTTAATTCCCGAGCCTTTAAGGGACAGAATGGATGTAATTGAACTACCGTCCTATACCAGGGAAGAAAAGTTTAATATAGCCAAAAAGCACCTTGTAAAAAAACAGCTTGAGGCAAACGGACTTACAAAGGATAATTTCAAAATATCAAATAAGGGTATTTACGCAATAATTGATTCCTACACAAGGGAAGCAGGTGTTCGTAATCTTGAAAGAACAATAGCAACCCTTATGCGTAAGTCAGCGGTAAAAATCCTTGAGGACGAGGAACTTATCATTAAAATTACTGATAAAAATATCAGCGAATTTCTTGGTGCTGTTCGTTACAGAGACGACCACAACAGCAAAACCGATGAAATCGGTGTAGTAAACGGTCTTGCTTGGACATCAGTTGGAGGAACACTTCTTCCCATTGAAGTGGCAGTAATGAAAGGCAAGGGTAACTTGCTCCTTACAGGTTCACTTGGTGATGTAATGCAGGAATCAGCAAAAGCCGCTATTACCTGCGTCAGAAAAAATCTTGAAAATTACATCACAAATACAGACTTTTACAAGGACTGCGATATTCACATTCACGCTCCCGAGGGTGCTGTTCCAAAGGACGGACCCTCTGCCGGTGTAACAATGGCAACTGCAATCTTTTCCGCCTTAACAAAGAAAAAGGTGAAAAGTAGTGTTGCTATGACAGGTGAAATCACACTTAGGGGCAAGGTAATGCCTATCGGCGGTCTTAGAGAAAAGAGTATGGCGGCATATAAAAACGGAATTAACACAGTTATAATTCCATTTGAGAATATTAAAGACCTTGAAGAGGTTGACCCTGTGGTAAAGGAAAATGTTAATTTTGTTCCTGTAAAGGATATTACAGAGGTACTGGAAACTTCGGTGGTTGGATTTACCAAAAATGTACATAAGGGCAAAAAATCTTCTGTTACTGACCACTATTCCAATGTGGTAAGGCAGTAGGGGGGACAGCTATGACAACCTTTAATAAAGCAGAATTTCAGTTTGCCTGTGGCACAAGCGGACAGTTACCGCCGTCAGAAAAGCCGGAGGTGATTTTTTCCGGCAAAAGTAATGTTGGAAAGTCGTCCCTAATTAACAAGCTCTGCGGTAGAAAGGCTTTGGCTCGAACAAGCTCAAAGCCCGGCAAAACTGCAACAATCAACTTTTTCGATGTTGACAACTTTCATCTTGTTGACTTGCCGGGTTACGGCTACGCAAAGGTAAGCAAGGCTGAAAAACAGCGCTGGTCAGAACTAATGGAAGGCTATTTTGACCAGGAAAGAGCATTTTGCCTTGTGGTACAGCTTCTTGATATGAGGCATATGCCTACACAGGACGACATTGGTATGATAAACTTTCTCTATGAAAGCGGACTGCCTTACATTGTAGTACTTACAAAGATGGACAAGCTGAAAAAATCAGAGAAAGAAAAACAACTAATTAAGATAGGGGAAACCCTTAAAGGGTTTGAAGATACAAGGATTTTTCCTTTTTCAGCACAGACAGGAGAGGGTGCCGAGGCTATTATCGGCGCTATTGAGGAATGTGTTGACGAGTATATAAAGGAGTCAGAGGAGGAATAAAAATGGAAAAGAAGCCATTTCTATCACTTGAACAAGCAAAGAATATCATTAAGGATATTCCAACACCTTTTCATATTTACGACGAAAAGGGTATTAGAGAAAACGCAAGGGCGCTTAACAAGGCTTTTAGCTGGAACAAAGGTTTTAAGGAGTATTTTGCAGTTAAAGCAACACCAAACCCATACCTTATGCAAATTCTTAAGGAAGAGGGTTGCGGTATGGACTGCTCATCATACACAGAGCTTATGCTTTGTGAGTCCTGCGGAATTACAGGCAGTGACATTATGTTCAGCTCCAATGTAACACCTGTTCAGGATATGCAAAAGGCATACGACCTTGGGGCAAATATTAACCTTGACGACTACACCCATGTTGAGTTTATCAAGAAAACCTGCGGTGTGCCAAAGACAATTTGTTGCAGATACAACCCCGGCGGAGTATTTGAGCTTTCTGCCAGCAAAGAAGGAGTCCAGGTAATGGACACACCCGGCGACTCAAAGTACGGTATGACCGAGGAACAAATGGAAAAGGCATTTGTTGAGTTAAAGGAGGCAGGTGCAGAGGAATTTGGTATTCACGCATTCCTTGCATCAAACACAGTATCCAACGATTATTACCCTGAGCTTGCAGGAATACTCTTTAAGCTTGCTGTAAGACTGCAAAAGAAAACAGGTGTACATATTAAGTTTATCAACCTTTCAGGCGGTGTAGGCGTTGACTACCGCCCTGAACAGCCAAAGAACGATATTGCAATAATAGGCGAGGGTGTTAGAAAGAAGTTTGAAGAAATCCTTGTTCCTGAGGGAATGGGTGATGTAGAGATTTACACCGAGCTTGGAAGATATATGTTAGCCCCATACGGTGCTTTAGTAGCAACTGCAATTCACGAAAAGCACATTTACAAGGAATATATCGGACTTGATGCCTGCGCCGCTAACCTTATGCGACCTGCAATGTACGGTTCATACCACCACATCACAGTTCTCGGCAAGGAAAACCAGCCTTGCGACCACAAGTATGACATCACAGGCGGTCTTTGCGAGAATAACGATAAATTCGCCATAGACAGAATGTTGCCAAAGATTGATATGGGCGATATTATATATATCCACGACGCAGGTGCACACGGATTTTCTATGGGATATAACTACAACGGAAAGTTAAGAAGTGCGGAGGTTCTTTTAAAAGAGGACGGTTCTCATAAGCTTATCAGAAGAGCAGAAACACCAAACGACTACTTCGCAACATTCGATTTTTCTGAATTCAGTTTTCCAAAGGAATAATACTTTTAGGGACTGTCGCAAAAGAGTAAAATTTGCGACAGCCAATATTTAACATCTAATATTTATTTGAGTGACACTTCTTTATAGCAGAGAGGTGTCACTTTTTTAAAACATTTTTCCGTTGTAGGGAAGTGAGGGCATTTTGTTGAAGTCGTAGGTGGCTAAATCTTCAAGTTTTATGTTGCTATGGCTACCCTCGTGTACCATTAGGTTGGAATCATTACCTAAATGAACAACCACCACAGGAGTATGTGTTCCGTAGGCATAACCACATTCCCAAGCAGTTCCGCTGTCACTGTATCCACCGTAATAAAGCATTACAACAGCGTCTGCCCAGTCAATAAAACGCCTGTCATTCATAAAGGTTTCCTTTGACCACAAAGCCGACTGAGTATTTTCATCAGTCCTTACTTCGTTAAGTCGTGGAGAAAACACCTGAAAACCTCGTTTCATCAGGATTTCTTCTGCTCTTTCAACATTTTTCAGTTCTTCATCGTTAAAAAACGGACTAGCTAAATAAATTTTCATTTTCTGCTCCTTTTTAATAATTATTGTTGTAGGGTAGGCAATGTCGTCAACTCAAAGTAACAATTCACACAATGTCATTCCGAGCTTGTCGAGGAATCCCCCGACTATACCACTCACTATGTTAGAAAAATCATAATGATAAAGTGGGATAGGGTAGGGGAGATCGATTATTTTTTATCCTTTTTTTGCTTAATCTTGGCTAACGGATTACTTTTAGATGCCTCTTCAAGCTGTTTATTGGAAAGGTGAGTGTAAATTTCGGTAGTTCCCAAATTTTCGTGGCCTAAAACCTCTTTCAGCACCCTGATGTCAACATTTCCGTGCTGATACATAAGTGTTGCGGCTGTGTGCCTTAGCTTGTGGCAACTGTAGCCCTGACTGTCAAGTCCGATTTTTTCAAGATATTTGTAAACCATAGCCTGTACAGTTTTTGGACTCATTCTCTTTTTTTGAGATGAAATAAACAGCGCCTTTTTGTCCTTTACACCGTCAACAGGTCTTACCTTAAGGTAATTGTTTATTGCGTCAACACAGGCGTCGTTTAGGTATATAATTCTCTCCTTATTACCTTTACCAAGTACCCTCACAGTATTATTACTGCGAACATCAGTAACATTCAGACCGACTAATTCGGATAATCGAAGTCCACAGTTTAGGAAAATTGTAATAATAGCGTAGTCACGCTCCTGATTTTTGCCCTCAACTGCGTTTAACAGCTCAATACTTTGCTCCAAAGTCAGGTATTTAGGCAGAGATTTCCTCTGCTTTGGCATTTCAAGCTCCTTGCTGGGGTCAGTATCAAGCAAGTGCTTTTTCACAGTGAGATAATCAAAAAAAGAATGTAGGGTAGATGCCTTACGAGAACGACCTGCCGACTGAACTTTTCGGTCATCAATCAGATAATTCATAAACTCGTACATATCACTCAAAGTAATTTCTCTGATAAAATCAATATCAATGTCATCAATTTTGATTTTATCAAAATCATCTGTTTTTGCAATTCCACGCAAAACCTTAACAAAACGGAAAAATATCCTTAAGTCAAGAAAATACTCGCTGACGGTTTTCGAGGACTTTTCCTTAACCGTCTGCATATAGAATAAAAAATCCTTAACTAATTCCGGAGCCTCATCTTTAAAATTAACAGCCATTTTTTCACCTTCATTATCGTGGGGTAGAACGACTACCTTATGGACTAATCATATTAAGATAAATACAAAATTATACAAAATGAATATTTTGTATAATTTAGGGGAGTCTAAAAGTATATTACCACCGATTAAAAGATAAATCAAGTGGTAATAGATAAAATGTTATATTTATTTATATTTCTATTATAGATGGCTATTAATTACATTAAAACACATAATAGTAATTTTTATTCAACAGGAATAACACTTCCAATGTCCGTTAAAATATCATTTACAAGGCTTTCTGTATATACATTATGATTACGGCAAAAATTTTTTATACTTATATAGTCAGGATGTTTTTTAATATTTCCTGTGAACATCAAAGTATCCTTGTTGTACTTAAAACTGCATCCGCCAATAAACCCGTAGCTTGTGCCGGGCAAATCGATAAACCCGGGACGAATCAGAATTACATCAAAATCATCCTTACAGGCATTGTAAATAGATTTGTCAGATGTAATGATACTGTTCTCTGTTACAATACAGGTGGAGCATTTTGTGTAACCTTGCCCTACCCTATAAACATATGTTCGTTTTTGTTCAATTATATGTGAAATGTTATCACTTATACACTTGGTGTTACAGATTATTTTACCCTTTAACGAAATCGCATTCAGCAACACATTTTTGGGATATTCTCTTTGAGCTGTTTCATCAATTACAATGACATTTTCAATATACTTTTCAAGCTCTTCCTTTAGGTATAATGATTCTTTAAGTATAAATGCTGTATCACTGCTGTAATGAAAAAATTGCATATCTGCGTGTGACTTTTCAAACGGATAGAACTTTTCAATAGGCTTAATGGGGAGAATTTTTATACCTACCTCCCCTATTGCCTTGGAAATATTCTGAAATTCAGTTGACATTACAACTGTCTTTACATTATCATTGGGTAAATTTGGTAAAAACTTACTCATCCAGCATAGCCTCAAATGCCTCTCTGACATTCTTTACGCCATATAAGGTAGCCGTATCAGAGGAAACATTCTTTAAATTATGATAAGGCAGAATAATCTTCGTAAAACCAAGTCGTGACGCCTCGTTAATTCTTGCCTGTGCATTGGCAACGGAACGAATTTCACCGCCTAAGCCAATTTCTCCAAAGGCAAGTGCATTTTCAGGAATTGGAACATCCTTTAAACTGCTGATAAGAGAAATTGCCACTGACAAATCAATAGCAGGTTCATCAAGCCTTAAACCGCCAACAATGTTTACATAGGTGTCGCTGTTTGAAAAATAGTAACCGGCTCTTTTTTCAAGGACAGCAATTATAAGTGCCAAACGATTGTAGTCGTAGCCTGTTGACATTCTCCTTGGGTTACCGTAGCCTGATGTGGAAACTAAAGCCTGAATTTCTGCAAGAAGTGGTCTTGTACCCTCCATAGTACAGGCAACACAGGAGCCTGAAACATTGTGTGGTCTGCCTGAAAGGAGCATCATTGACGGGTTTTCAACTTCAGTTAGTCCTTTGTCAGTCATTTGAAAAACACCGATTTCGTTGGTCGAACCGTATCTGTTTTTAACAGCTCGTAAAATTCTATAAGACATCTGTTTGTCGCCCTCAAAGTAGAGGACAGCGTCAACAATATGCTCCAAAACCTTAGGACCTGCAATAGAGCCTTCCTTGTTGACGTGACCAACAACAATAATCGGAATATCCAAGCCCTTTGATGTGTGCATCAACAGGTTTGTACATTCTCTGACCTGTGTAACAGAGCCGGGTGATGAATTTAGTGCTGATAAATTCATTGTTTGAATTGAGTCAATCATAACTAAGTCCGGTTTTTCCGTCTTGATTTCCTCAACAATAACCTCAATATCGGTTTCAGTCATTATAAAAGTATTCTCGTTGTTCACACCAAGTCTTTCGGCACGGAGTTTTAGTTGTCGCCTTGATTCTTCTCCCGATACATAGAGAATTTTAAGTTCATTACCTAAGTTGTTGCAAATTTGAAGAAGTATTGTTGACTTGCCTATACCGGGGTCACCGCCCAAAAGCACAAGACTGCCCTTTACAATACCACCGCCAAGCACTCTGTCAAGCTCCTTTGAGCCTGTAAAATACCTCTGTTCGTCAGTAGTGTCAATACTGTTTATGGAAACAGGTCTTGTGTATGTTGATACTCGTTTTGTTTTTTGAACAGTAGAAGAAGATTTATCAACAATTTCTTCATTCATAGTATTCCATTCACTACAGGACGGGCATTTTCCGTACCATTTAGGCGACTCATAGCCACATTGTGAACATATATAAACACTCTTAATCTTTGCCATTGGTAACTCCTTTTGTTTTGCGATGAGTTTGTTATATAATCATTATACTATGATGATTATAGCATATAGTAATTAATATATCTATATAAAAATGCAGAATTAATTAAATGACTATTCTACATCTAATTTAACCTTTTATCTATCAATCTGTTCATTGCATTTTTAAATGTATCGCCATCTAACAAATACATTTGAAAATATACATAATTGTCTTTGTCCTTGAGGTCAACTACAATTTCTCTTGCTTTTTCTGATATCAGGGTTTTCCAGTTCTCCGATACTATATATTTGCTGTCTTTGGTGACCTCTATCTGTGGGTGATAAGGATATACTGTGCTGAATTTGCTTTCTCTGACAATATCTCCACTTAAAAAATTCTCTTTTTCCTCTTTGCTGTACAGTATGCTGTTTCCGTATTCAAATAGCGGAACAACATATTTTTTTCCGGCTTTGATTTTGAATAAGGGATCTAAACAGTAGCTGTTATCTTCTACTATAATTGTTTGACCGGTGACATCGTTGCCAAACCAAGTTTTATCAACACTGATTTCATAAACTACCGTTTCCATAATGTTATGGAGAACACCGTTGTCTTCAAATTTATCATCGCTGACATCATATTTGTATTTCTTAGAATAGATGTTTTTCACTGTTCCCTCAACTATCATACAGCAACCGTCTTCCTTTAAAAATTTCTCCTCAAATTCAGCCACACACAGTTCACTGTCACTTGATATGGATATATCGTTGTCTTTTCCGTCTGCTAATATTAAATCTGAGTACTTTATAGGGGAATTATCAAAAGCTTTGGAGCTTGTATTTTCTGTTGCTTTTATTCCGTTTTGAGATAATGATGTATTTTCATTGTTTGGGACGAAAATATTGCTTAAGAATATAGCAATTACAGCAATACATAAACACGCAGCAATGGTTACCCACTTCATAAAACCCCGTTTTTTATTTGCTTTTATAATTTCTGCCTCTGCAATAAATTTATAATCTGCATTTTCCATAATATTCAGCAAATCATTTCCTTTCATATCCTATAATCCTCCTTCTCCAGGTAATTACGAAGTTCCTTGCGACATCTGAAAAGTATAGTTTTTACCTTGCTTTCGGAAAAATTAAACTGTTTTGCTATTTGGTTAATTGAATCAAAATACCAATATCGTCTCATAAAAACTTTTCTTTTATCACTTTCTAAGCCCGACAGAAAACTGTTGATAGAATCCTGCAATAATATTTGATTAATTTGTTCATCAACGCAGTCAGAGTCAGGAATACATTCCTCCATTTCAGCGGTCAGCTCCAGTATTTTTCCCTTTCTTTTCAAACTGTTTTGTTTACGACAGCAATTCAGAGAAATGTTTCTTATTATCCTTGCCAAAAAAGGATATAGATAGTCCCAAGGCTTGTGAGGTGGAATTAGATTCCACGCTTCAACATATGTATCATTCACACATTCCTCTGCAGTCTGCATATCTTCCACAATATTTTGTGACAGCATTTGAAGTCTGTAACCGTATTTATCCCTTGTCTGTTTAATTGCATTTTCGTCACGGTTTAAGTACATTTCTACTATCGTTTTATCTTCCAAAGCCGAAACCTCCTTTTTATTAAATCAGCGCCTTCACTATAATAAGCACTATTCAATCCCTGTTGGTTGCACTATTATTTATATTTTTCATTAATTTTACAGAAATGTAAATACCTTTTGTATATTTAATTTGATTTTGATGCGTAGGGGATTTTATTATAAGGACAGAAATGTTGATTTTTAGAACCTAACAGGCAAAAAACAATGCCCGTCAGAGAAATTAATCTCTAACGGGGGAGTTTCACATATTGCTAATTTATTAAATTTCAGTATTTAGCAACCCTAAAAATACACAGTAGGAGAACTTTTTTTGATATTCTTTATCACACAAGAGCTTAATTTCTTCGCTGTTTGACAGAAAACCGCACTCAACTATTACAGCCGGGATTTTTGCGTTATCCAAAAGGAAAATACTTCCGCTTGTGGGTTTGCTGAGCCTTTCATTATCCGGCTGTAAGTATTTTTTGACAGTATCGGTTATGTTGTCTGCCAAAACTTTACCTGACTGTGTTTGAGTTGAGTAAAACACCTGTGTACCCTTGCAGGAATCGGCTGGGAAAATATTTTGATGGATACTGATTGCTACATTTTGTATGTGGGAGTTGTAAATATCTAACCGCCTATGCATATCGGATTTTTTTCTTCCCGAAATAGTTTCAATGGATTTGTCAGCTAAGTCGGAATTATCCTCCCTTATCATAACGATTTTGTAACCGTTAAGGGAAAGTATGTCCTTCAGCTTTTCTGTGAATTGCAAATTTATATCACTTTCAACTACTCCGCTTGAGCTGACAGCGCCTCCGTCCTCTCCTCCGTGTCCTGCGTCAAGCACAATAATGTTATCGCTGCTTTCATCCTCAAAATTCGACACATCAACAGAATTTTGTCCGTTTACAAATGCCATAACTACAAAGCAAGCAGTAATTGCTGTAATCATTACAATAATATGTTTTTTCCTTTTCATAGCATCTACCTCATAACTTTATATGCTGTGAAAAGTTTTTTATTATTACTATTTTTTGCAAAGAACAGTATCAAAATAATTATTGCGATGTAGGCGGAGCTTCTGTTACATCATTTGGAACTGCAACAGTATTTGGAATTTCAACATTTTTATATGTTGTGGTTTGAGTTTCAAAAACTGTTCCATCAGTTGGTTGGGTTGATGAACTTCCATTCTCTTCTCTGACTGCCTCATCATTTGTAGCCACAGGATAAACTTTTTTAGGTTTGTCTTTATTCTTAATTACAGGATGGGTTGCTTTTGTTGGGGCAGGTTTCTTTGGCTTTTCCTTCTTTTCAGGCATAATGATAGAAGGAATTGCCTTAATCACCCTTGCCACAGTCTCCCTTACTGCACCTACACTTAGGGATGACAGTGCAAAAACAAGGATAGCAACTAACACAATAAATGTTTTTCCTTTTTTAGTTTTGCACATTTTCAGGTAAGGGTTCTTTTGCTCTTTTACAAGAGTGTTCATATCCTTCTTAAAATCTTTAGACGGTTCAAAAGGAAGTTCGTCGGATACATCCTTAAATTCATCATTAACGCTCTCTTGAAGGATTTTCTTTAATTTTTCATTATTATTATTATTATTTTTATCCATTATCAATTCCTCCTTTCAAGCTGTCACGGAGAATTTGTTTGCCACGATATAGCTGTTTTCTTATTGTTTCTTCCTTTCTGCTGAAAAGCGAGGCAATCTCTTTTGCACTCATTTCATACAAAAAGTACATAGTAAGGACATCTCTGTAAATATCATCCATATCGTCTATTATCTTCTTAATGTTTCTAACACTTTCTTTGTTACATAGATTTTCGATTAAATCGTCGCTTATGCTCTCATTATTCAGTGCGTCATCAAAGGGTAAATCAAGAATATTACTATTTTTGTTACGTATATTTATCGCAGTATTTTTTGCTGATTTAAGGCAATAATTTCTGCTGCCGTTTGAATCTACATCCTCGATTTTATCCATATTTTTCGCAATACCGATAAATGCAGTATGTACAGCATCCTCGGCTTCATATTGGTCGTTTAGCACATTAAATGCAACATTGAGCATTTGGTTCCTGTATTTTAGATAAAGCAATTCAAACTTTGTTTTGTCTTTTTCTTCTTTAATTAAGGCTTGATAAAGAATAATCATATTTTCCTCTTTTGTTTTTGACAATAATTATATATATTAGTAATTATATCATAAAAATAAAAAAGAAAAAGATATTTTTACAAAATTCTACAATATATATTGTTTTTTTGTTTCTTTTTAACCCCCTTACACTATATACAACAAAAGAAAATCAAAAAAAGGGACAAATTTTTGAAAATTTTTTAATTTTTTCGAAAAATTTTTTCAAAAGAAAAACCACACAGTTTTTATATCATTTCATACATTATAGTGACTATGTATTAAAGGTGATTGTATGTCACAGAATATAAACCTTAGTAATGCAGAAATAAACAAGGACTATGTGGTAACTGAAATAAAAAGTAATAAAGAAAGACTTAAAAACTTTGGGATATATGTTGGAGCACCTATTGTACCGCTATATAAAAGTATGGGTAAAAATATTTGTGCATACAAAACAAACTACGGAATATTTGCCATTAGAAATGAAACAGCAAGGAGCATAAGTGTGGAAAATGAGTGTTGATAAAAGGGTGATTTTGATAGGAAACCCCAATGTGGGAAAAAGCTCCATATTCAATAAAATCACAGGTGAAAATCAGCACACAGGCAACTGGACAGGAAAAACTGTTGACAGCGTAGAATCCACTTTAGACAACGATAAAACTGTGACTGTTGTTGATTTGCCGGGAATTTACACCTTAGCTGCCGCAAGTGCAGAGGAAGTTTACAGTAAAAACTACCTAACTTCCCACAAAAACTCCTTTGTAATTGTTGTTGTGGACGCTAACTGTATTTGCAAAAGCTTAACCCTTATTGAAGAAACAAGAAGTATTGCAAACAACATAATAATATGTGTAAACCAGTACAAAAGTGCAGTTAAGTCCGGCATAAAAATTAACCTGAAAAAGATGAAAGAAATTTTGGGAGTGCCTGTAATCACCGCTGAGGCAACGGATAAAAATGGCTGTGAAGAGATTAAGAGTGCAATAGATTTTAACATAAATAACGAGGTTATTTGTCCGTTAATTACACATAAACCAATAGACAGAGCGTTGTTTAACTGTCAGGTTGTTTCAGAATGTGACAACACAATGCAAAAACGACTTGATAAGATTTTTACATCAAAAATTACCGGAATACCAATAATGATACTGCTGTTGGCAGTTGTTTTGTACATCACAATTATCGGCGCAAATTACCCTAGTGAACTTTTAAGTGCAATGTTTTCAAAGGCTGGTATATGGCTGAATGAAATTCTAAACACAATAGGTTGTCCTAATATAATAACCTCTTTCATATGTGACGGAGTATATAGGACGGTGACATGGGTAGTTTCCGTTATGCTTCCCCCTATGGCTATCTTCTTCCCTATTTTTGCCCTACTTGAAAATTTCGGCTATCTCCCCCGTGTTGCTTTTAATCTTGATAATGTGTTCAGAAAGGCAAATTGTAGTGGAAAACAGGCACTTACAATGTGTATGGGGTTCGGGTGTAATGCCTGTGGTGTAACAGAATGTAGGATAATTCCAAACAAACAGCAAAGATTAAATGCAGTAGTAACTAACAACTTTATACCCTGTAACGGCAGATTTCCAACTCTGATTGCAGTAATAACAATTTTTATGGCATCCTCCTTTGGCTCGTATACCCGTTCTGTAATATCCGCCTTAATACTTACAGCCTTTATAATTTTGAGCATTTTGGTTTCTATGGGCATTTCACTATTGTTGTCAAAAACTATACTTAAAAATGACGAAAAAGAGCTTGTTATGGAAATGCCAAGGTTTAAAAAGCCGAAAATTTTGAGAACAATATATGATTCGATTAGAAACAGAGCAGTTTTTGTTTTGTTAAGGGCACTTGTAGTAGCGTTGCCGGCAGGAGCGGTAATATGGATATGCGCCAATGCTACTATAAACAACGAGAGTATATTATCATATATAGTCAGTATCTTTCAACCCGTGGGAGAAATCTTCGGACTTGACGGAGAAATAATCATCGGCTTGTTGCTGGGTTTTCCTGCAAATGAGATTGTAATTCCAATAGTTCTTATGGCTTACAGCGGAAGCAGTACCCTTGTTGACTACAACAGCATAAACGAGCTTGGAGCATTGCTGATAAGTAACGGCTGGACTATTAAAACTGCAATTTGTATGATAATAATTGTACTGATGCACTTTCCTTGCTCCACAACCTGTCTTACAATATACAAAGAAACAAAAAGTATTAAGTGGACTTTGATTTCGATTGTTCTTCCGACTTTGGCAGGACTGCTACTGTGCTTTTTAGTAAATTTAATATTATAGTAACTACTGATTCATATATAAAAATTACATCCCTGAAAACATAGTTTTGTTTACAGGGATGTTTTTTTAATTATCGTACCTTGAACGGAGCTTTTGAAGTGCCTTTTTTTCAATTCTTGAAACATAAGACCGTGAAATATCCATTAATGCAGAAACCTCTCTCTGTGTAAGCGGTTTTCTGCCGTCAAGACCGTACCTCAAATTAATTATTTCTTTTTCTCTTTTAGTAAGAGTTTCTTCAATGTATTTGTCGATTTTTTGAAGATTTATCTTCTTATCAAGGTTGTCGATAAAGTTGTCGTCAACCGACAGCAAATCCATCAGCTTTAGTGCGTTTCCGTCCTTGTCGGTGTCGATAGCGTCTTCAAGTGAAACATTTTGTGATGTTTTCCTCTGATTTCTAAAGTGCATAAGTATCTCGTTTTCAATACAACGGGAAGCATAACTGCTCAGCTTTACCTTTTTGTCAACATCAAATGTATTTATCGCTTTAATAAGACCTATTGTTCCAATGGAAACCAGGTCGTCTTGGTCGGTGTTGACAGCATAATATTTTTTAATGATATGAGCAACCAGCCTGAGATTATGCTCAACAAGCTTATTCCTTGCCTTAATATCTCCATTTTTGGCTTTAATTAAGTATTCTCTCTCCTCCTCATCACTAAGTGGCTTTGGAAATGTACCGTTTCCGCAAACATGAAGAATAAAGGTAAAAATGTACTGACCCAGATAGTTAATAAACTCAAACAAAATGTCACCTCTGTAAAATTATCCGAAAAAAATTCAGATACATATTTGTACATTATATTCCCAAAATTTTCAGTTTTGCCAGTCCAAAGAAAAAAGCACTCACCAAATATAATAACGGTAGAATCAGAATATTTCTAAAGCAATTTTTATGCGTAAAAAATTCTGTACTGAGAAACCGTATCATGCGAATCCGGTTTCATTATATTTTCTTGCATAATTCGGTTGATAAATTTGTTCCATAAAACATCGTTATTTCACATATATATGTAGTCTTTACTGCAATGCAGGCAAAAACTAAGATGCATCTGCTACTATGCAAAAGATATACGGTTTATATATCGTTAAATTTTAGCAAAAATCAGAAAATAAAGCGGTCAAGATGTTTAGTGTCAGAATAAAAAAACACGCACTTAAATTTACAATATTGTTGCTTAAAATTATTTAACATGTTACAATTATTATACGATACAAAGAATCTATGCACTTTTATTCAAGGAGGAGTTTTTCATGTCAGTCTTTTTTAGAAAAAATTTAAGTATTCTGCTTATTTTTCTTTTGATTTTTGGTTCTATTCCGTTTTATGGAATAATAAATGCCGGTGCAACCGTCGGCACATCCAATAGTCAAGATGAGCAAAGCATAATATCTGCATCCGAATACATCCGTTCCGAGATGAAAAAAAGAAACTCTTCTGTGGAAGGTACTGTAACTTTCATAAACGCCTCAGCTGATGCCGTTATGGAAGAAATAATAAGCAAGGTTTTTGAATATACCTCCGATGCTGAGGAGGGTGATTATTTAAAAAGTAACTGCTCATCCTACTCTTGGAGTTATTCGGTTTCATTCGCTTCTGCAAAGAAAATTTTGAATTATAAATTTTCATTTAAATATTTAACAACATATGAGCAAGAACAAACCGTTTCCGAGAATGTAACAAAAATACTTTCTGAACTTTCTTTAACGGGATTATCCGAATATGAAAAAGCGAAAAAAATTTATGATTACATTGTTTCAAATGTTTCATATGATTATCAACATTATTTAGATCCTTCATACATCAATCAGTTTACTGCATATGCAGCCTTAGTAGATAAAAAAGCCGTATGTGAGGGATATAGCCTTTTATTTTACAGAATGGCTTTAGAAGCAGGTCTGTCTTGTCGTATAGTTTCCGGTAAGGTAGACAACAATCCTCACGCATGGAATTTAATAAAAATCGGTGATTTATACTACTCCACCGACTCTACCTTTGCCAGTACAGGAAACAGCAGGGACAATTATTTTCTAAAGGGCAGTCTTACATTTAAAGATCATTTGTTAGACGAAGAATTTACTACTGATGAATTCAAAAACGAGGTATCTATTTCTGAATTTGATTATGTAGATAACCATAATTTAATAACCGTAGGCAGTGGCAGTTTAAATTCAACCTCAAACTGGCGTGTTGACGAAACTACCGAAAACGATTCCGTAAAAAGATATACACTTGTAATCAGCGGAAACGGTGCAACTCCCAACTATTCTACAGGTGATTCTCTCCCATGGGATAGTTGGAAGAATAAAATTACATCAGTTATTGTAGAATCCCCTATAATTTCTGTGGGAAATTTTCTTTTTTCGAATATGTCCTCCTTGGAATCTATCCAAGTATCATCTTCAGTTCTCAGTTTAGGCGATTATGCATTTTATAATTGTCCTAATCTGTCCAACATTCAAATCACCTCCAATACCCAATCATTCGGAAAATGCTCAATCGGAGGTGAATATGGAGATACAATATGGGAATATATTCCCATACAAAATAAGCTGATTATATCCGGTAACGGAAAAATGGGTGAACCATATAAGGACGAAAGTTCATCGGAAATGACTTCTGAAAAAGTACCTTGGAACAGATTGGCACAAACAATAACAGAGGTTGAGATAAAAAACGGCGTTCAGAACATCAGCTCTTTTGCATTTAGCGGTTTTTCCTCCCTAAGTACAATATCATTGCCGGGTTCTTTGACAACAATAGAAATGTCTGCTTTTGAAAACTGCAGTTCGATTACTTATATTTGCTTGCCCCAATCAGTTAGCGAAATCGGTCACTATGCATTTAGATATTGTGAAGGATTAAGGAACTTTTATATTCCTTCTTCAGTAAAGAGAATAGGAGTTAATGCATTTTATAATTGTCCTTATCTGCATGAATTTTATTTCTACGGCGATGCTCCAACCTTTGAAAATAATGCAATTTACAATAGTGATGTAATAACTGTTTTTTACAGTTCTGATTCAACAGAATGGAGTAGGATAAAATCAAAATACACCAATGTAAAATTTGAAATATGGAATCCTACCTCATATGATAACAGCGGAACAAACGAAAATTCTGACGGCATTAAATATGCGACAAATGGAAAATACGGCGATGATATATACTGGTCCTTTGATGAAACCTCCGGCATATTGAATATCAGCGGTAGCGGAGCAATGCAGGAACCGGTTACAATTTCTGATGATGGTGGTTACGAAATTGTATATCACACAGGTGCAGTTGCATGGAATCCGTTTTTGCATAAAATAAAAACAGTAAATGTATCCAACGGTATAACTGAATTAACGAGATATGCTTTCTTCGGAATGCAAAATGCAAAAACAATAAATTTGCCTGATTCAATAACATCCATTGGTAAGTCTGCTTTTGAAAAATGCTATTGTCTTACACAGCTCAATTTAAGCGAAAACTTAAATGTAATTGGCGGAGAGGCATTTCTTGACTGCAATGGATTACAAAGCCTTTATGTTTCTGATTCGCTAAAAAGTATAGGTGACGATGCGTTTAAAAATACCGGTTCCCTCAAGGATATTTATTATGGAGGAAGCAAATCTCAATGGAATTCTATAATTAAGGGCAATAACGATAATTACCTTGGGAATGTTGAGATTCATTATAATTGCAACAAACCCTTGCCTGATACATCAAATTATACATTTTCATTTTCAGGCAAACAATACTATGTTCTCGGTAAAGAAGATACATTAGTACTGAGCTATCAATCATCTGTTGATGGGCAGGTAATGAGTGAGCTAAAGAACATAGTTTGGACCAACAGCAATCCCGATGTTGCTACAGTGAGCAATCTTGACAACGCTATTGCTGATGTTGACAACAATAATGTTACAGTGATGGCTACTGTTAATGCTTTAAGTGTAGGTTCAACTACAATTGAGGGTACTTCTGTAGATGGCAGAAAGGCAAGCTTCACTATCAATGTTGTTGAAAAAACAGAGGATGAGTATGACATATCTAAATTAGACCAAGAAATTACAGACTTTAATCAGTTTTGTGCATTACATTACAGTAGGAATGCATCAATAATAACTGACAAATATATGACATACAAAGAAATAGAGGACAACTATAATCCCACTGCATATGCCGTAAATAATATATTGAGCTTTGCATGGAAATCAAATTTTAGCTTTACTGACAGTTCACAGGTTTGGGAAACAGTTTTACTGGACATTCTATTTAAAAACGGTGCACAACTAACTACTATAACTGCTTGGGAAAAAGAATCCTTAAAAACATCAAAAAGTATGTGCAAATTTCTTCAGGAAAACACCATAAAAGATATAGATGCTTCTATTAACTTTGATATTGAATCAAATTTAGAGGCGTTTGCTGAAAAATATGACGCTTCAAAAGGTTTTACCGATTCGACAAGCACAAAAGATGTTGTAAAAATATTAATTGATACAGCAAAATCAGTTAAGGAATTTGTTGACTATTATTCTCAATATGTTACGCTGCGACAAATGATTGACAGCGATATTAAGGGATTTCTCTATAAATTGAGAAACACAGAAAATTATATTGCAATTCCTGCATTTTCAAGAGCTGTTGACAGAATAATAGAATATATTGAAGTTAAGCCTGAAAAATTAGCTGAAGCAATAATTGCAGAAAATACTGCCGGGGAAATTTTGAGCAAAAGCATAAATGTTACTCTTGGATTAACCGTAAAAGCCTTGCTGGGAGAAAAAGTATTTGCATTAATTGATATTACCAAATCCACAACTATTCATCTGTTAAATACCATTTTAGGAGTTGGAGATACAGCTAATTTTAATGTCTATTTATATATTTTAGACAAAGTTGATGACGCAGCCTCCGAGGCATTTACCAATGCAGCCGATGAGTGCATTGAGTCAAACGGTAAAAAAAATACAAGGGTAATAATAGGAGGATTACAATTTTTTTCCTGCTTATACTCCTGCGGAATTAGTACATGTAAAAGCTGGGCTGATGTTATTACTACGAATATACTAACCAGGATTGAATCCGACGCCTATTTAAATGTAATAAGACCGCATTATGACTTAACAACTGACTATTTAAATTTAAATCATAAATCATCAAGTTCCGAAAAAAAGAAATTAATATTAGACAAGTGTGAAGATGATGCAGAATATAACGATTTGGTTTTAGGAAATCTCCCATATCAGGCAACAGTATTATGGTACGAGCAATCAGGTCAATCTGAGTCTGATAATGTATACATTGTTATTTGCAATGTAGAAAATCCCAATGGTACAAATTCCTACTATGCACAAATTGCTATCAAAAATACACTATTTAAGCCACCTACAGTTGCGTCAAAAGCAGGTTATGAAAGCCCCACAGAATGGTACACTGACAGTAATTGTACAAACAAAATCAATTCTAATTTTATGATTACTGAAAATACCGTTTTGTATTCAAAATACAAAGCAACAATATGGCATGTAATGACAAATGATAATTCAGGTGTAAAAATCCTAAATATGAATGGTAATATCAATCTGATGAATGATAATATTAGTCTTCATAATTCCGTTCTTCCTGTGGGCGACCCTTTTTCACTTGACAACACATTAGAAACAACTGAATCAAAGGTTGATATACCGGCTTTTATTGGCGGATATGAAGTATTAGAATTGGGAGATAATATATTCTTAGATTGCGGAAATATTACTGATATTTTTATACCGAATACTGTTGTAACAATTAGCGATAGTGCGTTTAACGGTATTTCACGTGATACAAAGTTTACGGTAGTTGCAGGTTCAAAGGCTGAGAATTTTCTTAAGGAAAAGGGTTACAGTAATATAGAAACAGTTGAAGATTATGGTGCTACGGATTCCGATGATAACATAACTTGGTCATTCTGCAATGGAACTCTCACAATATCCGGCAACGGTAGAATGGATAATTATACTACTGTAAATAATTATTATACAGGAATTGACACAGATGTACCGTGGAAAGATTATCTTTCATCAATTAACACTGTTAAATTTGAGGGTAATATTACATATATCGGTGACTGTGCCTTTTCTGATTGCACTGCCCTTTCCAATATAGAATTTCCCGCAACATTAGAAGAAATCGGAAGCAAGGTTTTTACCCGATGCACTTCATTAAAATCAGTGATTATTCCCGATAATGTTGAAAATATAGGTGAATGGACTTTTGGAGGATGCGAAAAACTGACAAATGTTGATTTACCTAAAAATTTAAAAAGCATTTCATCCAGCTTGTTCTCGGCTTGTAAAAATCTCAGCACAATTTATATTCCGGAAAGTGTTGAAAGAATAGGTAGTTCTGCTTTTAATGTTTGTTACAACCTGACAAATATTGATTTACCCAAAAACATAAAACACATCGGGGGTGCTGCATTTTTCCAATGTAAATCCTTAAAAAGTATTGTTATACCTGACGGTGTGGAGAAAATAGATGGGCAAACATTTCAGCAGTGTTATAATTTATCAATGGTCATTTTGCCAAAAAGCCTAAAGGAGATTGGCGGTAATGCATTCAGAGAATGTGTATCTTTAAAGAATATTGACATTCCCTATAATGTAACTTCAATCAATACAAAAGCTTTTTATGGATGTGTAGGTTTGTTAAGCGTTACCATAAACAATCCTTTTCTCAACCTCATTGATTCAGACATTTTTACTGATGTTAATAACGACATTGTATTTTACTGTTATGATAACAGCACAACAAAACTGTATTGTGAGGATAAAAATCTATCATACAAATTGATGTCTGGGTATAAACTTAATGTTTCAACTCAAGGCAATAGGTACACCTATGACGGTAGCGTTAAGGATGATGATTTTGTTTTTGACACTTCCGAAGATTTCAGTGGATTGCGAATCACATATGATATTACTGAAGAACTTTATTATGATGGAGGCTGTCAGTCGATATGCACCTTAGGAAGAATGGTTAGACGTTCAGTGAATCCAAACTTTTTGATTGACGCAGGAACATATACCATACATTACTTTTTTTGTGCTGAAGGTAGTGAAGTTTTTTGTGGTAAAGCAAATATAATTATTGAAAAGGCAGATCCTACCTTATATTTTGAGAAAGATGTAGTTAGTGTCGGTGTAAAAGAAACCTCTGTTTCAAATAAGCTTATTTCAAATGTTTCAAGCTTGGTTACATACAGTTCCAGTAATACCTCTGTTGCTACTGTTGGAAATGACGGTAAGGTAAATATAGAAAATACAGGAGAATGTATTATTACTGCTGATTTTGAAGGTAGCACCAATTATAATTCAAAATCTGCATTTTACAAATTAATTATCAAAAATTATGAATACACAATTATAGGGGATAATGCAGTAATTACAGGTTATTTTGGTAACGATCCGAAATTAATTATACCCGATGAAATAGGAGGCTATACAGTTACAGGCATCGGGGATAATGCTTTTGAAGGATGTTCGGAACTTACTGAAATAATAATCCCGGATACTGTAACAAGCATAGGTGATTTTGCTTTCAAAGACTGTGTAGGTATCACACATTTAACATTGCCAAATACACTTACATACTTAGGAAATTCTGCATTTGAGTATTGTAGAAATCTATCAAACATTACTATTCCGGATAGTATCAGCGAAATAAGAGAAAATACATTTAAAAGTTGTTACAAATTGGAAAATATTGATTTTGGTACAGGAGTAACTAAAATTGGTGTTGGAGCGTTTGATGAGTGTATTGGTCTAACCAATGTAGAAATAGGAAGTAATGTTAGTAATATAGGTACAGCAGCTTTTGCCTATTGTATAAACCTTGCATATGTTACTATTCCTAAAAGTGTTACAATGATAGATGAACACGCTTTTGACGGAGGACTTGATTCAGTGGAACAGGTGGTAAACTACCTTGGCTCCGAATCGGAATGGAATAAAATTTCTATTGGATACAGGGCTTTCAGGTGGAATTCTACAGTTTATTATAACGAAACAGATACTACAACACAATCTACAGAAACCACTAAAGCTACAGAATCAGATACGAGTGAGTGTGAAACCACACAACCGATACCTGTTCAAACCACAACAGTAAGTCTTTCAAAATCATCAGCAATACTTTATACAACAGAAAAGATTACCATCAAGGTAACTGTAAAGGATGGTAAGGGCTCAACCACCTTTAAGAGCAATAACACAAAGGTTGCAACAGTAACAGATACGGGTGTTGTTACAGCAGTAATGCAGGGTACTGCACAGATTACTGTTGCAAATAACGGTGTTAAAAAAGTGTTTACAGTAACAGTAAAGAAACCCATTCTCAACAAAAAGACTGCAGTAACACTGAAAAGCTCAAAGACTGTTTTATATAGAACAGGCAAAACAACTATTAGAGCAACTGTAAAAAATGGCAAAGGAAAAACAACCTATATCAGTAATAATAAACAGGTTGCAACAGTAAACACAAGTGGTGTTGTTAAGGCTGTTAGGATTGGCAAGGCTACAATAACTGTGACGAATAATGGGGTAAAAAAGACATTTACCGTTATAGTAAAAAATCCATACCTTAATACTAAAAGTAGAACTCTTAAGGTAAATAAAACCTTTACTCTTAAGATTACAGGCAGGGTAGGCAAAGCAACCTTTAAATCAAGTAACAAAAAAGTTGCCACAGTAAACAGCCAAGGCAAGGTAGTATCTAAAAAGAAAGGCGCCGCCATCATAACTGTTACCACTAACGGCATTAATCTAAAATGCAAGGTAAATGTTAAATAAAAAAGAATAAATCTACTTGTATACTGTTTTCAGTATTATCGAAACAGCAAAGGAAAACAGACTTGAGCCGTATGAATATCAGCGATACATATTCACCAAGGCACCAAATCGGCGGATTGGTGAAACAATATATATTTTGCTACCGTGGAATGCACCTGATTGCTGCCGAGTTAGACAACATCTAAAAACTCATAAATTTACAGCCACCGTTGTTTAGTCAACACGGTGGCTGTTTGACGGTTACTTACCTTTTGCAAAAAATACTACCCACCGAAGAATAATACTCGATGGGTAGTATGAAAGTGATATAAATTTTTAACCTACTATCCTCACCACTAATCAGCCGTTTTCAAAATGGACCGATGTGTTTGGCGACGCTGTCATCGCAAACGCCATTATTGACCGTCTGGTTCATCACTACGAAGTTATCAAAATTACCGGAAATTCCTACCGCATCAAATGCAGAAAAATCTTTGAGGATTCTGATGAATGATTCTTCGTTCACAATTGTACATTTTAAATGAGCGTTTTTCGTCATTTTCACTTGACATTTACACTTATCCGAAAATGCAAAAGTGTGCAAGTTATTTTTCTAACTTACACACTTTATTTTACAATCTCCTTACAGAAAATTCTATTATGCAAAGAATTTATAAAGCGACTAATTTTTTGCATGAGTTAATTTTTCAGGCAATATGGAATGTGGTTTGACGGTTACTTTTATTGTTTTTTCGTGTTTTATATCTTAATGTTCCAATTTCAAAATCAAAAGTTATATTGCAGTACCCAAAACAATAAGGCACTTAACCTTTTTCTTTGGTTAAGTGCCGTTTTAAATCAATATTAAACATTACCAAATTCGGTAAGTTCAAGGTCTTTGTTGTGTTCCAAAGCCCAGTCTATGCTCCATTCTGAGGTGAACAGGAGTAGGTGATTGCCCTTTAAGTCCTGTATCCTCTTTGTGTCGGAGGCAAGGTCAAGTGACTTAACATCAACACTTTCGTCATTCTTTATCCACCTGATAAAGCGGAAAGGCAGATTCTCCATTATTATGTCAACATTGTATTCGTTGTTTAGTCTATGCTTTAAAACATCAAACTGAAGTACACCAACAACACCTACAATTACTTCTTCCATACCTGCGTCAAGCTCTTGGAAAATCTGAATTGCACCCTCCTGTGCTATCTGATTTGTACCCTTTATGAACTGCTTACGCTTCATTGTGTCCTTTTGACGAACAAGACAGAAGTGCTCCGGCGCAAATGTTGGAATACCTTTAAATGAAAATTTGTGTGACGGTGTGCAAACTGTATCGCCAATGGAGAAAATACCGGGGTCAAACACACCGATTATGTCGCCTGCGTATGCTTCGCTGACAATCTCCCTTTCCTGTGCCATAATCTGCTGTGGCTGAG
>JAQXVY010000048.1 GCA_029225165.1 Oscillospiraceae bacterium
CCTCTTCAAAAATTTCATCTGCGTGTTCCTCAAAAACATCGGCAGTAATTTCCTCGCCACGGTGAGCCGGCAGGCAGTGAAGAACCATACATTCGGCATTAGTCTTGCTCATAAGCTCCTTGTTAACCTGAATACCGGCAAATGCCTTTTCACGAATAGCCTTTTCTTCCTCCTGCCCCATTGATGCCCATACATCGGTATAGACAACATCTGCACCCTCAGCCGCCTTTAGCGGGTCTGAAGTAAGTTCAAACATACCCTCATACTGAGATGCAAAGTCAAGGATATTCTGTGGTGGCTCATAGCCCTTTGGACAGGCAATGGCAACGCTCATACCGCACTTTAGGCAACCCACAATAATTGAGTTTGCCATATTGTTACCGTCGCCGATAAATGCCATTTTCAGTCCCTTTAGCTTGCCCTTAAACTCACGAATTGTCATAAGATCGGCAAGCACCTGACAAGGATGGCAGTAGTCCGTAAGTCCGTTAATAACAGGAATAGAGCCGTATTCAGCCAAGGTTTCAACCTCAGACTGGTCAAAGGTACGAATCATAATTCCGTCAAGCATTCTTGAAAGCACCCTTGCTGTGTCCTCAACAGGCTCGCCTCTACCGATTTGCAAATCGTTTGAGGACAGGAAAAGGGGATGTCCGCCAAGCTGATACATACCTGTTTCAAAGGAAACTCTTGTTCTTGTGGATGCCTTTTCAAAAATCATACCAAGGGTTTTGCCCTTTAGGTGGTGATGCTCAATTCCGTGCTTTAGTTCGTACTTTAGCTGGTCTGCAAGATTAAGTATATCCTTAATTTCCTCCTGTGACAAGCTTTCAAGTGTTAGTAAATGTTTCATATTTTTATCCCTCCATAACTTTCTTTAAGATAGATAGTGCTTCGTCAATTTCATCATATGTAATGTTCAGGGGCGGCAACATTCTGAGAAGAGTCTTTGCTGTGATGATGAGAAGTCCGTTTTCGGTGCATTTTTTTGCAATGTCACCGGCATTTTCTTCAACCTCAATGCCAATCATAAGACCCTGCTGGCGAACAGCCTTAACGCCCTTTATTTTAAGCAATTCTTCCTTAATATATTCTCCCTTTTTATTGACCTCGTCAATAAATTCAGGGTTGTTTACTGTGTCCAAAATATATTTTGCACCTGCACATACAACAGGATTACTGCCAAAGGTTGTACCGTGGCTTGACGGTCCCATAACCTCACTTAATTTTTCACCTACCATACAAATGCCAATTGGAAGTCCTCCACCAAGACCCTTTGCAGAGGTTACAATGTCGGGGGTTATTCCGCTGTGCATATATCCGTACAGCTTACCTGTTCGGCAAACACCTGTCTGCACCTCGTCAACGATAAGAAGAATATCCCTTTCGTCACATATTTTACTGACCTCTTTCAGGTAGTCGGAATCAAGTATATTAACTCCGCCCTCACCCTGTACGGTTTCCAGCATAACAGCACAGGTTTTGTCTGTTATTTTGCTTAAAAGATTTTCAATGTCGTTAGCCCTTGCATAATCAAAGCCCTCAACAAATGGGAAAAAGTAGTTGTGAAAAACATCCTGTCCTGTTGCGGAAAGGGTTGCAATAGTTCTTCCGTGAAAGCTGTTTTCCAGTGTTACAATGTGATTTCTGCCCTGTCCGTACTTGTCAAAGGAGTACTTTCTTGCAACCTTAATAGCGCACTCGTTAGCCTCGGCACCGCTGTTGCCGAAGAAAACCTTTGAAAGTCCTGTTGCCTTAGCCAGCTTCTCGGCAAGCTCGCCTGCAACCGGACTGTAATAGTAGTTGCTGATGTGCTGAATTTTTGAAGCCTGTTCAGTTACAGCCTTTACCCAACCGGGATTACAGTAGCCAAGTGAGTTTACACCGATACCCGACGAAACATCAATATACTTTTTGTCCCTGTCGTCATAGGCATAAACACCCTTACCGTGAGTAAGGCACACATCATACCTGGCGTATGTGTGCATTATATTTTCGTTATCAAGCTGTTTTATTTTTTCATTTTCCATTTCCAAATCCCCGTCAATCCACTAATCAAAGGAGAATACATCTATATCCTCTCGTTTTGTAAAACCCATTGCTTTCCAAAAATTTTGACCTAAGTCATTGTTTTTGTAGCAAAAGATGTGGGTTTTTCCTATTCCGTTGCTCTTTATCCTTTTGTCAGCCTCTTTTGCAAGACTGCTCCCTATGCCCTGTCGCCTGTAATCGGGACTTACAGCCATGTGGTGGATAAAGCCTCGTCTACCGTCGTGCCCTGCAAGGACTGTTGCAATAATTTTCCCGTCAACAATTCCAACCAAAGACATTCCCTTGTTGTGTTCAAGGTATTTTTCTATATTTTCACGACTGTCAGCACCAGACAATGCCCTCTTAGTGGTAACTTGCCAAAGGGCAAAAATCTCGTCATAGTCATCGGCAGTCATTTCTCTTATAATCAAATTATCCATAGTGTAATAATATCCCAAAAAATTAATAGAACATTGTTCCGATACCCTCGTCGGAGAAAAGCTCAATGAGTATGGAGTGTTCTATTCTTCCGTCAATGATGTGGGCTCTTGAAACACCCTGACGGACAGCCTCAACACAGCAGTCAATCTTTGGTATCATTCCACCGCTTATTATGCCCTCTCTCTTAAGCTGGGCAACCTCGCTGACATTTACAACGGAAATAAGTGAGTCCTCGTCGTCCTTGTCCTGTAAAAGACCTCTTATATCTGTCATAAGAATAAGCTTTTTTGCGCCGATTTTTGCGGCTATGTATGCGGCGGCAATGTCGGCGTTTATATTGTAAACATTGCCCTTGTAGTCACCTGCAACAGTTGCAATGATAGGCACATAGCCGTTTTTTATTGCGTCATTTACAATTTCGGGATTAACCTCTGTGATTTCTCCCACAAAGCCAAGGTCGTCACCTGTGACAATCTTTTGTGCCATAAGCATATTACCGTCAAGACCGCAAAGACCAACCGCCTTGCCGCCTGCATGGTTAAGGTGCTGTGTAAGGCTTTTGTTTACCTTACCTGCCAACACCTGCTGAACAATCTCCATAGTGTCGGCGTCCGTCACCCTCATTCCGTTGAGAAACTTACTTTCTATGCCAACTCTCTTAAGCATTGAGGAAATTTCAGGACCTCCCCCATGCACCAGCACTACATTGACACCTACAAGCTGCATAAGCACAATGTCACTCATTACGGCAGCCTTCAGCTCCTCGTTAAGCATTGCGTTTCCGCCGTACTTTACTACTACGGTTTCACCGGCATACTTTTGAATATATGGCATAGCCTGTGTCAGCACCTTGGCTGTTAAATTACTGTCCATTTCTCCATCTTCTCCCTTTTATATGGGGTGGCGGCTTTCACCGCCTACCCTTATATCATACAAAATCACTCCTGACTAAATCAGGTTCTGTAATCTCCGTTTATCTTAACATAATCGTATGTTAAGTCGCAACCGTAAGCTTCTGCTTCTGCATCTCCGTCACCAAGCTCAATATTGATTGTTATGGTATCTTCTAAAAGGACTTCCTTTGCCTTTTCTTCATCAAAGCCAACACCGGCACCGTTTTCGCAAACAAGTAGTTCTCCGACTTCACTTACAAATGTAACCTTTACCTTTGTAATGTCAACATCCATTCCGCTGTATCCGATAGCGCAGAGGATTCTTCCCCAGTTGGCGTCTGAGCCAAACATTGCAGTTTTTACAAGGGATGAGCCGATAACTGTCTTGGCAATGCCCACAGCGTCCTTTTTGCTCTTTGCACCCTTGACATTACAGATTAACAGCTTGCTTGCGCCCTCGCCGTCAGATGCAAGTTGCTTTGCAAGTGACTTACAAGCCTCTTTTAATGCAGATACGAAAGTTTTGTAGTCCTCGTTCTTTTCTGTAATCTCCTTGTTTCCTGCAAGACCGCTTGCCATAATTGCAAGGGTGTCGTTGGTGGAGGTGTCACCGTCAACGGAAACCATATTAAAACTGTCCTCAACAGCCTCTTTAAGAGCTGACTTCAGCATTTCTGAGCTTATTGCTGCATCGGTTGTAACAAAGGAAAGCATTGTGCCCATATTGATGTGAATCATACCGCTGCCCTTTGCAATTCCGCCTATGGTAACTGTTTTTCCGTCCAAGGTAAGCTCCATAGCCGTTTCTTTCTTAACGGTATCCGTTGTCATAATAGCCTCGGCGCAGTCTGTACCGCCCTCTTTGCTCAATTCCTTTTTCATCAGATAGAGTTTTTGCTCAAAGGGTTCAAGTCGCATTGGCACACCGATAACACCTGTGGACGCAACAATAACATCACTGCTGTCAACCCCAAGCACAGAGGCGCAAAGCTTGGACATACCCTGTGCCACCTCTACTCCGTTTGCGGTGCAGGTATTAGCGTTTCCGCTGTTGGCTACAATAGCCTGTGCTTTGCCGTTTTTAAGATTTTCCTGTGTAACGAGAATTGCGGCTGACTTAACAAGATTTTTTGTATAGACGGCGGCGGCATTGCAAAGTGTGTCGCACTTAATCATCATAACATCTTTTTTTTCGGTGTTGCCGTCTTTAATTCCTGCACAAATTCCGGCTCCTGTAAAGCCCTTTGGTGTTGTTACGGTTCCCTCAATAAACTTATAATCCATAACTATGCCTCTCTTTATATTAATTTTTTATCTCAAAATAAATTTACAATATAAAAATTAAAATGCCGGTGGAACAATTTCAAGTCCTGTTTTTTCGTCAAGACCAAAAATTATGTTCATATTCTGAATAGCCTGTCCTGCGGCACCCTTAACCATATTATCAATGGCAGAAACCGCCACAAGGAGGTTTGCCCTTAAATCAAGGTGTAGGGAAATATCGCAGAAGTTGCTGTACTTTACATTGTGAATGTCAGCAACCTGTCCCTCGTCAAGAAGTCTGATAAAATATTTTCCCTTGTAAAAATCCTTGTAAACCTTTCTAAGCTCTTCCATTGTTACGCTTTTCTTTAACGGTGCATAACAGGTAGCCAAAATACCTCTGTTCACAGGCAAAAGATGAGGAACGAAGGTGATTGTCACCTTTTCATCTGCAAAAGAAGAAAGTGTCTGCTCAATTTCAGGAGTGTGACGGTGGGAAGCCACCTTGTAGGGGTGAAAGCCCTCGTTAAGTTCGGGGTAGTGATTACCCTGAGAAAGTCCTCGTCCTGCACCTGTTACACCGCTTTTACAGTCGCAGACAATACCCTTTGTGTCGATTATTCCTGCATTAAGTGCCGGTACAAGGGCAAGTGGTGAACAGGTTGTGTAGCAACCCGGATTTGCAATAATTTTTGCACCCTTGATTTTATCACGGTAAAACTCCGGCAAGCCGTAAACAGCCATTTCGTGAAGTTCCTTGTGGATATATTCACCGTTGTACCACTCTTTATACTCCTCTTCACTTTTCAGCCTGAAATCAGCACCCAGGTCAATAAACACCTTTCCGCTGTCGTAACACTTTTTGGCAAGGTCCTGACTTAACCCGTGGGGCAGTGCGGCAAAAATGACCTCTGACTTCTGTACAACATCATCTGCATTTTCGCAAACCATATCGTTGATATTCAAGTAGCTTTTATATACATCACTTAACTTTTGACCCTCAAAGCTGACGGAGCTGATTGCCGTAATCTCCGCCTGTGGGTGAGTAGTGATAAGCCTTACAAGCTCTGCTCCCGCATAGCCTGTTGCGCCTATTATTCCAACCTTTATCATAATTATTTATCCCTCTATTTTCTTAAGCATTCCCTCTGCCTGAGCCAAAACATTTTTTGGAGCAGGACCGCCAAAGGAGGTTCTGTCGGCTACACACTTTTCAAGGTTGATAGCCTCATACACACCATCATCAAATGTTGGGTGAACATTCTTGTATTCCTCCAAGGGCAGATTTTCCAAGTCTGTGCCAAGGTCAATGCACCTTGCAACCAAAGCGCCTGTTGCCTTGTAAGCATCACGGAAAGGCACACCCTTTTTGGTAAGGTAATCTGCACAGTCGGTTGCATTGATAAATCCACCTGCGGCGGCATTTCTCATTCTATCCTTTAGTACTGTCATAGTGTCCAGCATAGGAGTAAAGGAGATAAGGCACATCTTAACGGAATCAACTGCGTCAAAAATTGCCTCCTTGTCCTCCTGCATATCCTTGTTGTATGCAAGAGCAATTCCCTTCATAGCGGTTAAAAGGCTCATTGTGTCACCAAATACTCTACCGCTTTTGCCTCTGACAAGCTCTGCAATGTCGGGATTCTTCTTCTGAGGCATAATTGACGAGCCTGTTGAAAATGCGTCGTCAAGCTCAACAAACTTAAACTCCCAACTGCACCACATAATCATCTCTTCGGAAAATCTTGAAAGGTGAACCATAATAATTGACAAGTCACTTGCTATTTCAAGGCAGTAATCCCTGTCGGAAACACCGTCAAGTGAGTTGTTTGTCGGACAATCAAAACCCAAAAGCGATGATGTCATATGTCTGTCAATTGGATATGTAGTACCTGCAAGAGCACAACTGCCCAGCGGATTAACATTCATTCTCTTTTTGCAGTCCTTAAGCCTTGACAAATCCCTAAGGAACATTTCACCGTAAGCCAAAAGGTGATGTCCAAAGGTTATAGGCTGAGCTCTTTGAAGGTGGGTGTAGCCAGGCATTACTGTGTCGTAGTATTCCTTAGCTTTTGATGCAATTACCTTGATTAAGTCCTCCAGCAGGGTGATTATCTCTTCAACTTCTTTCCTGAGATACAGCTTAATATCAACAGCCACCTGGTCGTTACGGCTCCTTGCGGTGTGAAGTCTTTTTCCGTCGTCACCGATTCTTCTTGTCAGCTCGCCCTCAATGAAGGTGTGAATATCCTCACACTCCATATCGAACTGCAATTCACCGCTTAAAAGGTCGTCAAGGATTCCCTTAAGACCGTTAATGATGTTCTGTGATTCCTCTTTTTTGATGATGCCTGTTTCGCCAAGCATAGTTGCGTGGGCTATTGAACCCTCAATATCCTCTTTGAACATTCTTGAGTCAAAGGAGATTGAGGAATTAAAATCGTTGGTTGTTTTTGAAAGAGATTTTTTAAATCTTCCCTGCCATAACTGCATTGTTTACACCTCATAATTTAGCAAAAAATATAAAAATTACCGAAAATTTATCCCGCTAAGTCGCACTAAATTTCTTCTTAAAAAACGACATAAAGCCCGCAAGCATCCTGCGGACTTTAATATCTCATACAAATACAAAATCAAATCAATTATTTGATAAGACCCTTCTTAGCACGAACCTTGATTGGCAGACCGAACAGATTGATAAATCCTGCGCTGTCGTTCTGGTCGTAAACCTCGTCCTCATCAAATGTAGCAATATCCTCGTCGTACAGTGAATATGGAGAAGTAACACCTGCGTCAATAATGTTACCCTTGTAAAGCTTGAGCTTAACATCACCTGTAACAACTGTGTTCACCTGGTCAACAAATGCTGAAAGTGCTTCCCTTAGCGGTGTGTACCACTGACCGTAATATACAAGCTCTGCAAAACGGTTGGAAACAAGCTCCATATAGTGAAATGTATCCCTGTCAAGTGTAAGCTCTTCAAGCTTTTTATGTGCGTAGTACAGAATAGTACCGCCCGGTGTTTCATAAACACCACGGCTCTTCATACCTACAAGTCTGTTTTCAATCATATCTGTAATGCCGATACCGTTAGCACCGCCGATTTCATTAAGCTTTGTAACGATTTCAACGCCGTCCATCTCAACGCCGTCAATGGAAGTTGGAATACCCTTTTCAAAATGTAATGTTACATATGTAGCCTTGTCAGGAGCCTGTTCAGGAGAAACACCCATTTCAAGGAAATTAGGGTCGTCATACTTTGGCTCATTTGCAGGGTCCTCAAGGTCAAGTCCCTCGTGGCTGAGGTGCCAAAGGTTCTTATCCTTTGAGTAGTTTGTTTCTCTGTTAATCTTCAGAGGAATACCCATCTTCTCGGCGTATTCAATCTCGTCCTCACGGGACTTAAATTCCCAAGTTCTCCAAGGAGCAATAATCTTCATATCAGGTGCATATGCTTTAATAGCAAGCTCAAAACGAACCTGGTCGTTACCCTTACCTGTGCAACCGTGGCAAATAGCGTCAGCACCCTCTGCCTTAGCAATTTCAACAAGTCTT
>JAQXVY010000049.1 GCA_029225165.1 Oscillospiraceae bacterium
CTGTCAGGTGCTTGCAGATTTAATGACAATCCGTGAACACAAAAAGAGCTTTGACGGACTGAAATTCTGCTTTATCGGTGACGGAAACAATATGGCAAACAGCCTCATTGTCGGTGCAATACTGATGGGTATGGAATGTGCTATTGCATGTCCCGATGAATACAAGCCTGACCCGCAAATTATGGAGTGGGCTGAGGCAAACGGCAAATTTACTTGTTCAAGCGATATTCAGGCTTGCGCAAAGGACGCAGATGTGCTGTACACAGATGTGTGGGCATCAATGGGTCAGGAGGAAGAAAAGGCTGTCCGTGAAAAGGCATTTGCCGGTATTCAGGTAAACAAGGAGCTTATGAGCAAAACTAATGCTGAATGTATGGTTCTTCACTGCCTGCCTGCTCACCGTGGCGAGGAAATTACCGCTGATGTTTTTGAAGAACACGCAGATGAAATTTTTGAAGAGGCAGAAAACCGCCTGCACGCTCAAAAGGCTGTAATGGTAAGACTTATGGCTGACAAACAGCCATAAACAGCAATAAACAGCCATAAGGAAATACTTAATAATTGACAAGAGGATTTGATTTTGGTATAATCAATCCATATTAAAACGATAGGATTTGAATTTATGATAAAAGATATTCAAAATGAAATTCTAAAACTAAAAAAAGAAAAAGATGTTTGCATCCTTGCCCATTCCTATATGGCACAGGAAATTAAGGAAATTGCTGACTTTACAGGGGACAGCTATGCCCTTGCAGTCAAGTCGGCAAATGTTCCTCAAAAGACTGTCCTTATGTGCGGTGTTCGTTTTATGGCGGAAACCGTGAAAATTCTTGCACCTGAAAAGACAGTTCTTTTAAGCAATCCTGTTGCCGGTTGCCCTATGGCAGAGCAAATGGATAAGGAAGCAATACAGTTGGTTAAGGATAAGTATCCAGACTTCACAGTTGTGGCTTATATTAACACCACAGCAGACCTAAAGACTATCTGTGATGTTTGCGTTACATCATCCTCTGCTGTAAAAATTTGCAAGAAGATAGAGTCGGACAAGATTTTGTTTATCCCTGACTGTAATCTTGGTGCTTATGTTGCAGAACAGGTGCCTGAAAAGGAGTTTAAGCTCCTCCACGGCGGTTGCCCAACCCACGCAAAAATCTCCGAGAAAAAACTCCTTGAGGCTATGGAAAAGCACCCAAACGCACAGGTGCTTGTTCACCCTGAATGTCAGCCTGATGTGGTAAAACACGCAGATTTTGTTGGCTCAACCTCGGGAATTATGGACTATGCCAAGGAAAGCAGTCACAATGAGTTCATTATCGGTACAGAAATTTCAATAGCCGAGGAGCTACAGTATGCCTGCCCTGACAAAAGGTTTTACCCAATGTCTATGGACCTTATTTGCCCCAATATGAAAAGCACTACACTTATGGATGTATACGGCTGTCTTATGGGTACATTCGGGGAAGAAATTACAATGGACGAGGAAAAGCGTCTTGCAGCAAAAAAGTGCATTGACGAAATGATAAGGCTTGGTTAAATGAAAAAGGCAATAATTGCAATG
The DNA here is from genome assembly GCA_029225165.1 of Oscillospiraceae bacterium. Taxonomy (GTDB): domain Bacteria; phylum Bacillota; class Clostridia; order Oscillospirales; family Acutalibacteraceae; genus Ruminococcoides. Next base: position 1,559 of record JAQXVY010000049.1, read on the forward strand.
AGTGGCGGCGTTGATTCCAGCGTCGCAGCTTTTGTTATGAAAGAAAAGGGTTATCACATCATTGGCGTAACAATGAAGCTGTATGATAACGATGATATCGGCATAGACACCGAAAAAACCTGTTGTTCTCTTTCGGATATAGAGGACGCACGAAGTGTTTGTTACAAGCTTGGTGCAATGTACTATGTCTTTAACTTTAAGGCGGATTTTAAGGAAAAAATAATTGACGACTTTATATCTACATACGAAAAGGGCGGAACTCCAAACCCCTGTATAAGGTGTAACAGATATTTGAAGTTTGAAAAGCTTATGCAGAGAATGAGGGAGCTTGACTATGACTATGTTGTCACAGGTCACTATGCCCGAATTGAAAAGCAGGGCGACAGGTATATTCTGAAAAAGGCGGTTGACCTGACAAAAGACCAAAGCTATGTGCTTTACAATCTGACACAGGAACAGCTTGCTCACATTCAGTTTCCCCTCGGGGAGATGAACAAAACCGACGCAAGGCGAATTGCAGAGGAAAACGGTTTTATCAATGCAAATAAAAAGGACAGTCAGGATATTTGCTTTGTTCCAAAGGGCGACTATGCCTCATTTATTGAGGAATACACAGGCAAAACCTATCCACAGGGCGACTTTGTGGACGAAAAGGGCAATGTGCTGGGTACTCACAAGGGAATTATCCGCTATACAATAGGTCAAAGGAAAGGTCTTGGTCTTGCTCTGCCCTGTCCTATGTATGTTAAGGAGAAAAACCTTGAAGAAAACAAGGTTGTGCTTTGTCTTAATGAGGACTTGTTCAGCAAGGAGCTTTATGCTGACGACTTTAACTGGCTGTCTATTCCACAGCCCACAGACAAAGTAAGGTGTAAGGCAAGGATAAGGTACAACCAAAAGGAACAGCCTGCATTTGCCGAAGTTATGGAGAACGGTAAGGTTAAGGTTGTTTTTGATGAGCCACAAAGGGCGATTTGCAAGGGTCAGGCAGTTGTGCTTTATGACGGTGATGTTGTCCTGGGTGGCGGAACAATTCTTTAATTGTTATCCCAAAGCAATTGATTGTCAACCATAATAAAAATAAAGGTTGACAATCTTATTTTGATAGAGTATAATACCTCTTGTAATGAAATACAGGGGGTATTTTTATGAGTAAAAGTAAAATTTCCGATATGGTGGTCTGCGCTTTGTTTGCGGCTGTCTGCTGTATCTGTTCGGTAATTTCAATTCCAATGGGCGCTGTTCCGTTTTCTCTGGGAATTTTGGGAGTTATCTTTACAGGTGTTGTACTTGGTCCTGTAAAGGGTTTGATTTCGGTTACGGTATATCTTCTACTTGGCTTATTTTTGCCATTGTTCAGCGGTGCGCAAAACGGCATTTCAGCCTATCCGGGAATCACAGGGGGATACATATGGTCTTACCTTATTGTAGTTTTGGTTGTAGGTCTTATCAGCCGTATTCCCTTTAACAACAAGGTGCTTGAAATGGTAGCAAGCACACTTGGTTGTGCGTTGGGAATTGTTATCTGCTACACCTGTGGCACAATTCAGTTTATGGCAATAACAGGCTACGGCATAGAGGCGTCACTGACAGCCTGTGTAATACCGTTTATGCCATTTGACGCAATAAAGTGCGTAATCGCCGGAGTATCCGGACCTCTGCTTAAATTGGCACTTAACAAGGCTGGGTTTTTGAAGTAAAGATATAAATAAACAAAAGACAAAGAGTCTGTGGCAAGTTTGTACCACAGACTCTTTTAATTTTATATATTTGTGAAATTACACATTAAATCTAAAGAGAACAACATCTCCGTCTTTCATTACATATTCCTTACCCTCGGAGCGTACAAGTCCCTTTTCCTTACAGGCTGTCATTCCGCCGTTGGCAATAAGGTCGTCATAGGCGACAACCTCGGCTCTGATAAAGCCTCTTTCAAAGTCGGTGTGAATTTTTCCTGCCGCCTGTGGAGCTTTTGTGCCTTCTTTAATTGTCCAAGCTCTTACCTCCGGCTTGCCGGCTGTAAGGTAGGAAATAAGCCCAAGCAGTGAGTAACATTCCTTGATGAGTCTGTCAAGACCGCTTTCTTCAAGACCTAAGTCGGAGAGGAACATCTCCTTTTCTTCCTTGTCCATATCCACAATATCCATCTCAATTTGTGCGCAGATTGGCAAAACGGCGGCGTGTTCCTTTGAGGCGATTTCCCTGACAGTTTGTAGCATAGTGTTTTCTTCAATTCCGCCTGTAAAGTCATCCTCGCTCATATTTGCGGCATAGATAATCGGCTTTGTGGTAAGGAGAGCAACCTCCTTGAGCCATTCCTCCTGCTCCTCTGTTGTTTCAACAGTTCTTGCAGATTTTCCCTCGTTGAGAACATCAAGAACGCCCTCAAAGAAGTCAATCTGAGCCTGTAGGCTTTTGTCGCCCTTTAGAGCTTTTTTCAGCCTGTCCAGCTTTCTTGTAACCATTTCCACATCGGAGAGAATCAGCTCAATGTCAATGGTTTCAATATCCCTTGCAGGGTCAACAGAGCCTTCAACGTGAATAATATCGTCATTTTCAAAGCATCTTACCACGTGAACAATGGCGTCACATTCACGAATGTTGGAAAGGAACTTGTTGCCAAGACCCTCGCCCTTTGACGCACCCTTTACAAGTCCTGCAATGTCAACAAATTCTATGGTAGCAGGAGTGTACTTGTCAGGGTCATACATTTCAGCCAGCTTGTCAAGCCTTTTGTCGGGAACAGCAACCACCCCAACATTTGGCTCAATGGTGCAAAACGGATAGTTGGCGCTTTGTGCCCCTGCGTTTGTAATAGCGTTAAAAAGTGTGCTTTTGCCCACATTGGGCAAGCCTACAATACCTAATTTCATTTTTTATGTTCTCCTTAAATATGCGATTTTTCAGTATTTCCTCAATTATAACACAATACTTTCCAATAAACAACATTTCACGGATTTAGTTTTTTGGTAGTTTAAAAAATTTAAAAATTTTTAGAAATTCTGTCCCATTTTTTGATTTTTCTTTGTTGTATATAGTGAAAGGTATTTAAAATCTATTTAAAGGGGCGATTCCGGTGGAATGCTATTATTTTTGAATACAATTAATATTTAATCAATAATTCCTTATAAGGGGGCGTATTTATGAAAAAATTATTATCTTTAGCACTTACACTTTTAATAATGGTTTCGGCATTTGTTATTCCCGGCACTATAGCACAGGGAAAGTCTGTTAAGAAAAAACCTAACACTTATGTTGCAAGCGAGGCTTTTTACAACACATCAAAAGGGCTGTTCTACGCACATGAATATGATATTATGTTTAAGGGCAAGGACGGAAAAATTAAGAAGATTGTAAACTGGAGAGAAGATGAGGATATTTGCAAATTCTATGTACGGAAAGATACTCTCTATTACAATGGCTGTGATTTTAATTTACACGCTGTAAAAACATCGGGAAAGAACGATACTGTTATTTATGATTGCAAAAATTATGGAGTTCGGGTTATAGGCGGTTACGGCTCGGGTGTGATTATTGAAGAGGGCTACAAGGTTAGAATGCTGAAAAATAACAAGGTAACCACCCTTATTAAAAAAGCCACAGGAGAAATTAATCTTTTTGACGGAAAGATTTATTACGGTAATAAAAAGGTTTATAACCTTGAAACCGGCAAAACAAAGTCATTTAAGGTTAAGAAAATAATGGTGAGCAAAAACTATCTGTATTACATTAATGTGAATAACAAACTAAAGAGAGTGGCAAAAAATACAAGAGAAAAGGACACCCTTGCCACAAATGTAAAGGATATTTATGGCGCTAATAACGGACAGAGTGTGATTTTCAGCAAACTGAACGGAGAAAATGACGAAGTCCTATACAGAAGAACAGGTCTTGACAAGGCCTATACCCTTTGTAAATTAAGTGATATTGTAAATGTGATGGGTAAAACCTATACAATAGACGAAAACAACCCCTATTATATTGAGGGCGGTGCTTTTGCATCAGGCAAGGTGTGCTTTAGCCTTATTGACAAAGACCACGAAACAGGTATGCCTGCTATGGTGCAGGTGAACAGCAGGGGCGGAACGCCAAGTATGCTGTTTGATGTAACAAAGGATGATTTGCGAAAAGAATTATTGAAAATAGGCTTTGGATATACATACGGTTATCCTGTTTTGTCCGGTTTTGGTTTTGGAAAGCTTTGTTCTATCAATAACATCCTGTTTTTCAGAGAGCCTGTTGAAGATCCTGATTGCGAAATGTACGGTAGATCTGTTGGTATTGAGGTGAAGTAAGTGTGATTTTATATTATCTAGGGAAACACTGAATAAATCATTTGCACAGATTGTGCAGTCAGATTTTTTGTCGGTATGTTCAAAAAACCGCAGGAATACTGACGTATTGCGAGGATTTTTTGGGCATACCGACGGAAAATATGCAAACAAGATGTGTAAAGTGATTTATTCAGTGTTTCCCTAGCTTTGAATCCATCCTGTAAAAGGGATGGATTTATTTTTTCTTGAATATTTTTCTCCATTATTGTATGATATATGTAAATATCAGAAGAAAGGGTCAGAGAACTATGGAACATCTTATTATTGAAAGAACAGTTACAGAGGATATGCTGGCTGTGAATGTTGGCTCAGGCTGTCTTAGGGTACTTGCAACACCCACAGTTATTGCACTTATGGAGGAGGCTTCAACTAAAATTGCCGATACTCTTTTAAGTGAGGAAATAACCACAGTCGGCACACTTGTAAATATTGAACACATCAGCCCATCTCCTATTGGGGCGAAAATCAGGGTTGAAAGCACCCTTGTGGAAACTGACGGAAGAATTTTTAAGTTTGATGTAAAGGCTTATGATGATGTTTGCCTTATTGCACAGGGTGTTCACAACAGGGCGTCAGTTAAGAAAGGAAAATTCCAAAGTAAGGCGGATGAAAAACTTGGCAAGGTATGATTATATATTGTTCGATTTAGACGGTACTCTCTCCAAAAGTGCAGAGGGTATAAGGTACAGCTTGGAAAAAACTATTGAAGAGGTTGGCTGTCAAAGCTTTGATACAAGTGACTACAAGCTGTATATAGGTCCTCCCCTGGTTGATACCTTTATGAATCACTGCAATATGGGCAGGGAGGACGCTTTGGAGGCTGTGGAGGTTTACCGCCGTTACTACGACACAGAGGGTAAGTTCAAAAACAAAGCCTATGAGGGAATAGAAGAGGTTTTAAGAGAAATAAGAAAAACCGGAGCAAAAATTGTGGTTGCAACCTCAAAGTATGAAAAATTTGCCGGTGAAATTGTGGATATTTTAGGCTTGTCACCCTACATTGACGCAGTTTGCGGTTCAACCCTTGATGGAAAACGCAAGGACAAAAAGGATATAATAGTATATGCCGTTGACCGTATGGGCGGAAGCTTTTCTGATAAAATTGCTATGGTGGGGGACACTTACTTTGACGCAAGGGGCGCAAGGCTGTGCGGTGTTGATTTTGTGGGCGTTACCTACGGATACGGTGACAGAGAATCAATGGAAAAAGAGGGAGCAACGGTTTTTGCCGAAAATGTTTCAGAGTTGAAAAAGTATTTGGTTTAAACATTTTAAAGGGATTTCGTGCATATGTATATGTATGAAAGGATTGATAAAATGTTTGTACTGACTATTAAAACAAAGATTAAAAAGCCTGAAAGATTAATTACCCTGTTGGTGTTTGCCCTGCTGTTAATTGGAGGAATTGTCTATGTTATTTGTGACGGTGGTTCATCAACCGCTGTTTGCAAGGGCGTTGGAGAATATTCTCTGAAATTCGCAACAGACAGGGACAAGCAAAGGTTTTTAAGCACCTTTAACGCTGAGGGTACACTTGTCACCATTGACAGCGTGAAAATCCCACAGGAGTTTAACAAGGTTTACGAGGACTACAATAAGCTCCAAAAAAAGATGGGACTTGACCTTGACAAATACAGAGGCACAACGGCAAAGAGATTTGTCTATGAAACAGAGGACGAAATGTATGTTTCTGTGCTGACCCACAAGGGAAAAGTGATAGCTTGTCACAAATGCACCAATATATACGGGGACAAATTTCAGGCTATGTGTTGATACATAGATTTCCTTTTAAGCCGGAGGATAAAATAAGACAATATGAGAATTGACAAATTCCTTGTGTCACAAAATGTTGGCTCAAGAAAAGAAGTGCAAAAGCATGTTCGAAGTAAACAGGTGGAGGTTAACGGTATTGTTGTAACAAAGCCTGACCAAAAAATTGACCCTGACAAGGACAAGATTGCTGTTAACGGTGAAAAAATTGAATATTCACAGTATGTTTATCTTGTGATGAACAAGCCCTCGGGATATGTTTCCGCCACAAGCGACAGGGACGAGCCTACTGTAATTGACCTTGTGCCAAAGGAGTTTAGGAGAAAGGGAATTTTCCCTGCCGGACGACTGGACAAGGACACAACAGGACTTTTGATTATTACTGACGACGGAGAATTTGCCCACCGTATGCTTTCCCCTAAAAAGCATATCAGCAAGAAATATGTTGCTGAAGTTGACGGTGAGGTAACACAGGATATGGTGGACAACTTTAAGAGAGGTATTACATTTAGGGACGGAACTGAGTGTTTGCCGGCAACCCTTATTCCCGACGAGAATAACCCCAAAAAAGCACAGGTTATTATAAGTGAAGGCAAGTTTCACCAGGTGAAAATAATGTTTATTACACAGGGATTAAGGGTAAAAAGTCTGAAAAGAGTGTCCATCGGGGGATTTGTCTTGCCTGAAAATCTGCCTGTGGGCGAGTGCCGACCAATGCTTGAAGAGGAAAAACAGTTGATTTTTTTGTAGATAATATCCAAAAAAATGAATAGTTTTTTATGTATGTGACTTTTTGACTAAAAACTTGGGGTAATATTTAGTTAAAAATATGGGTAGTAATACGGATAAAAAAATGTTATACTACTAACTGATGAATAACTATTTGGCAAGGTTGTGTCATTAGGCTTTGCTTAAACATACAAGGAGGTTATAGTTAGTATGGCAAATGTATCATTAAGACATATTTACAAAATCTATGACGGCGGTGTAACTGCTGTTACAGACTTCAACCTTGAAATCGAGGACAAAGAATTTATCATCTTGGTTGGTCCTTCAGGTTGTGGTAAATCAACAACACTGCGTATGATTGCAGGTTTGGAAGACATTAGTAAGGGTGAACTTTATATCGGCGATATGCTGGCAAATGATGTTGCACCTAAGGACAGAGATATTGCAATGGTATTCCAGAACTATGCTCTTTATCCTCATATGACTGTTTATGATAATATGGCATTCGGTCTAAAGCTGAGAAAGACACCAAAGGAAGAAATCAAGGAGAGAGTTCAGGAGGCTGCAAGAATTCTTGGTATCGAGCAGTATCTTGACAGAAAGCCAAAGGCTTTGTCCGGTGGTCAAAGACAGCGTGTTGCTTTAGGTCGTGCTATCGTTCGTGATCCTAAGGTATTCCTTCTTGACGAACCACTTTCAAACTTGGACGCAAAGCTTCGTGCACAGATGCGTACTGAGATTTCTAAACTTTATCAAAGACTTGGCACAACATTCATCTATGTTACCCACGACCAGACAGAGGCTATGACAATGGGTACAAGAATCGTTGTTATGAAGGACGGCTTTATTCAGCAGGTTGACACACCTCAGCACCTTTATGATATGCCTTGCAATGAGTTCGTTGCAGGATTTATCGGTTCTCCACAGATGAACTTCATTGACGCTACACTTTCCAAGAAGGGCAACAATGTATGTGCAGACTTTGCAGGATACAGCATTCCTCTTCCTGCAAGCAAGAACGAAGGCGGAAAGCTTGACAAGTACATTGGTAAGTCAGTAAGAATCGGTATCCGTCCTGAGCATGTTCACGACGAGCCTGAGCTTGTTGAAAAGTTCTCCGGCAGTGTTATTGATGTAAATGTTGATGTTACAGAGCTTATGGGTGCAGAAATTTACCTCTATGTTAATGTTGAAGGTATTCCAATCATTGCAAGAGTTGAGCCAACCTCTAAGGCACAGCCCGGCGATAAGATTAAGATTGCTTTTGAACCTGAGAAGATTCATATCTTTGACCCTGAAACAGAAAAGACAATTACAAACTGATTGTTTTAATTTTACAAAATTTATCCCCCTTATTTTGAGGGGGATTTAGTTTTTGTGCAAATTTTTTCTGCAAAACTGTTGCTTTTTTCATAAAAATCATTGATTTTTCGGGTGTTTTTGGAGTGTTACAATTATTTCTAACATATTTCTCCCACAATTTTTAAAATAATGGTTGCAATTCTTTGAGTTTTTGTGTAAAATGTATATGAAAAGAGATAGGTCTTATTGCTATTTTACCAAAGCGTTGGTCATAATGACTATTGTCAGGGAGGAAAATATAATGTCAAACAGACTCTTTCAAGGAGTAATCCATCAGATGCGTGATACTATTGACAGAACCATTGGTATTGTTGATGAAACATCCGTTGTAATTGCTTGTTCCGAATTGGGAAGAATTGGTGAGGTTAACGAGAGCATCAATGCCGAAACCTTGTCATCTACCGTTCCATATGTTATCAATGGATACACATATCAGTCATTTGGAGTTAATCAGCGTCCGGAGTACGCAGTGTTCGTTTCCGGTACAGATGAGGCTGCCCAAAGATATGTTGGTCTTTTGGCGGTTTCCCTCAATGCTATTAAGCAATATTATGATGAAAAATACGACAGAAGTAACTTTATTAAAAGTGTTATTCTTGATAATATTCTGCCCGGGGATATTTATCTCAAGGCAAGGGAGCTTCACTTCAATTCCGAGGTTTCAAGGGTTGTAATGCTCATTAAAATTACATCTAAGGCTGAAATTTCTACATATGATGTTTTGCAAAACCTGTTTCCGGACAAGTCCAAGGACTTTATCATCAATATTAACGAAACAGAGATTGCCCTTGTTAAGGAATTAAAGCCGGGTATTGAAGAAAAAGACCTTGAAAAGCTTGCAGGCTCAATAGTTGACACCTTGTCCTCTGAATTTTACACACATTGTACTGTTGGTATCGGTACTATTGTTGTGGGCATTAAGGATTTGGCACATTCATTTAAAGAGGCTCAGGTTGCTCTTGAAGTCGGCAAGGTTTTTGACAACGAAAGAACTATTATCAGCTACGACAATTTAGGTATTGCAAGGCTTGTTTATCAGCTTCCTACAACACTTTGCGAAATGTTCCTTAAGGAAGTGTTTAAGCGTGGCTCTATTGAAAGTCTTGACCAGGAAACACTGTTTACAATTCAGAAATTCTTTGAAAACAACCTGAATGTCAGTGAAACCTCAAGAAAACTGTTTGTTCACAGAAACACCCTTGTTTACAGACTTGAGAAAATCAAAAAGCTTACAGGTCTTGATTTGAGAGAATTTGAAGACGCCATTGTGTTCAAGGTAGCACTTATGGTTAAGAGATACCTCACAGCAAGCCCTACAAAATACTAAATACTAACCTCAAATTAAGTATGAAAAATTTTCAGTATTTAGGCTGAGCTAAGTATTATTTTGGACTCGTTCTGCCGTAATTTTTGGCGGAACGAGTTTTGTGCAAAATGGTATATATCCATTAATTACCAAACAGGAGAAGGAATAGATGATAGAATTTAGAAATGTATCTAAAAACTACCCTTCCGGCACACACGCACTGAACAATGTTAGTTTAAAGATAAATGACGGAGAATTTGTTTTTATCGTTGGTTCTTCAGGTGCCGGTAAGAGTACCTTCCTCAAATTGATTATGAGTGAAGAAAAGCTTACAAAGGGAGAAATAAATGTTGACGGAATCAGACTGAGCAAGCTCCGCAGGAGGAAGGTTCCTTATCTCAGAAGAAAAATGGGAATAGTTTTTCAGGACTTCCGCCTTATAGAAAAAATGTCTGTTTACGACAATGTTGCCTTTGCTATGAGATGTGTTGGTGCAAATAACAAAACAATTAAGGAGAGAGTTCCTTACATACTAAAGCTGGTGGGACTTGGAAGTAAAATTAAGAGCAAGCCAAGTCAGCTTTCCGGCGGTGAACAGCAGAGGGTTTCCTTGGCAAGAGCACTTGTTAACAACCCAGAGATTATCATTGCCGACGAGCCAACAGGTAATGTTGACCCGGAGATGTCCCACGAAATTATTGATTTGCTGTCAGAGATTAACAAGCAGGGTACAACTATAATTATCGTTACCCACGAGCATGACCTTGTTAAGGAGTTTGGCAAACGAGTTATAGAGATACACAAGGGCAAGATTGTTCACGATACTATGCTTGAAGAAACACCTGTTGAAGAAATTGAGCTTATTTCTTCCTATGACCAGGAGTCAGCCAACGATGAATTAAGTCCGCTTTTGAAACTGGATGAAGAATCTCCCGATGATGTTGAGGAGCTTCACACAGAGGAAGTACCTGCCACAGCAGAGGAAGTAACAGAGCCTCCAAAGTCAAAGGTTGAACAGGCAGTAGAGAACATTGACAAAATTGTTGAGGAAATAGAATCAGATAATAAGGAAGACCTTATCCACACAGTAAAACTTGATCCGGCAAAAATCAGAAGAATTATGGCTGAGGAAGAAAAGAAGAAAAAGCAGGATGCAGCAGTGGATTCTGTCATTGATTCGCTTAATACTAATACCTAATAAAAAGCAGACAATCTTTGCGGTCTAATTTCTATCAGATATTAGTATAAGTAGTGTGGAAAAGGGGAAATGATGTATGAGAATCAGTAGTATTGGTTATTTATTAAAAGAAGGCATCAAAAATGTTTGGGCAAACAGAATGATGAGCCTTGCGTCTGTCGGTGTCCTTGTTTCCTGTCTTGTTTTAACCGGGGCGGCAATTATGGTGTCCTTAAATGTAAAGACCGTTGTTGACAAGGTTGGGGAAAGTAATGTTACCACTGTATATATGGAGGATAATGCCACAGATGAGGTAACAACACAGGCAGGCGAACAGATGAAAACACTAAAAAATGTCACAGAGGTTACCTTCTTCCCAAAGGAGGAGGCAATCAAGGACTACAAGGATGTTCTGGGTGACAAGGTGTTTGCCGAAATGGAGGGCGAGGGAAACCCTCTGCCTGACGCTTACAAGGTAACAGTGAGTGATTTGTCAAAATATGACGAAACAGTAAAAGAAATTATGGCTGTTTCGGGAGTTGCAACTGTTTCTTCCCAAACAGATGTAGCGGACAAGCTCACCAGCCTTAACAAGTTGGTGCAGATTTTGTCAATCGCTGTTATATGCGCTTTGGTAATAATCTCACTGTTTATTATTTCAAACACAATTCGTATGACAATGTATGCCCGTAGGTTTGAAATCAGCATTATGAAATCCGTTGGTGCTACAAATATGTTTGTAAGAATCCCGTTCCTTATGGAGGGTATTATAATCGGTGCAGTTTCCGGTATAATTTCTCTGTTTGGATTAATGCTTGGTTACGACCTTATTTGTGAGGCTATTCAATATGTAATACCATTCACACCGATTGCATTTAACACTGTAATGTGGCAAATCGCAGCAGCATTTGTGGTTGCAGGTGTGGTAGTAGGTATGATTGGCGGTCTTATCAGTATTAGTAAATATCTGAAAAAAGAAGGCTCAATCATACTTGGATGGTAATTCAGAGAAAGGAGTTGTTTGATTTGCTAAAGAAGATTATTTCTGCAGTACTTATGCTTACTGTTGTCATAGGCACAGTTGCCTTTTATCTGCATACAGATGTTAACAAGGTAACTGCCGAAGATTCAATTTCGGAGCTTGAACAAAAACAGGCTGAGTTGAAAAAGAAAAGTGAAGAATATCAAAAGATTTTAGACGAAACAAATGACGAAATAGCAAAAACTAAGGAGTACCAGAAGTCCCTTTTGGGAAAGGTGCAAACCGTAAATGAAGAAATTGTTGTCAGTCAGGAAAAAATCAATGAGCTGGACAAGAAAATTCAGTCAAAGACAAAAAAGATAAATCAGCTTAACAAGGATATTGAGGACAGAACAAACACCCTTAGAAAAAGGATTAAGACAATCTATATGTCAGGTGACGTCAGCTCTCTTGAAATTATCTTGGGAGCAAAGGACTTTAGCGACTTCCTCGATAAGGTTGAGCTTGTCAGAAACGTAAGTAATTACGATGAAAAGCTGATTAATGATATTGAGTCCGATATGGACGCTGTAAAGGCAGAGAAAAAGGAGCTTCAGTCCGACAAGAAGGACCAGGAAAAAGAAAAGAAGAACCTCCAAGTTAAAAGGGATGACCTGCAAGCCTTGGTGGACGAAAATCAAAAGGTTCTTGATACCCTTTACACAAGAAATAAAAAGCAAGAGGCGGCAATCAAGGCTAACAATGGTGAGCTAAACGGCATTGACGACCAAATTTCCCAGTACTATGCAGAGAAAGCACAGAGGGAGAGGGAGGCTGCCGAAAGAGCAGCATCTGCCGCCAACAGAACAGACAATGGCGGAAGTAACGGAGATGGCAATTACGGCGATACATATGTGGTTCCGTCAGGAAGTGGCTACTGCTGGCCTGTTCCGGGCTTTACAGCCCTTTCATCAACCTTTGGAGAGGACAGAGGCAGCTACGGTCACGGTGCAATAGATATTTCCAGCGGTGGAATTATGGGTGCAACTGTTGTTGCGGCAGACGGCGGTACAGTTGTTGTTGCCGAAAATTCCTGTTCCCATAACTGGGCAAAGTCCGGCTCCTGCGGTTGCGGCGGCGGATACGGTAACTATGTTTGGATAGACCACGGCAACGGAAAGTGTACAATTTACGGTCATCTTACCAGAGCCGTTGTAAGTGCCGGCTCCACAGTAGTTAAGGGTCAGGTAATCGGCTATGTTGGCTCAACAGGCTGGTCAAGCGGTCCTCACCTACATTTTGAATGCAGATACAACGGTGTTAAGTACGACCCAATGTCTGAATTTTAATGATTATGGATAATAGAAAAAGACGGACAAAAAGGTCAAAAGGGGCTAAAAAGGGCGTTCCTTTGGGAATAACAATCGCTGTTTCAGCTTTGTGCGGTGCTGTTGCCTTTTCCTGTGCATACATATACGCAATGCATACCTTTAACTCCAAGGTTACGGATTTGGCTGAAAAACAGGCGATGTTCACCAAGCTTTACGAGGTTGACTCTGCAATCAGGGAAAGCTACGGCGGAGAGATTAACGAAGATGAGCTTAGGAATGCTTTGGCATCTCAGTATGTGCAAAGCATAGACAAGGAAAATATAATCTATGTTCCCGAAAACAAGTATGACGCCGATAAATTTAAGGACTATAAGAGCTGTAAAATTTCTGACGGCTCCTATGTTCTCATTAAAAAATCGGTACTAAAGGACAATCCCCAAGAAACTACAACAAAATAGTGTAAAACAGGCGAAAGGCATATACTTTTCGCCTGTTTTTATATGTGTAAACCAATGTTGTCCACTTAAGGAAAAAATCCACAAACTGTCATTCCGAGTCACCACTCTGTCATTCCGAGCTTGTCGAGGAATCCCCTTCCTATACCACACATTTTGTTAGAGAAATCATACATTCCTATAACCTGATAGTGTCGCTTTATGCACTACTGCTTTCCGTTAAGATTCTTCAGTCGCTACGCTCTTTCAGAATGACAGGACGAGTGGTGCAGACCACTGAGTATAAATGTTCTTAAGTTGACGACATTGACTTGTAAACTGTTTTTATTAATAAATCATTTTTCCCCGCATATTAGTATTGTATGCGGGGTGTTTTTATGTTTACTACATTTACTGTTGAGGATAGAAAGCTCACAGGAATAAAAAGGCTATTTTCTATTTTTTATAAAGATAGGATAATTGAAAGCTACTTAGACGGCAAAAAACTTGCTGTTCGCAGAATTACATATATCAATTATAGGGATAGAATAAACTGGGATGCTGTACGAAAATTGGCAGGTGTTCAAGCCGGAAGTCTGATTTGCAGTGACAAAATAAATTTCCCAAAAGATTCGGGATTAGTAAGATTTTGCGACAATACCTTTGCAAAAAAGATGACCTGCAATTTTGCCTATCATACCCTTAATTCAATGGAAAATCCTCAAAAGCTGAATGTTGCCTTTGTTGATGCAGACGGGAGCGAAAGTGATTTTTTGTGGAAGCTTTGTACCCTTACAGATAACCTTGTGGTGGTTACAGGCAACAAGGAAAAATACGAGATTTTGAGTGAAAAAATGATGGAAAAGCAGGGTGTGAGCCTTGTTTATACAAACAGGCTCACCCGAATAAGGGACGCAGATTTTGTGATTGCCCCCTGTAAAATTCAAAAGAGAATTGACCTTAACAAAAGGGCTGTTGTCCTTACAAGCGAAAAACCTCAGGTGGAAATACCGGCTGTTTGCTACTGGAATTACACCTGCACTCTGCCGGAGGAATACCGCAGACTGATGTGTGATGATATGGACGAAATGTATTTTGCATCAGCTTTGTACAGCAAGGGGAGAAAGTATTTTTTGGGTACAACGGTGCCCAGGGTGTCCTATAATGAAAATTCTACCTGCACAGTAAAAAGTTTAGGCAAATATCTGGGTAACTTCTTATAAATATCTTATAAATATCTTGATAAACTGCCATTTTAACTGCTTGACATAACGAATAAGAATGATATAATTAAATAGTATATATTTAAGAAAAAAAGGATGTGTTTTAAGTGGCAAAACCGGTTATGCTCACAGAAGAAGGTCTTAAACGATTAGAAGAGGAGCTTGAAGTTCTCAAGGGCGAAAAAAGAAAAGAGATTGCAGAAAAAATCAAAGTTGCCCGTTCCTACGGTGACCTTTCGGAAAACTCTGAATATGATGACGCTAAAAACGAGCAGGCTATCCTTGAAGCCAGAATTGCAGACATTGAGGCAAGCCTTAAAAATGCTGTTCTCATTGACGAAAGCGAAATAAACAACGACAAGGTTCATGTTGGCAGCACTGTTGTCATTAAAAACATAGCCACAGATAAAGAAATGACTGTTCGCATTGTAGGCTCTAACGAAAGCAACCCAAAGGAAATGAAGATTTCTGACGAAAGCCCTGTTGGTATGGGTCTTATTGGCAAGGTTGTTGACGATGTTGCAGAAATTGAAACTCCGGGTGGTGTAGTGGCTTACAAGGTGATTGAAATTCTAAAATAATTTGTCAGACAGCTAATTTTAAGTATAATTTTATTGATTAAGGCAGTCTGTTGACTGCCTTTTATATCGGAAAGGAAAATAGTAATGGGAGAGCAGAATAATCAGAATAAGAACAACGGCGGAGATTTGCTAAAGGTTCGCCGTGATAAGTTGGCGGAGCTTCAGGCTGCAGGCAACGACCCATATATGGTCAACACTTCATCAAGAGATACACTTAACAAGGATATTTCCGATAATTTTGAGGAGTTAGAGGGCAAGACCGTTACCATTGCAGGCAGAATTATGTCCAAGCGTGGCAAAGGTAAGGTTATGTTTATGGATTTGCATGACCGTTCGGGAAAAATGCAGATTTTCGCAAAGTTTGACGACCTTGGTGAGGATACCTACAAGGGTCTTAAAAAGTGGGACATCGGCGACATTATGGAATGTACAGGCTTTGTGTTCAAAACAAAAATGGGTGAAGTGTCTGTTCACGCAACAGGTGTAAAGCTCCTTTCAAAGTCACTTTTGCCATTACCTGAAAAGTACCACGGACTAAAGGATGTGGATTTGAGATACCGTCAGCGTGAGGTTGACCTTATTATGAATCCGGAGGTTAAGGAAACTTTTGTCAAGAGAAGTAAAATTGTTTCCACTATCCGCAACATTATGGACAGTAAGGATTTTGTAGAAATTGAAACTCCTGTTTTAAACACAATCCCCGGCGGTGCATCTGCAAGACCTTTTATCACTCACCACAACACCCTTGACATTGATATGTATATGAGAATCGCCACCGAAATTCCTCTTAAAAGGCTTATTATCGGCGGTATGGAAAGAGTGTATGAAATCGGCAGAATCTTCAGAAACGAGGGTATGGATGTTAAGCATAACCCTGAGTTCACAACTATTGAGCTTTATCAGGCATATACAGACTACAACGGTATGATGGACATTACCGAGGAGCTTGTTAATAAGTCCTGCCTTGCAGTAAACGGCACAGACCAGATAACATATGAGGGTCAGGAAATTTCCCTTGCCACACCCTTTAAGCGTATGACAATGCTTGACGCTGTTAAGGAATATTCAGGCGTTGATTTCAGCGAATTTATGGGCGACACCGAAAAGGCGAAGGAAGTTGCAAAGGAGCTTCACCTTGAGGTTAAGTCAACCGACACCTGGGGCAATATCCTTGCAGCAGCATTTGATGAATATGTAGAGGACAAGCTGGTTCAGCCAACATTTATTACAGATTACCCTGTTGAAATTTCTCCTCTTACAAAGAGAAAGGGCGACAATCCTTTGCTTGTTGAAAGATTTGAATTCTTTGTAACAGGCAGAGAGCTTGCCAATGCCTATACCGAGCTTAACGACCCAATCGACCAGAGAGGCAGATTTGAACATCAGATGATGCTCCGTGAGGCAGGGGATGACGAGGCTAATATGATTGATGAGGATTTCCTCACAGCTATGGAATACGGTATGCCCCCAACAGGCGGAATGGGAATGGGCATTGACAGACTTGTAATGCTCCTGACCGATTCATCAAGCATCCGTGATGTTATCGCCTTCCCCACAATGAAACCACTTGCAAATTCATAAAATTTATATAAAGAAGGTATTATTATGCGTTCAGATTTAATTAAAAAGGGCCCTACAAGAGCACCTCACCGTTCTCTTTTGAAGGCTATGGGTATTACAGAAAGTGAAATGAAAAGGCCATTTGTTGCTGTTGTTTCTGCAAAGAGCGACTACATTCCCGGACATAAGCACCTTGACGAAATTGCCGAGAATGTAAAGGCAGGAATCCGCAATGCCGGTGGTGTTCCATTTGAATTTAATACAATCGGAGTTTGTGACGGTATTGCTATGAATCACAAGGGTATGAAGTATTCCCTGTGTTCAAGAGAGCTTATTGCCGACTCTATCGAAATTATGCTTACAGCTCATCCTTTGGATGCAGTTGTATTTATTCCTAACTGTGATAAGATTGTTCCGGGTATGCTTATAGCAGCCTGTCGTCTAAATCTTCCGTCAGTATTCGTCAGCGGCGGCCCAATGCTCCCCGGTGAAAAGGACGGCGAAAGATACGGACTTTCCGAAATGTTTGAATATGTTGGCGCCTGTGCCAGCGGAAAAATCACAGAGGAAGAGCTTACAGAGTACGAGGACAACTGCTGTCCTACCTGTGGCTCCTGCTCAGGTATGTACACAGCAAACTCAATGAACTGCCTTACAGAGGCTATTGGTATGGGTTTGCCCTTCAACGGCACTATTCCTGCTGTTGAGGCAGGCAGACGCAGACTTGCTAAGGATGCCGGTGAAAGGGTAATGTACCTGTTGGAAAATGACATCAGACCAAGGGATATTATCAACAAGGAAAGCTTTGAAAATGCCCTTACCTGTGAGATGGCTCTTGGTTGTTCTTCAAACACAGTTCTTCATCTTCTTGCAATCGCTTATGAGGCTGATGTTCCTGTAAGCATTGATGTTATCGACGAAATTTCCAAGAGAACTCCCCAGATTTGCAAGCTGAATCCGGCAGGAAAAATCTTCATCACAGACCTTAACAAGATGGGCGGTATCCCTGCTGTTATGAAGGAGCTTTCAAAGAAGGGCATTATCAACGAGGATTGCCTCACAGTTATGGGTACAGTTGGGGAAAGAATTTTAAGTGCAAAGGAGCCTGACGGTGAGATTATCCACACAGTTGAAAACCCACTTCGTCAGGACGGCGGTATTGCAATCCTAAAGGGCAATTTGGCACCTGAGGGAGCAGTTGTAAAGCAGGGGGCTGTTGCACCTGAAATGATGCAGCACACAGGTCCTGCAAGGGTATTTAACTGCGAGGAAGATGCAAACGATGCAATTTTGGCAGGAAAAATCAACAGCGGTGATGTTGTTGTTATCCGTTACGAAGGTCCTAAGGGCGGTCCGGGAATGAGAGAAATGCTTTCTCCAACCTCAGCTATTGCAGGCGCCGGTCTTGATAAAGAGGTTGCTCTGATTACTGACGGACGTTTTTCCGGTGCTACAAGAGGTGCGTCAATCGGTCATATTTGTCCTGAGGCAGCAGCAGGCGGACTTATCGGACTTGTTGAAGAGGGAGATTCAATCACAGTTGATATTACCAATAGAACACTTACCCTCAATGTTGAGGACGCTGTAATTGAAGAAAGAAAGAAAAACTTTGTTATGCCTGAAAAGGAATTGTCAGGCTATCTAAAGAGATATTCAAAGCTTGTTACTTCTTCTTCTCAGGGTGCTGTTTTTGAAAAATAACACTGTATCAACAATATAACTAAAATTGTTTTTGTAAATATTGGGAAATTCTTAATAATTACTTACGAAAAAATGCCGGCTCCTTGTATGGGGTCGGCATTTTTGCACATACTTTTGGGTGAAATCTGTCAATTATTTTAAGTGAATTGCATAAAATTGAGTGTGATTATTTATGCAAAATACACAGGTCAACTGTGAAATGTAACAAGAATAAGCCTTTGTATTTGTTGAATAGGATAAATTTAATTACAAACACAGAAAAATTATTGTATATTTTTAACAAGGGTGATATAATCTAATTGTAAACAGAAGAACAAATATTTTTATTATAAATTTTTATTAAGGAGTTTATTCCAATGAGAAATTATGAATCCCGTAAAATACTTAATATAGCACTTGCGGGTCACAGCGGTTCCGGTAAAACATCTGTTGCAGAGAGTATTCTTTACCTGACCGGCGCTGTAGGCAGATTGGGTAAGATTGATGAGGGCAACACAGCCTTGGATTATGACCCAGAAGAAGTTAAAAGAAAGGTTTCTGTCCTGTCTGCGGTTGCACCTGTTGAGTGGAAAAACACAAAGATTAATCTCATAGATACACCGGGTTTGTTTGATTTTGCAGGAGGAATTTCCGAAGGCTTTAGGGCTGCCGAAAGTGTTTTGGTTGTTGTTTCAGGCAAAGACGGTATTGATGTCGGAACAGAAAAGGTAGTTGATATGGCTACCCGCCAAGGCAAGACAAAGATGTTCTTTGTTAACGGCCTTTGTGATGAGAGCGCCCGTTTTTATCGTGTTTTTGAAGATTTGAAGTCCACCTTTGGACCTGCGGTTTGTCCGGTGGTTGTTCCATATATTGAAGACGGTAAGGCTGAGGTTTATGTTAACCTCTTTGAATACAGAGCATACAAGTACTCCGAGGGCGGAAAGGTTGAACCGGTGGATATGCCTGACCTTGGCAGCAGATTTGAAGGGCTTAGAGAAGCTATTAAGGAAGCTGTTGCAGAAACCTCCGAGGAACTGCTTGAGAAGTTTATTGAGGGTGAAGAATTTACCCCTGAGGAGATTATCTTAGGTGTTTCACAAGGTGTACGAGAAGGTACAATTATCCCTGTTTTCTGCGGTGACGCACACAATACATACGGAATTGACCAGTTGCTTAACTCATTAATTTGGCTTGCACCAAAAGCGGATTCCGGAGATGAAATCGGAACAGATGTTAATGGCGAGCCGGTTGAAGTGGCTGTAAACTCTGACGGTGCTGCTGCTGCAGTGGTATTTAAAACAGTAGTTGACCCATTTGTAGGAAAGCTAAGCTATGTTAAGGTTGTAAGCGGTAAAGTTTCTGCCGACACTCCTCTTATCAATATGAGGACAGGTGCAAGCGAAAGAATTACTAAGGTGCTTACTGTAAGAGGTAAAAAGCAAGAGGACGCACAGTTTATCGGTGCCGGAGATATTGGTGCAATTCCAAAGCTGGGTGATACCCTCACAGGGGATACAATTTGTTCACCGCTTAGAAAAGTAGCTTTGGAGGGCATAGAATATCCCGTTGCAAACTACTCTATGGCTGTATATGCCGACAGTAAGGATGATGAAGAAAAAATCACACAGGGTATCCTTAAGCTTATGGAGGAAGACCCTACAATTAGATATATACACAATCACGAAACCCACGAAAGGGTTGTTACAGGTCTTGGCGAACAACAGCTTGATGTCATTGTCAGCAAACTAAAATCAAAGTACAACATTGATGTTAAGCTGAGAAAGCCAAAGGTAGCATATCGTGAAACAATCCGTGGCACTGTTAAGGTTCAAGGTCGTCACAAAAAGCAAAGCGGCGGACACGGACAGTTCGGTGATGTATGGATTGAATTTTCACCTTGCGACAGTGAAGGTCTTGTGTTTGAGCAGACTGTTGTAGGCGGTGCAGTTCCAAAGGGATTCTTCCCGGCAGTAGAAAAGGGACTTCAGGACGCTATTAAGAAAGGCCCTCTTGCAGGATTCCCTGTTGTGGGTCTGAAGGCAAATCTCTATGACGGAAGCTACCACCCTGTTGACTCCTCTGAAATGTCGTTTAAAATGGCTGCGACAATAGCCTACAAAAACGGTTTGCCACAGGCACAGCCTACATTGCTTGAGCCTGTTGGTTCACTCAAGGTTACAGTTCCCGACAGCAGTATGGGTGATGTAATGGGCGAGGTTACAAAGCGCCGTGGCAGAGTGATTGGAATGGAATCAGGCGAAAATAATATGCAGGTAATTGACGCCGAAGTTCCAATGGCGGAGATGGGTGACTTTAACACATTTATCCGTCAGGCAACACAGGGCAGAGGCTACTACACATTTGACTTTGTCAGATATGAGGATGCTCCTGCAAATGTTGCAGAAAAAGTAATTGAAGACGCAAAAAATAATTGCGATTGATAATAGCTTAATAGATAGTTTTGGATTTTTCCACAGCTATTGTACTTTAATTTGTTCTCCATTTCTTGAGAATTTTTAAATTCTCTATTCTCTTTCTTCCATTGGAAAGGACCACCTTGTGTGGTCCTTTCCGACATTTTGCGTATTTTTAAACTTATAAAATATTGATTAATTAAGGAACGGAAATTTATTTTGAGGTGTAGGAAATGAATAAAATCAAAAGGAAACTTTCATTGATACTAATATTTGCGATTTTAGTGTCATCATTTCCTATGCTTAACACATTTAATGCAGGTGCATCAACAATAGTGTACGAAAAGGTACAGGGCAGAGTCCTTTATAGTTATGAATTCAGGGTGTTTCAGCTTATAAATAATGAGCGTACTAAAAGAGGGCTTTCACAATTAAAAATGAGTGCGGAGCTTATGAATGCTTCGTCACGCAGAGCGGCTGAAATATCACTTTGTTATTCACACGGCAGACCAAACGGAGAACAAAATCCTTTTAGTGTTTTCAATTGGAAATATCGTGTAGCCGAAAATATTGCTGTCAATCAAAAAACTCCCGAGCAGGTAGTTAACGCTTGGATGAACAGTCCGTCCCACAGGAGAAACATACTTAGCAAATATTACAGAAGTATGGGTGTAGGATGCTTTAAGGCTGACGGAGTTATATATTGGGAACAGTTTTTTGTGGACAACAAAACGAGCAGGAATGTTTCTCGGCCGAAGGACAAAACAATTACATACTCTATTCCAATTCAAAAGAGCAGAGTAATTCTTCGCCAAAAAGAAAATGTCGTCGATATTCCATCCACATGTCAAAGAACTCTTAAAGCCTATCAATTATCAACTACCATAAATAACTTTGATTTCATAACAAGTTTGAGGTGCAATTGCCTTACATTCTCAAGCAGTGACACTAATGTTGCCACGGTTGATTCAACCGGTCTTGTAACAGGCATAGAATGTGGCACGGCAAACATTACTGCTTATGTAAAAGGTTATCCCACCAGAAAGCTGACTTGGGTTGTGAATATTGTTCCATAGAATGTATTTGGGAATTAATTGAAGATAAAATGAAAGGAAACATCCCGCTGGGGGTGTTTTTTGTTTTGATGTAGTGTAATTAGGGAAATATTGATACAAAAAAATCGGGTACTTTTCAAAATACTGTACCCGATTTGTTCTTTTTTATTTGGTTTGCAGTGAAAATATTATCTTACTGTAACCTTACATCTTCTGTATTTGTTGCTGCCGTCCTTTGCCTTGCAGGTGATATAGCAGGAGCCTTTTTTTATCCCCTTGACTACACCTTTGGAATTTACAGTAGCAATTTTTGTGTTACTGCTATACCACTGAACTGCCTTATTACTTGCGCTTGACGGCGTTATTGTTTTGTAAAGCTGTTTTTTTCTGCCAACCTTAACCTTTATGCTTGTTTTGTTAAGGTTAACAGAATACACCATCATTTTTGTTTTCTTTTGGAATTTAAGCTGGTTGTAATGGGAATCGGTCTGATTTTTTCCGTAGTGAACTCCGTCCACGCTGTCCATAACCTCTAATACAAAGGAAGTGGAGAGCTTGCCTGAGCCTGTAACCTTAAATTTCATTGTAATAATATTTGTGGATTTGGTGAAATCCATAGGCTCCATAATACAAACGGAATTAAAGTTAACCCTGTCAGGATGCGCCTTGTAAAAGAAACTTCCTGTTTTCATTTTATCACTAAAGCTTACGGACAAAAGCTTTAGTCCGGATGAAAACTTGGCATATGCCTGAATGTCCTCCATAACCTTAGGTGCTTTCATTGCATATGTAGCGTAAACTATTTCGCCCTTAACTGCTTTTTTTCCGTTAAAGGTAGTTGTTGCTGCATTTGCTGTACCGCCGAATGAAAACAGTGTGACAATAATCGTAATGGCAAGAATTGCCGAAATAAACTTCTTCATAAAATCACCTCTCCTTTTATTATAGATAAAAGTTATGAATAATTCAAGAATTGCGTATGTAAAAAATATGTGTTTTGTTTTAGTGAAAATATATAATAAAATAAGAAAACCGCACCGAAGTGCGGTTTAACATTATTTGAAATATGGGTTTATTCAATAATAGACTTTCCTGTCATTTCATTTGGCTGTGGAAGGTCAAGGATTTTCAGCATTGTTGGTGCAATGTCTGCAAGCTTTCCGCCCTCACGAAGAGTACAAGGATAGTTAACAACGCAGAAAGGAACAGGATTTGTTGTATGGGCAGTGAAAGGAGAACCGTCATCCTCATACATCTTGTCGGCATTACCGTGGTCTGCTGTGATAAGAGCCACACCGTCCATTTCCTTGATTGCGTCAACAACCTTGCCTACACAGGTGTCAACTGCCTCAACAGCCTCAACAGCAGCATTGAATACCCCTGTGTGACCTACCATATCGCAGTTTGCAAAGTTGAGGATAATCATATCGTACTTACCGCTTTTGATAGCATCACAGCACTTGTCGCAAACCTCATAAGCAGACATCTCAGGCTGCATATCGTATGTTGCAACCTTTGGAGAATTAACAAGGATTCTGTCCTCGTTTTCGTACTGCTTTTCAACACCGCCGTTAAAGAAGAAGGTTACATGAGCATACTTCTCTGTTTCGGCAATTCTCAGCTGAGTCATACCCTGATTGGAGATGTATTCCCCAAGGGTGTTTACAAGTGACTGTGGCTTAAATGTAACATCTACATTAGGCATTGTTGCATCATACTGCGTCATACAGATATATGTCAGTGGGAAAAATCCGTTCTTTCTTTCAAAACCGTCAAAAGCCTCGTCAACAAGTGTTCTGGTGATTTCTCTTGCTCTGTCAGGACGGAAGTTGAAGAATACAACAGAGTCATTTTCTTTGATTGTGTCGCCACCCTCAATTACGGTTGGCAGTACAAATTCGTCTGTAATGTCCTTGTCGTAGGAGTTCTGAACAGCCTCGGGAGCAGAAACAGCCTTTTCGCCCTCGCCGTAAACCATAGCGGAATATGCCTTTTCAACACGGTCCCAACGGTTATCTCTGTCCATTGCGTAGTATCTGCCCATAACTGTGGCTATTTTGCCTACACCGATTTTCTTCATTTCCTCTTCACATTCAATTACAAAATCCTTTGCAGATGAAGGCGGAACATCTCGTCCGTCAAGGAAAGCGTGAACATAAACCTTTGTAAGACCTGCCTTTTTGGCAAGGTTTAAAAGTCCGTAAAGG